>JAJRRA010000057.1 GCA_024279945.1 Gammaproteobacteria bacterium
AGATAATGCATGGCGTGCAGCGTGGCGGCGGTGGGTGAGGGCACCCAGGCGCAGCTTGCGCCGGAGCGCAGGTGGGCCATCTTGGTCTCCACCATGGCCTTCATTTCATCCGGCATGGCCCACATGCCCTTGCCGATCTGCTGAAAAATGTGCGCGCATTCTTCCATGTAAAGACTGCCGAACGAACAACACAGAAGCACTCTCACCTGACTCGACAATTTGTCGAATCTGATCTTTTACATCGTCAACTTTATTCAGGTTGAATGCGGCATCCATCGCCCGGTCATAAGCCTCGATTACATCGGCGCTGGTCACCTCGTAGCCCCAACCCTCACTCAACCAGCAAAGCGCGGCCAAGGCGGAGCCGAGGGCAAATACCGGTTCCGCGTCGAGGTAATCTCTGGCCGCCCTTGTCAACGTTTTCGGATCACAGGGGGTCTGGTTCGCGAGTTCCAGCGCCAGTTCAAAAAGCTTGAGCTCTTTGGCCGTTGCGAACCACTTGCCTTCTTCTCCCGGCGTTGTGGCGATCAGGTCAGCCAGAATCTGTGACTGATCCTTCTGGGGATAGCGTTTCGCAACCGTGCGAAACCTGGCGATATAGGAATTGCCGGTTGCGGCGCTCAATCCATAGCGCCGATAGGCCTCCTCATGCAAACCGGATGAGATCAGTATTTGCTCGCAGGCGCGGTCGATCACGGAATCTGACTGATTCAATCCCCGCGAGGCTTCGGCATACTGGATGGCTTCCGCTTTCTTACCCAGCGCCAGAAGCGCCTCGACACCGTAACGGCGGTAATGCCACATCCGATATCGATGTAAATCCAGCAAATCGAGTAACTCCTGATACCGGCCTGCCACCAGCAAACAGGACAAACACGCCGTCGCCCCGTGGAAATAGTTGCCCGGATTCGGATCTGACCAACAGGACCGCAAGGTTGAAATCAGATCATCGGCCCAGTCCCCGGCGACCTGCACTGAGCCACAGATTTCCCCCCACTTGTCACCGACCGGACTGAGGTAATCGACACCATCATCCGCCATGGCCTGCCAGAGCCGATCAAGCCATTGGGAGCGTGTCTTGTCATCAGCGGGCGCCCTGATGATAATCGGTATTAGCGCATCCAGGGCTTTGTTGACAGCGTTTCCGAGGACGCCGCTGGAACTGTCCACATGCTCCAGCGCCGGCCAAAGTTTTTCCATCAGGCGGACCGCACCCTCTGCACCGAGGACGGGATCTCTCTTCGCAACCTTTTTTATTTCGGAGACGGCTTCGCGCAGACGCTGGCAGGCCAGCCTGGATGCTTTCCAGCTGTAAACACCGGACCGGAAACGTGCCGGGAAGATCCATTTGTGTGTATTGTGATTGGCCATTTAAGAGTTCGCGTTTTGCCTTTTTACAGCTTATATCCATGTGGAGATCTATCGTGGTGGATGTCCGTTGCGTGGAGAAAATTCAACGTATTCGGTTCCACATATTTTCAGAATATTGGAATCTATTGATCAAAATTTTGCCAATTCATGTTTCAATTTATCGATAACCATGATTGCGCCCTCCAGTTCGGCTCTAATTTCGTGTATCTCAGAATCATAATGACTAAAAGGATTTATAACCAAGCTCCGGTATGTTTCAACAGCTTCTTTTTTCTCCCTGGAGATATCGCCGCAAACTGCGGTCCACAAATCGTTATTAGTTGGCCCCTTTTTTGAATACTAAAATTTTTTATTTTTCTTATGACAATAATCCTTGATGACCTTTTCAAAGGCTGATCTTGCATATACCGCGGCCGCTTTGTAGTCGCATTGGCCTAAATGAAACCTTGAACGTTCCAGGAATTCAGGGTTATCCAAAATGATGGGTATTTCATAGCCTGCAGCTTCTTCTTTCGCATAAAATTCCATGGTTTTCCAATCTGATTTTTGATCCAGAACCCCTTTTACATATCCGAACCAGGGTTTGTCGTAAGTAGTAATAAAAATTTGATATTCAGGGAATTCAGTTTCGAGCAAGTTTAATAGTGGCAGACGATTGGCGATATCCAAACCGATAAATATGTCATCCAGAAACAGCACTTTGCAGGGGATGCCCTGCACATGGCGTTTGATCATTCCCAAGTAAATCGAAATGGCGATGGCAGAGAGTCTTGCCTCGTTGAGGAACAGATGCGGTTTGTCTATCTGCTTGCCAGCGTACTTCAATTTCACATGGACTTCGGCACCTTCAATGGCGGTGTAATCGCTGTTTGGGCGCAACTGAGGGAATTGAAGATTTAAGCCGATGTTGTGCTGAAAGCGATCAAGAATAGGTCTGGCGTGTTTTAGGATATATTCCGGGCTATCGGGCTTGAACAGCTCGCCAAAGGCCTCGTTGAACGCCTTGATAGCCGCATTCACTTCTGTCTTTTTCTTGTTGATCGGGTACTCTCTTCCAGTGGTTCTTGCAATGGGATTTTGCACAGCCTCCCATAGCTCTCCCAATTCCTTGCCGTTAGTCAGGGAATACTTGAAGTGCTTGAGCACACCTATTACCAACAGATCAAAGAGATTGATGGTCTCAGCCTTTTTTAGGTAATGGATGGCCAGCAAGTGTTTGTAGGTTAGGAAGCTTTTCAGTCAGTTGCCGTCGCGGATGCTGGTGTCACCCGTTGCGCGGGTATCATTTTTCTTGGTGTTAAAGTAGTAAGACTGTAATTTGTTCTGGCTCTGGCAATTTGGCTTGAAAACAACCTTGATGGATGTTTTACTTTTCTTCTTTTCGGAAACGAATACATTTTCAAGTTCATTCAGGTCGATATCTTCCATGGAAGACTGGAAAAAATCCTTCAGGGCATAGTACAGCGAGCTTTTCCGCTTCCATTTTCGCCATAGATAAACAGGTTTTTGCCACCCACCTTGATTAGGTAGGTGCCGAGAAAGGCCTTGTAATTGGTGATTTCGATGGTCTGGATTTTCACGAAGTGGTCTCCACTTGAAAAGTAAAACCGAAATAATCCTTGATCGTTTCCTGTAGTGCGCAGATATTGTATACAGCTCGTCTGCCATGAGTAGAAGGAGTAACGAAGCCGTTCTTCGGGGCGGCTTCAGCCTTTCTGGCTTTGTTAAAGTAATTTCTGTGCCTTGTATGCCTGAGGATAATCAAGGCTGACTCTCTGGCTCAATGAGCACTTCTATCAAATAACCATCAAATAAACGGTTAGCACGCAACTAATTGATATTCAATATATTATAAGTGCCTTCAAGGACAAGTTCCTGGTTCGTGTCAGCTACGTGTCAAATAAGATATTCGTTTCCTTGTCATGCCCACCAGGGTATGTATTTCATAAATTTTCTGGATGCTGCGGCATCGTAGGGAAGGATTTTCCCCGCTTCCAAAGTCTCTTTGATGATTCTGGATGCAGTGGCGCTGTTTCTGGATTCAATACCAAAACGTTTCCGCAATGAGGCGTTGGTCATGAAATCCCGTTGAACATAGCGCAAGCAGGCATGGAGGTAGCAGGCTCGAATCCGCTCATCCTTGTCCATGTTCTTGAGCTTACGGTAAGCAAATAGCACCGCCCTGGTGTGTGCATCTGTGGTCTCAAACAACGGCGCCGGCAATTGATACAGCTCGGTCTGGAAAACAACCTTATCTACACCGCTCCCCCTCTCTTCGCAGACCCCGATACGCCGCATAAAAGACGCAATGGCCTCATTACGTGACTTGGGAGGGCTGTCCAGAAACCGATCCGTCTTGACAAGAGGGAGTCCGGGATTGGTGATTTCTAAACGATTGGAAAAAATCTCGACCATCGGGGCCGTACCAGCTGCGTGTAAGTCCTGATGGATGATTGCGTTAGCAACGAGCTCACGGATGGCCAACTCGGGAAACATGGGCACTGCTTTACGCAATGCCTGCCCAATCACCTCGTTACTGGGCAGCAGGTTGGTAATAAAACCGATCAACCCCTTGAATCCGGAGGCATAGCCTTTCGCGCCTTCCTGTTCACGTACAGTTTCCACCCGGCTTTCGCCCTTGTACAAAATGACGCGTACTGCTTTTCTCTTCAAAGTACGAACATCCGCAAGCCTTTTAGCGAATAACACCGCGCCGATATTGGTGATGTTCCATTTACCACCCTTACCCGTGGCAATCATTTCATCAGCTTCCAGCATCTTGAGGATACCTTCACGGCCTTCAGGCAATGGCAGTGATAGCAAATCAAAATAGGCTGGATAATCCAGTAAGCGGAAAACTTCATCAGAACTGACATTTTCAGCAGTAATTTCCCGCTCAAAAGGAGTTTGGTCGAATACACGCCATAACTCGCGCTCCTTTTCAGGAAAGTCCTTGAGCTTTTTCTTATACGAGCCAACCCGAATAAATTCGGTACTTTTAAACCGCACTGGGTGACGAAAGGCTGCACCGATTTCCAACAAAACCAGCGGCTGGCTATCAACCACCAGTTCGTAGAAACGGAAATTGATTTTTGGGGAAAGCAGGCGCAAGAGCCAGTTCTCCAGTTCCTCTGCTCCCACCTTAATTTCACCTGGCCGGAATGTTGTGCCTTTGATGTCATGGGTTTTATTATCAACACCCCAGATTAGATAGGCGTTGACCTTTCCAAGCAGCGCAGCGGAATTTGCCAGTGCGGAAAGATATTCACCAATATCTTCAGGATTGCTGTTGTCAAGTTTGAACTCAAGCCATTCAGTTTCCCGTGGGAGCTTACACAATTCATGGACAATGCTGATCAAATAATCGTCTGGCCGGTCAACGGTCATTTCTTCAACGCCTCGCGGATGGTTCTGACTACGTCCACGCTGTCCAGGGTTTCCAGGTTGTTGCGGACCGGGTGGCGGGGGTCGTAGAGGCGATCGAACTCGTGCTGGATGATGGCGAGTTTTGCGGCATCGCTCATGTTGTCGGTGATGGGGGTCAGTTTGCCCAGATGGGGGAGGATTTGTTTGTTGGCGGCTTTGATTTCGTCGGGGAAGTAGAGTTCAAACACTAAGCCATCAACAATGTTTTCGAGGTAAGTGATGGTTAATTTGGAAACAAGATTAAAATTTAGTGAATAAAGGCTAACTACATAGAGTTTGCTCAGAATATCAGAACGCCTCTGTTTGATTCAAAACACCCTCAACCGGCGCTCGGCAGGTGCAAAGAACCCTCCGGTAACCACACATTACCCATTCCACAAGAGGTAATAGCGGTAATCCGGTGGCTGCAA
>JAJRRA010000058.1 GCA_024279945.1 Gammaproteobacteria bacterium
TATTTGTTGGTGACTGCGACAACGAATCATAGGTGCACGCTTTTTAAGGAGTTTGGCTTGTTTTTCGTGCACTATTGTACCATAAATAAGTCATTTAATCCTTTTATATCAGTGTATTATGACTTTCTGAGCAGGCTCTAGGTAAGCTCTGACTAATTCATTTTCCGTCATTCCGGCAAATGCCGGAATCCAGTAAGTAATTGAATCGAAACACCTGGATTCCGGGTCTCCGCCATGCTTCGCCCGGATTGACGAATTAGTCAGAGGCTCCTTAGGTAACATCCGCCATGTTCTGGGCCTGGAATTCCTGCCAGGCTTCAGTTTCCATGATAGTTTTCAGGGTGCCGACGGCCTGCCAGATATCCATGTAGCTCGTATACAAAGGCGCAACGCCAAAGCGCACACAATCAGGTGCACGGAAATCACCGATTACATTGCGTGCAATCAAGGCCTGCATAATGGCGTAGCCGTTCTCGTGCGTGTAGCTGATCTGACTGCCCCGGATCGCGTCATTTTCCGACGAAATAAGGGTGAAGCCAAAACCCGCACAACGTTCCTTCATTAAGTCGATGAACAGGCGCGTCAACTTTGTCGATTTTTCTCTTATTGCTGCTATCGATACCGGTAATAACTGGTCCAGGGCCGCTTCAAAGCAACCCATGGCGATCACGGAGGGTGTGCCGCACAGCATTTTCCGGATTCCGGGTGCGCTTTCATAGCTTTCGTTGAAAGCAAACGGGTCGGCATGTCCCATCCACCCGGTCAGCGGCTGGTTGATCTGTTTCTGGTGACGCTTTGCCACAAAGACAAAAGAGGGTGCGCCCGGCCCGCCGTTGAGAAATTTATAGCCACAGCCAACGGCAAAATCAGCGTCCACCTCGTTCAGCCTGACATCGAAAATACCGGCACTGTGACACAGATCCCACAGCACCAGCCCACCCGCTTCGTGTACACGGTGGGTAATATCCTGCATGTCGAAGATGTCACCGCTTCGATAATCGACATGGCTGAGAACCAGCAGTGCCAGGTCATCATCAATTGCATCGGCGATTCGGTTTCGCTGAACGGCTTTCAGGGTGAACCGATCCCCCAGCAATTCTTCAATGCCCTGCATGATGTAGAGATCAGTTGGAAAGATTTTCCTGTCGGTAAGACAGACCCTGCGCTGCGGGTTCAGCCCGGTAGCGGCGATGATGGACTTGAACAGGTTGACGGACGTGCTGTCGGTAACGGTGACTTCACCAGCATCTGCACCGATCAACCGCGCGACTTTGTCGCCAACCCGCGTGGGTGATGAGTACCAACCGGCCTTATTCCAGCCACTGACCAGTTCCTCTCCCCACTCATCACGGATGATTGATGCGACTCGTTGTGCGGCAGCAAGGGGCAGAGCACCCAGAGAATTTCCCACAAAGTACAGCATCCCCTCCGGCAGGTAATATTTGCCAGCCTCGCCAGCGAGTGGGTCCTGCTCATCCAGAGCGATACAATCCTGTTGCTTAATCAATGGTCTGCCTTCGCATGAACAAATAGTAGAAAACTCCGGATGTGAAGGCACCGACGAACCACGCGTAGTCGTAAATCCGGACCAGCAAACCGGGTGCACTATCAAGCACCCCGATCGCGGTCAGAAAACCCACCAAACTGGGTGCGATACCCAGTATCAGCGCCAGTATGGCGTATGGATTCCAGCCCTTGCGGTATTCATAGTCGCTGTCGCGTTGATAGAGCGCCGGCGTATTGAGGCGGCAGCGGCGTATGAAAAAATAGTCGGCGATCAATATGCCTGCGATCGGTCCCAGCAGGGACGAGTATCCAACCAGCCACACAAACAGGTAAGAACCAGCCGTTTCCAGCAACTTCCAGGGCATGATGGCGATGCCGAGACCCGCGGTAATATAGCCACCCATCTTGAAGGAAATCAGCCGGGGTGCGATGTTGCTGAAACCATTGGCGGGGGCGACCACGTTGGCTGCCAGGTTGGTGGTTAAAGTAGCCAGCAACAGGAAAACCAGGCCCAGGATGGCAGCTCCACCACCCATTCGACCGGCCAGCACGACCGGATCCCAGATTGTTTCACCGAAAACTACGGCTGTTGCTGAGGTTACCGCCACGCTGACGAAAGCCAGCAAAGCCATTGGAATGGGCAGGCCAACGGCCTGGCCGATGATCTGCTCTTTCTGGCTGCGGGCGAAGCGGGTAAAGTCTGGGATATTGAGAGAAAGAGTGGACCAGAACCCCACCATCGCCGTGAGGCTGGGCCAGAAGACCTGCCAGAACTGGCCCTCTCGTGCACCTCCGGCGATGAACTCAGAGGGGCGGTTCAGCATCGTACCGAAGCCGTCGCCGTTTACCCAGGCCCAGGCCAGCAGGCCGAGCGCAGCCAGGATCAGAAACGGCGCGGCGAAAGTTTCCAGCCAGCGGATGGATTCGATGCCCCTGGCGATAAAATAGACCTGGACCGCCCAGAAAACCAGGAAACAGACCACTTGTGCTGTATCAATGTCAATGAATGGCAACGGCTCTCCAATGAAAGCCTGGCCACTGACGGCATTAAGAATTTGGTACATTGCAAAGCCACCCACCCAGGTCTGGATGCCGAACCAGCCACAGGCTACCAGCCCGCGCAGCAGGCCCGGCAGACGGGCTCCAATGGTGCCGAACGAGGCCCGCAACAAGACCGGGAATGGCACACCGTAGCGCGTGCCGGCATGGCCAATAAGCAACATTGGGATCAGGACGATCAGGTTGCCCAACAGCACGGTCGCCATGGCCTGCCAGCCTGACATGCCCTGAGCGATCAATCCGGAAGCGAGCAGATAGGTCGGCACGCAAACGGCCATTCCGACCCACAGGGCGCTGATGTTCACCCAGGTCCAGGTTCGCTGCGACTCGGGGGTCGGCGCCAGATCGTGATTCCACAGTTGTGAATGGTGCGGCATATATTGAACTTATTTAATCGAAATCCAGATTTCACTTTTCATGTCGGCGATATCCATCATCTGCCCCATCCATTCGTAAACCAAATCAAACTAATTAGCACTTTCATCTATATCTCTCCCCGTTTGCTTGGAATACTGTACCACCAGTATTCCAACTTTTGCTGATCTACGGGCCATAAATAATGGACTGCATCAGGTGACCGACAAGGAGACACCCCATACGATCAGCACGCTCGGATTTGTTGATCGGATGGTAGCCTTGTAAAAGGGAGGAATAAAATGGCATTTATTAATCTGCAGGTCAGCATGACTGATCTGCCAAGCGCTGATGAACTTGTGATGGAACCGATGGCAGCCGTTTATGAGCGGGAGGTCAAGATCCAGCAATTGATCATCTGGCTGCCCTTGTTGATGGTTTCTTTTGTACCTTTTTTATTGGGGCAATTTATTTTCCTGTTGCTGATACCCGTTGTCATGTTGATGCTGGCGACCATTATTTCTCGCCTGGTGATTCGAAAATCCCAGGTCAAAGGTGTCGCATTGCGCGAGTTTGATATTGCTTATCAATCTGGCCTGTTCTGGAGAAAGACTGTGATTGTTGCATTCAACAGGGTGCAGCATGTGGAGGTCAGCAGTGGCCCCTTGCAACGCAAATTTGGCCTGGCTACGGTGAAGTTTTTCACCGCCGGTGGCAGTAGTGTTGATCTCAGCATTGACGGGCTTACAGCGGAACGTGCCGAGCAGGTACGTGCGTTTATCGCTACGAAAATCGATGATTCCGCAACTCAATGAGCGAGACGCCCTCCAATCTGAATTGGCAACGTACTTCACCTGTTGCGGTGGCCTTTTTCCTGCTCAACGGTGCACGCAAGATTGTAAGTAATGGACTACCCGCCGTGGCGGTTGGTGTGGCCGCTTATGCATCGGGTAGTGGTATCAGGAAATCATGGTTGCTGGCTGGATTACTGCTTGTAAGTGTGATCAGTGTCGCTGGTTCCATATTAGCGTGGTTCCGGTTCCGGTTTTGTATCGTTGATGACAGGGTGTGGGTACGAAGCGGGGTATTGCACCGGGAAGAACTCAGTGTCGAATTTGGTCGGGTACAAAATATCAGCATCCGTGAACCTGTCTATATGCGTCCTTTTGGCTTGGCGTTGCTGAGTATTGATACCGTCGGTAGCGGACAGAAAGAAATTGTACTGGGTGGCATTAAAAAAGACAAAGCAATTGAACTGCGAGACATGATCCTTTCGAAAGCCAGGGTCGTCACCGAAGACTTGCCTGGTGAGGAGGATTGTTCTTCGGACAATGCACTACTGCTGTCACGAAGCCCAAGAGATATCATCATTTATGGGCTCACTGTCAATTTTATTCTCTGGGTGCTCATCGCAGTGGGTGCTTTTTTTGGCACCCCGAATCTCGCCGAGAATTCCTTTAGTTGGCTGGGGACAAAGATTCAAATTCAGGATGTGCTGACCACCATCGAAAGTGCGGGAGGTTTGTTTGGCAGTATTTTGATCCTGATTGGCCTGGTGCTTGTGATATTCCTGCTGCTTCCCCTGATTTCAGTCCTTGGCGCCCTGGTGCGTCATTATGGCTATCGCCTCAGCGTTGAAGGCGAGACCTACCGCAAGAACAGCGGATTACTTACACGTCATGATGAGTCGTTGAAACGGCATAAGATTCAGGCGGTGGTGTTAAAACAGAATTTTGTTGCACGGTTTTTCAAGCGAACCAATATGTATCTCAGGATCGCCAGTGCAGGCTCCGGTGTCGAAAATGGCCAGTTGCCTACAGGTCCCAGGACCACTTTCCTGGTACCTGCGCTGCACAAGATTGAGTTAACCGAATTGGTAGCTGAGTTTTTTCCAGGCTGTGAATTCGACGCTGTTCAGTTTTCCAGGATAAACCGCCGTCGATTCAGTACGGTGATACTGGGATGGACGGTGCTGCCACCCTCGTTGTTGGTAACCGGACTGCTGAGCCTGATAGTGAGCTGGAAATTTGTGTTCGTGCTGCCAATTGTATGGGCACTGGCAGGGGTAATAATCAGTCAGTTCTGGCACAAGATTGGATACGGGGTGGTGGGTGATTATGGTTTTGTTCGCCATGGGTTTGTAGGTACCAAAATCACGGTCTTCCCCTTGTTCAAAGTGCAAAGAATCGATATTCGTCAAACCCCGGGGCAGCGTCGAAGAGGGCTGGCACACCTGGCTGTTCACCTGGCATCTCACACACTGAATATCCCCTATATGTGCGTACAAGACGCTAAAAAAATCAGAGACCTTGCGCTCTATCACGTTGAATCTTCAAACCGTGCCTGGTACTGATAATCAGCCAGCATCAATCAAACTGGTGTCCATTGCCGGCATGCGGTAAGGACGAATCAGGTATGTCGGCATCAGATAAAGCCTCTGGCTAGTTTTTAAGCATGGGGCTGCATTTACGCAGCCTTCTTTGCCCTGAAGACGGGTTAGCCCAGCTTGCTGTCTGATGCAGCCAACCAGGATGTCCTGATTGCGACATAAGCAGGTGAAAGTTCTATAGTAATGACACTAGCAGTCTGTCGGACTTAACATTTGTGCCACAGGTCGATGTCGATTTGAGCGACTACGTGGTGGAAAAAGGCATGGACGGTATCTTTTACTATCTCGCCAGGGAAGAAGCCGCGATTCGTAATGACCCGGTCAAGCGCACCACGGATCTGCTCAAAAGTGTTTTCGAGACCTGCATGATGTGTGTCCAGACATTTTCCTTACCGGGTTTCCATTCCTCCAGGTCCCGCTGCTCGCTCGGATGGGAATCCGCCAACCCGTACCAGCCCGGCTTGAGCGGCATACAGTGTTGTAATCACGGACAAAATGGTAGCAATTTCAAAATATGTGCGAAGTCAGAACAAGACCACTAGCTGACCCTGGGTACTTCCCTATTCAGTAGCTTTTGTTATTGTGTGACTTACCGTGGCACCTGAGATTACAGGATCCGCTACCCGGGCCGTTCCAGTTGAAGTTGATGCCACCCATCATTCCGGCGGTCACCACAGAGGTATCAAAATTGATCAGCCGGTCATTGTCCGATGCATGCGGGTCATGGCAAATATTACAGGCGGTGTTTTCTCCCTGGATGTGTTTGCTGTGCTTACCAAAACTCTTAGCATCATCACTCAGGATGTTCGCGGCACTGTGACAACTGAAACAGGATGCGTATTTTGCTTCGTTGTAGGCTGAAGGATTACCGGTCTCATAGCGCCTTTCCAACAGCGTGGGCCAAGTGGAACCGTGTGCTCCGTTAGCACCGGCGCCACCCGCAGCCGGGCCACTGTCGTTGTTATGGCAGTTGGTGCAAGACACGATACTGTTGGCTGCCCAGCCATTGATCAGGCTGGGCATGTCACCGTTGGAGGGATTCGCGCCGATTTTGGTGACCGGGTGGTAAGAAGTCTTGGCGGTAAATTCCGTCCGCACATTAGTCTCCGGATACAGGCGCGGAGTCGGTGCGGCCGGCTTGCCGGTACTGTCGGCATGGCAGCGGAAACACACCTCGTACTCATAGTTCGCCGTGGCAACGGCACTGCCTGACGTGTTAACGCCTTGCACGCCGGTCATCGGCCCGCTGCTGGCCAGGCGGGGTGAAGTCGATGCACCCGGTACGCTCACCCGGGTTTCCGCCTCGTGCGGGTTATGGCAGTCATTGCATTCCACGTGCCGGGTGGCGCTGTTTACCAGGGCAGCTTCAGCCGAGTCGTGCACGCCCGAAGTCGCTGCCAGCGGATGGCCGGAAGCTTTCTGGATGTCGGTCCGGATGTCGGAGGTCGCCGGATTCCCGTCATGGCAGGTGTAACACTGACTTTCTTCGAAATCGACTGCCAACAGGGGATAGTCCACCGTGGGATTGGTATCGTCGGGCCAGCCGTGCGGATAGTGGCAGTTGGCGCAGGAGGCCACTTTACCCGTATCGCTAAGCGTCGGGTAACTCGATCCGTATTGACCGCCGGGCCACATCTCTGCCGTGCTGGTGTTGAAGTGGGAGGCTGCGCCGCTGGCCAGCGTGTGGCATTCGGTGCACATCGTCTTCTGATTATTAATTCGCAACAACAAACCATTTCTGCTGCCGTTAAAATGCATGCCGTGGCAGGTCAGGCAGGAAACCTTGTTGCTCGCATCCAACGGCAAGCCGGCCGGACTCTGATAGCCACCTCCGGTCGGAATACCAACACCCACTGGGTGTGAACCCTGTGAGGAGGCGCTGACATGGCGGGCGCCGTGGCAGTCTTTGCACATCTGGTCGCTGTCGTTGTCGCTGCGCTGGTCGTGACGTCCATTGCCCGTTCCCGGTCCGCCATACGCAGGAGCCAGGGGATCGAACGGTGTTTTCTTCTGGCTGTGCTGATCGTGGCAGGTCGAGCACATGATGGTGTCGCCTTCAAGACGTACCAGCATTTCCGGGTCGCTCGGCGCCACCAGATCGGCTATCACATAAAGATACCAGATGTCGTTTGCAACAAAGTTGCCACCGCTGAAAGTAAGGGTCAGGCCGTCACCCAGCGTCACGTTCGTGCCGGTGGTGGCGGTGCCGTCCGGGCCACCACCACCATTCTTGATCTGGAGATACCATTCGAACTGGGCCACACCGACATTACCCGATGTAGTGATCACGATGGTATAGGTCTGGATACTGGGTCCGGTATAAGCGCCGCCGGACACTATTGTTCCGGTGGAAGCATTCCCGCTTTTAGCTTCAATGCGACCCTGCGGGCCCGCATCCCAGCGGTGCGAGTTGCCGTCTGCTTTCATTCCGGATGGCAGGGCCAGCCCGGGCTGGGCCTGGTCGGATTGAACAAAGGCTTTGCCGGTGGCCGTTCCACCGTTAACGTGGCAACTCTGGCAGAGATTGGCATTACCGGCCCGTGTTGTGAGCGCGCCTCCGGGTGAATTATGGAGATTGTGACAACTGACACATTCGATAAAATTGCTCGAGTCATGGGGTGGATCCGTCGCCAAGGCCGAACCCACCATAGCGAACATTCCAAGCAGTACGAACATAGTATTTCGGATATGGAACATAAGATCCCCAATTAACAAGGTACAGCACGACTTATACACTCTGATTCACTTTCCCCTTGTGACTGTTCATTCAGGCAGGGCGGCTGGGAACATTTCGTGTCCTCTCAGTCCGGGTTTAATAGATTGTAGTCACAGGAAAATAGTACCACTTTCAAAAACATGTGTTAAGTCAAAACAACATACAGAGGTGGCCCCAAAAAATAGGACATCGCTATAAGTTGACGTTAACGTATCTTGACCATTGGGTCAAGATACCATAGTCTTTAGTCATTCCAGTTTTTCCGGTAATGAAATACCTTGATCGACAGCGAGAAATATCATGGCAAAAGTGAAATGCGGTTTGATTCAGATGGCGCTCAAAGGTGACACGACCATGGAGCCGGCCCGAATCCGGGACTTGATGCTTGAAGCCCATCATCCAATGATAGAAGAGGCGGCAGCCCAGGGCGTGCAGGTATTGTGCTTTCAGGAAGTCTTTACTCAGCCATATTTCTGTCCGGGCCAGGACCGCAAGTGGTATGCCGCAGCCGAATCCATTCCGGACGGCTATACCACCCGGTTGATGCAGGATTATGCGAAGAAACACAATATGGTCATGGTCGTACCGATCTACGAGGAAACCATGCCCGGTGTTTACTTCAACACCGCTGCGGTGATCGACGCAGACGGGACTTTTCTCGGCAAGTACCGCAAGACGCATATTCCGCAGGTTGATCCGGGGTTTTATGAGAAGTTTTTCTTCAAACCGGGGAATCTGGGCTACCCGGTGTTCGACACGGCTTATTGCAAGCTGGGGGTCTATATTTGTTATGACCGGCATTTTCCCGAAGGCTGGCGTGCGCTGGCGCTTAACGGCGCGGAATATATCGTCAATCCGTCGGCAACCGTCGCGGGTCTCAGCAAATACCTGTGGGAACTGGAACAGCCGGCATCTGCGGTGGCCAACGGCGTATTCATCGGCGCCATCAACCGGATCGGCACCGAGGAGCCCTGGGCCAGTGAAATGGGTGAGTTTTACGGCTCCAGTTATATCGTCAATCCGCGTGGGGAGATCGAAGCACAGGCCAGTTATGGCGATGATGAGTTACTGGTGCACGAAATCGATCTGGACATGATTCGTCAGGTTCGGGATACCTGGCAGTTTTTCAGAGACCGGCGTCCGGAGACCTACGGGCCCCTGGTGGAAAAATGACCGGCGTATGGGGATGACGGAACAGGCACCAGCAGATATCAGGCCGGGCCGGCTCGGCAAGGCGGAGATTGTCGCCAATTTCAGCGAGATGCATCCACCGCTCAGCCGGCCGGAGGCGCTCATTGAGGCGGATCGCTGTTATTTCTGTTTCGACGCACCGTGTACAACGGCTTGCCCCACCGGCATTGATGTGCCGGGTTTTATCCAGAAGATCCGCAGCGATAACGTCAGGGGGTCCGCGCAGACTATCCTGAGTGAAAATATCATGGGCGGCATGTGCTCGCGTGTGTGCCCCACCGAAGTGTTGTGCGAGCAAGTGTGTGTGCGCAATACACTTGAGGATCGCCCGGTCCGGATCGGTTTGCTGCAGCGCTATGCGACTGACTCCATTATTGAGAACGGATTGCAGTTGTTTCAGCGCAAAGAAAGTACCGGCAAGCGCATCGCAGTTGTCGGTGCCGGGCCGGCATCCCTGTCCTGTGCGCACCGTCTGGCGAGCCTGGGCCACCGGGTCACCGTATTTAACCGGGATGAAAAGCCGGGTGGCCTGAACGAATACGGCATTGCTGCGTACAAAACGGTCGATGATTTCGCCCAGAAGGAAGTGGACTACATTCTTGAAATCGGCAGTATTGATGTTCGTAATGGCGCGTCCCTGGGGGTAGATTTTTCGCTGGCAGACTTGCGTAAAGAATACGATGCGGTGTTTCTGGGTTTCGGTATGGCCGGTGTCAATGATTTGAGCCTGGGAAATGGCCTGGCCAAAGGTGTGATTGATGCAGTGGAATACATCTCCCGCTTGCGCCAGGCAGCGGACAAGTCGGAATTACCGGTGGGCCGCAAGGTGCTGGTTATCGGTGGTGGCATGACCGCGATTGATGTCGCGGTGCAGAGCAAGTTTCTGGGCGCTGAAGAAGTCACCATTGCCTATCGACGGGGCGCACAGCAAATGGGCGCCAGTCGTCTGGAGCAGGAACATGCGCTGACTTCAGGGGTTTGCATTCGCCACTGGCTGGCGCCTGAACGCCTGCTCCTGAGCGCAGGCCGGCTCAGTGCCGTCCGTTTTGAACATACCCACCTCAATTCGAGTGGAAAACTGCAAGGCAGCGGCGAGTACTGTGAACTGGATGCAGATATCGTGTTTACGGCGATTGGTCAGCGAGTCCTGTGGGATACTCTGGGGGATACCGCAAAATTGCTTGAGCTTGCGCAGGCACGGATTGCCGTGGACGAAAACCGCAAAACCTCCCTGCCGGACGTGTGGGCGGGTGGTGATTGCGTGGATGGTGGTGAGGACCTGACCGTTTCCGCCGTGCAGGACGGCAAGCTGGCAGCGATTGATATCGACCGTTATTTGCGCCGGATAATGGACGTTGGGGAGTAGAGCATGGCAAACCTGAGTAGTGAATTCCTGGGCATCAAATCACCGAACCCTTTCTGGCTGGCATCGGCGCCACCCACCGACAAGGCCTATAACGTCAACCGTGCCTTTGAGGCGGGCTGGGGCGGTGCGGTATGGAAAACCCTCGGTGAAGATCCGCCCATCGTCAACGTTAGCGGTCCCCGTTACGGTGTCAGCTACGGTAACGACCGGCGGGTGAGCGGGTTCAACAATATTGAGCTGATTACAGACCGCCCTCTGGGGGTTAACCTCGCGGAGATGCGCCAGGTTAAGCGGGACTGGTCGGATCGGGCGCTGGTGGCTTCGGTGATGCTGCCCATGGAGGAAGCATCATGGGCCCGGTACGTGCCCATGATCGAGGATACCGGGGTTGATGCGTTTGAGCTCAACTTAGGCTGC
Source organism: Gammaproteobacteria bacterium (assembly GCA_024279945.1). Taxonomy (GTDB): domain Bacteria; phylum Pseudomonadota; class Gammaproteobacteria; order Xanthomonadales; family SZUA-36; genus JAJRRA01. Next base: position 10,999 of record JAJRRA010000058.1, read on the forward strand.
CCACACGGCATGTCGGAGCGGGGAATGGGTGCCGCCGTGGGGCAGGTACCTGAGTACATCCAGCGCGCGACGGAGGGGTGCAAGAAATACGCCTGCATTCCCGTCATCGTCAAACTCACACCCAACGTGGCTGACATCCTGCCGCCGGCGCGAGCGGCTAGGGCGGGCGGCGCCGATGCCGTATCGCTAATCAACACGGTCAATTCCATTATGCGCGTGGACTACGATACTTTGTCCATGTACCCGGCCACCGATGGCATGGGATCGCACGGTGGTTACTGCGGGCCTGGCGTGAAGCCCATCGCCCTGCATATGATTGCTGAAATCGCCCGTAGCCGCGATACGGCGGATTTGCCGATATCCGGCATTGGCGGGATCACCGACTGGCGCGATGCGGTGGATCATCTCGCGCTCGGCGCCGCTAACGTTCAAGTGTGTACGGCGGTGATGGTCTATGGATTCAAAATTATCGATGACCTGAGGGATGGTTTAAATAATTTCCTCGATGAAAAAGGCATGTCAGCCGTCAGTGAACTGGTGGGCAAGGCCGTGCCCAGCGTAACCGACTGGCAGTACCTCAACCTCAACCATATTGAGAAGGCCAGCATCAACCAGGACCTGTGCATCTCCTGCGGCCGTTGTCATCTTGTTTGCGAAGACGTTTCTCACCAGGCGATCACCTGCGAAGTGAACGGCGAGCGCTGTTTCGAAGTGATTGATGAGGCCTGCGTGGGCTGCAACCTTTGTGTCAGTATCTGCCCCGTTGAAGGCTGTATGACGATGAAACAACTGAGTAGCGGTACCGATCCACGCACCGGCCAGGCGATTGTCAATGAAAAGGCGGACTGGACGACGCACCCCAACAATCCCATGCGGGGGAAGTAGTACCGTTCATGTCCACGCAAACACGCAAGATCAAAATTCGCAAAGCGAACGAGGCATTGATCCTGGAGGCGGCAGAGAAAATATTTGCAATCAGTGGTTACAAAGGGGCGGCCACCGGCGATATCGCCAGGGAAGCGGGTATTCCCAAGGCCAATCTGCATTACTATTTCAAGACCAAATTCAGACTCTATCGTGAGGTTCTCGAGCATATCCTTGATGACTGGATGGCAGCGGCGCCTATCTTCGATACCCGTCATGAACCGGAAGATGTATTACGTTCCTACGTCACCGCCAAAATGGAATTTTCCCGGCAGCGCCCATATGGTTCACGAGTCTGGGCGCGTGAAATCATGAGCGGAGCGCCGGTGCTGGACGACTTTCTCGGCACGACTTTAAAAGCCTGGCTAGAGGAGCGTGTGCGTATCATCCGGCGCTGGATCCATGAAGAAAAAATCAGGCCGGTAGATCCCCATGCCCTGATGTACATGATTTGGGCGACTACCCAGCACTATGCTGATTTTGAGCAACAGATCATGATTCTCAACGGTGGCAAAGCATTCAGTGAGCGCCGCTACCGGCAGAGAACCAATGAAGTGGTTCGTCTGGTCCTCAACAGCGTTGGCTTATAGTTCTTCCATTCAGCCGGACTTCTGGTATAGTGCGCGCTGTCTTGGCGCACATCGGTCTGCGCCATCTGCTTCCAGTCCGTAATTTTGCGGCTAGCGAAGTCCAATAAGGATTCAGCCTGGACCGACCCGCACCGGCAACGATTTCCCGGTGATTGGGTAGGGCGATCCTGGAGTAAATTCATACATGTTATTTTCAGAACTCGGCCTTTCGGCCGAATTATTGCGCGCGATCAAGGAACAGGGTTACCAGGAGGCAACTCCGATTCAGCAACAAGCGATCCCGTTTGTCCTTGAAGGCCGGGATATCCTGGCTGGCGCGCAAACCGGTACCGGCAAAACTGCTGGATTCACTTTGCCCCTGCTGCAGAGGCTTCAAGAGCTGGATCCGAACGGACGGCAGCATCGTGTCCGCGCGTTGATTCTGGTGCCAACGCGTGAGCTTGCGGCACAGGTTGGTGAAAGTGTCCGCAACTACGGCCGCTACCTGCCGTTCCGGTCCACCGTGATCTTTGGTGGGGTCAGCATCAACCCGCAGATATCGAAGCTACGCAAAGGCGTGGACATCATTGTTGCAACTCCCGGACGCTTGCTCGATCACATGCAGCGAGGCACCATTCGCCTCGACGGGGTTGATACCCTGGTGCTTGACGAAGCCGACCGCATGCTCGATATGGGTTTTATCCATGACATCCGCAAGATTCTCAAGGCCTTGCCTTCCCGGCGGCAGAACCTTTTGTTCTCAGCGACTGTATCAAGGGAGATCACCCGCCTGTCAGCAGATTTGTTGCATTCTCCGAAAGAAATCCAGGTGGCGCGCCGCAATACCACTGCCGAGCGAGTCACCCAGATCGTCCACCCGGTCGATCGCGACCGGAAACGTGAACTGCTGTCGCAGCTGATCGCTCAGGGTAACTGGCGCCAGGTGCTGGTGTTTACACGCACCAAGCACCTCGCCAATCGACTCAGTAAACAGTTGATTGGCGATGGGCTTCCGGCGACTGCGATTCATGGAAACAAGTCGCAGGGCGCCCGTACGCGGGCGCTGGCCGAGTTCAAGAACGGTGATGTTCGTGTTCTGGTTGCAACCGATATTGCCGCACGCGGACTCGACATAGATCAACTTCCTCACGTGGTAAACTATGAATTGCCGAATGTGCCGGAAGACTATATTCACCGCATCGGCCGCACCGCCCGCGCAGGGCAGGACGGTCATGCCGTGTCACTGGTCTGTGTTGATGAAAAGAAACTGCTGGCGGATATAGAACGCCTGCTGAAATGCGACATCGATAAAGTCATTGTCCCAGGCTATGAGCCTGATACAAATATTCGGCCTGAACCCATCATGAATGGCCGCAATCGCCGGCCGTCCCGCAAGGCACGCGGCGGCAATGGCCAGGGGAGACGGTCGCGCCGCGCGGCGTGACCCTTAGCGCTGGTATCCACTCCAGCCACTCGATCGGGTGCCGAAGCAAGCGGAGGAAAGGAAATGAAAAAAGTAGCTGTAATGTTGCTGGTTTCCAGCCTGTTGTTTACTCTCGCCGCTTGTCAAGGAAACCTGGGCGATACAGAAAATGTTGCGCCCACTAAACCCGTAATCGAAAAGGATGAGCCAACGTCCGTGATGAACGAAGCGCAGAAACCTGATGTTGAGGATTTAGACAGCCAGGTCAGCAAAGCCAAGGTGGATCTGTCTGTTCGCCTGGGTGTCGCACTTGATGAAATCAAGCTTATTCAGGCCAGCAAGGTGACCTGGCCAGACGGCAGCCTGGGCTGTCCTCAAAAGGGCATGTCCTATACGCAGGCGCTGGTGCCTGGCGTGTTGATTATCCTTAGCGCCGGCAACAGCAAATATAACTACCACTCGGGAAGGGGTGGTGATCCGCGGTATTGCGCGACGCCCAGACTTCCGATTTCAAAAAATATCAATCTGAACGCCATGCGGTAGTAATTGAATTGACCATGAATACCGGGGAGAACAGTCCAACAACAACCTGGCAGTCACCGCTGGATGCTATCGTTCTTTCAGGCACGGACAGCAATCCGAAACGAATGATCCAGGGGCGCAATAAGGCTTTCCTGGTCGTTGGGGGCGAAGTACTGGTCCGCAGAGTCGTTACAGCGCTGCTGGATGCTTCTTCCATCGGGCTTGTGTTTGTCGTAGGGCCATCAGAGCCACTGCGCGACGCCTTGAAAGGTTTGTCTGATAAAGTCATTATCGTAGATCAGGTTGGGAAGATGCTGGCCAATACCTGGGCAGCGATTCATGCATCCGAGGCTCGCTGCCAGTGCGGGGAAAACGGCGTTGATCCGGAACGTCCTCTGCTGTTTATTTCCTGCGACCTGCCGCTGATCACAGCCACTGCGGTGGATGATTTTGTGGCCCGTTGCGCCCAGGAGGAAAGTGCAGTTCCGACACGCTTTTCCATGTTCGGCGGGGTGGCTGAAGAAGCTTGTTTAAGTCGGTATTATCCAGAGCCTGGGAAGCTGGGTATCAAGCGCCCCTATGTTCACTTTAGCCGGCAACTCCTGCGTTTGGCGAATATCTATGTTGCCCGGCCACGCAAACTCTCTCACCAGGAATTTCTGCAAACCGGTTTCTCCTACCGCAAGGCCAAGGATTGGCGCAATGTGATGTCGTTGGTACGAAGTTACCTTGGACGGTCTGGTGGCTGGAAGGCGGCCTGGTTGACCTTGCGCTTACAGGCCACTCTGCTGGCTTCTCGGCGTGGTGGTGGTTTTTATCGCTGGTTACGCAAGGGCAATACCATGGAGAGGGTGGAACTGGCGATGGGTGCGGTGCTTGGCGGCACTGTTAAAATGATCATTACTCCTTACGGAGGGCTGAGCCTGGATGTAGATGACGAGGAAGATTTCCAGGTTCTCAGTTTACGCTTTGATGACTGGTATTCAATGCAGCAGGATACTGATTGACCGGCTCATCTCTTTTGCATACCCCCTCATTGTCCAAAAGCAATTTAAGCGCTATTTGGACCCACTACTGTCCCGTTAAAGTTAAAACTGAGTGCTCTAAGCATATGTACATAAAAGAAAAGTAGCCATTTTATAGGTGTTACCGACTTGAACCGTTACCTACTCGCCAGACATGATTCCCCCTGGATTTCCATGGGGACAGA
>JAJRRA010000059.1 GCA_024279945.1 Gammaproteobacteria bacterium
CCAGGGCCAGAAAGGTGACCAGGGCCAGAAAGGTGACCAGGGCCAGAAAGGTGACCAGGGCCAGAAAGGTGACCAGGGCCAGAAAGGTGACCAGGGCCAGAAAGGTGACCAGGGCCAGAAAGGTGACCAGGGCCAGAAAGGCGACCAGGGCCAAAAGGGCGACCAGAGCCAAAAGGGTACGGCACAACAAAAAGGTAGCCAGGCCGACAACAATCAGTTTGCCGATGCAGCCAGGGCGCTGGAAAAGAAGAACTCTGAGAAAGAATCTGCCGCAGCGCAGGGAAGTGATCAGAATCGAAACGGCAGTGCTGACAAAAATAATGGCCAATCACAGGCCGGATTAACGGCTGAACAGCCGCCGACTCAAGGTAATGGTCAAGCGGCCCGGGCAGAGTCACTCAGCAGTGAGGAACAGATTGCGGCCGAACAATGGCTACGGCGTATCCCGGATGATCCCGGCGGTCTGCTACGGCGCAAGTTCCTTTATCAGTATCAACAGCGGGCGCAAAGTGAAGGCAGCGGCAGCAGTCAGCCCTGGTAACCAGACATGGAGAAAATGAAATGAAACTCAGCTCATATACTTCGATACAAAACCTCCACCAAGAGGTGCTGCGGTTGATGATCTCCCTGCTGGCATTGCTGCTGATGCTGGCGGTCAACACCAGCGAAGCGAGTGTGCGCGCAACGCTTGATCGTGACGCAGCCTTTGCCGGTGAAAGTCTCACACTGACTATCGAGAGCGATGGCCTGCAATCGGGTCTGCAACCGGATATCACACCCCTGGAAAAAGATTTCGACGTGCTGGGCATCAGTACCAGTACCCAGGTGAACATCATTAACGGCCAGCGTTCCGACAAAACCCTGTGGCAGGTGCAACTGCAACCACAGCACACAGGGCTGTTGCGTATCCCGCCTCTGAACATCGGTGGGAAGCAGACCGCAGCACTTGAGCTGAAAATTACTGAGGCGCCTCAACAGGCATCGACACAGTCTGGCCAACACGTATTCGTCAAGGCCGAGGTTAACTCAGTCGGTAAGCAAACCTATGTGCAGCAGCAGATCCCTTACACTGTACGCCTGTACTACGATAAGCGTCTGCTGGAGGGTGAACTCAGCGCGCCGAACCCAGATAATGCCGTCGTTGAGCAGTTGGGTGAGGATAAAAACTATAGTACCGTGAGCAACGGTCACCGTTACCAGGTCATTGAACGCCACTACGTTATTTCACCGGAAAAAAGTGGTTCGCTACACATTCCACCCGCTACTTTCAGCGGTCGCATAGCGGTTCCGGAGCGGCAAAAACGAAACAGCCGGTCCGGCAGCCTGATGGAAGATTTTTTCGGCAACAGCCCGTTTTCAAATGACCCCTTTTTCCGCAACAGTTTGTTAAGCGACAGTTTTTTTGGTAGCAATCCGTTTGGCAATCCAGGCCAGGCCATCACTGCCCGTAGCCAGTCTGTGGATATGGATATCCAACCCCGGCCGGCAACGGCCGCTCACAACTGGCTGCCGGCCGAAGCGGTATCCGTGAGTGACAGCTGGACAGATAAACCACCACAGTTCAGAGTGGGTGAACCGGTCTCACGCACCATTACTATTCAGACCAAAGGACTGTCTGGTTAGCAGATCCCCGAACTGGCCATTGCAGCCCCGGCCAATGCCCGCCTGTACCCGGAAACACAGGATCAGGAAAGTCGCACCGATGGTGAAACCATCTATGGCGTTCGTACCCAGACCATGACCTATATTCCAGACGCACAGGGTGCGCTGGAGGTGCCGGCTGTCACTGTCAACTGGTGGAATACCCGTCAAAACAAAAATGTGCGTACCAGCCTGCCTGCTTTACAGTTCAAAGTGCTGCCCGGGACCAGTGGTACTGCGGGTGCGGCACCTGTGCCCGGGAACAGTCTGGCGGCGCAGCAAGGTGCAGCGGCCACCACCGTGCCAACCGAGACGACAAAGGCAGAAAATGGACATGGCTTGTCCGGGACATTTTCAGGAGCTATCCGCAAAAACCGGCTCTGGCTGGTCACGGCTATCAGCTTGTTGCTCGCACTGTTGGCTGTACCGATGATCCGGCGGATAAAACAAGGCCATCAGGCAAGCGCTCCAGGTACCTCCAAGCCGATGCTGCAATCCGCACACCGCAGCAAACAAAATCAAAATATTGCCCTGCGGGCGCTGCAAAAAGCCTGTTTGACAAATGATCGGCACGCTGCCGCCGAAGCATTACTGAACCTCGGTGAGGCGTACTGGCCCGGTGAGCCACCGCGCAGTCTCGATGCCCTGGCGGCGCGCATTGAAAATGGACGGGCGCAACTCAGAGAACTGGACCATAGCCTTTATGCCGCCAATATCAAACACTGGAATGGCAAGCTTCTGTGGGATGAATTCCAACAGGGTCTGCAGGAAAAAAAGAGGGCGAACCACAGCCAGGATGACGGGCTTCATCCCCTTTATCCACAGCATCCCTGACCCTTTTTTGTTTTTTGAACCAGACCTTTGTCGGATACTCATTATGTAAACATGTTGGTATCATCAATGCGATCGCCGCCCGACGTTAAAATGCGTGCGGGAACCACTTGGATAAAATGTCGCAATGTGCCGAATTTGACCATAAAAAGAGTAAAAAATGGACTACCGTGATCTATACCGTCAATCACTGGATGATCCTGATCAGTTCTGGGGTGAGGTCGCCTCCGGCATTGACTGGTCCAGGCCCTGGGACCAAGTGTTGGATGATTCTCAAGCACCGTATTACCAGTGGTTTTCCGGCGGTGAGTTGAATACCTGCTATAACGCGCTGGATCGCCATTGCGAATCCGGGCGCGGTGAGCAGGCGGCCCTGATCTATGACAGTCCGGTCACCGTCCAGGTTAAAACATTCACCTATTTCGAACTGCGAGATCAGGTGGCAAGGTTTGCCGGTGCGCTGCGGATGCAGGGCGTGAACCAGGGTGACCGGGTCATCATCTACATGCCGATGATTCCTCAAGCGGTCATCGCCATGTTGGCCTGTGCCCGGATCGGTGCTATCCACTCCCTGGTTTTCGGCGGTTTCGCCCCGCAAGAACTCGCCACGCGTATTCAGGATGCCGGTGCAAAACTCGTGGTGAGCGCCAGTTGTGGCATTGAGGGTAAGCGCGTCATTCCCTATCTGCCATTGCTGGAAGAGGCTCTCGAACTGGCCGGGTCAATTGAAATCCCCCGAATCGTATTTTCCAGGCCACAACTGCCGGTAGAAGATCCACATCCCGCTACAGTGCTTTGGCACGATGCGATAAGTACTGCGGAAGCCGTTGACTGCGTCGAAGTATCTGCTACCGATCCGCTGTATATCCTTTACACCTCAGGAACAACAGGCCAGCCCAAGGGTGTCGTTCGGCCCAATGGCGGGCACGCCGTTGCATTGAAGTGGAGCATGGACCATATCTACAATGTCCAACCCGGTGATGTGTACTGGGCGGCATCGGACATCGGCTGGGTAGTGGGACACTCGTACATTGTTTATGCACCCCTGTTGCACGGTTGCACGACCATCCTTTACGAGGGTAAACCCGTTGGTACGCCGGATTGTGGCGCCTTCTGGCGCGTGATTGAACAGCACAAAGTGAAGTGCCTGTTCACCGCGCCAACTGCATTCCGGGCCATCCGGCGCGAAGACCCGACCGGGGAATTGCTGCATCAGTACGACATCAGCAGCCTGGACACCCTGTTCCTGGCCGGCGAACGATGCGACCCCGATACCCTGCACTGGGCTGAAACACAGCTTGACGTTCCCGTCATAGACCACTGGTGGCAAACCGAAACGGGATGGCCGATGGCGGCCAATCCCATGGGTATCGAAGTAATGGAAGTGAAACCCGGGTCGCCAACGGTAGCCATGCCGGGTTATGACGTCCGCGTGCTGGATGATGAAGGCGTTGAACTGCCCCGGGGTCAGTATGGAAATATTCTGGTCAAACTGCCTTTACCACCCGGTAATCTGTCGACTCTGTGGGGAGACCAGCAGCGCTTCCATGACGCTTACCTGTCCCGTTTCGAGGGCTACTATTTGACCGGTGACGCCGGTGTGCTGGATGAAGAAGGATACCTGTGGGTGATGAGTCGCATCGATGACGTGATCAATGTTGCCGGTCACCGCCTGTCAACCGGGGCACTGGAAGAGGCGCTGGCCAGTCACGAACATGTCGCCGAATGTGCCGTCATCGGGGTAGAGGATCAACTCAAGGGAGAAATGCCACTGGGCTTCGTGGTGCTCAATGCCGGTACGCAAACAGACGGCAAAGAGTTGAAGAATGTACTGGTGCAGCAAGTCCGCTCCCTGGTGGGGGCCATTGCCACTCCCCGGGACATCCTGATCGTCGATCGCCTGCCCAAGACCCGTTCGGGCAAGATATTGCGGGGAACCATGCGCGCAATCGCAGACGGCAAACCCTACGAGATGCCGGCTACTATCGAAGACCCTGCGGTTCTGGACGAAATTGCCGCCGTGTTGAGTTAAAATCAGGGTCAGGGCTCAGGCTCACACGTCTCGCTGCTTGCGGAATTCCTGATCAGCAGATATTTGCAGTCAGCGCAACAACACGAAGGGGTTTAACTGACAATGAAAAATTTTCAAGCCGGCATCCTCGAATCGATCCCACAACATGGGAAATACCTGCTCTATGATCAAATACCCGGAAGTGCCGCGCTCGAGTGTTTACAGAGACTCGCAGATGACGTCGATGGTGTCGGAATCGTCGTTGGCCTTGGACCGTCTCTGGTTCTTGACCTTGGTGTAGAAATACCCGGCTTACGTTGTTTTCCTGCACAGTCTACAGTGGGCATTGACATTCCATCCACGCAGGCTGCACTCATGTGCTGGCTGCGCGGTGATGATCCCGGTGAATTACTGCACCGCTCTCGGCAGGTCAATGATCTGCTCAGCGCAGGTTTCACACCAGCCGATTGCATTGATGCTTTCAAGTATGGGGCGGGTTTGGACTTGACCGGTTATGAGGACGGCACGGAAAATCCAAGCGGTCAGGAAGCGATAGATGCCGCTTTTGTCCGTGATGCGGGATCCGGCCTCGACGGGTCGAGCTTTGTCGCCACGCAGCAATGGCTGCATGATTTCGATGCGTTTGACGCTTTGACTACAAGCGAAGCTGACAACAGTGTGGGCCGGCGGCGAAGCGACAACTTCGAACTTGAGGATGCTCCCGAATCTGCACACGTAAAACGGACTGCGCAGGAGAGCTTTGAGCCGGAGGCATTTCTGTTAAGACGCTCCATGCCCTGGAGTATTCCCGAACTGGATGGTGGTTTGTTTTTCGTCGCCTTCGGAAAGTCATTCGATGCATTTGAAGCCCAGCTTGCTCGAATGATCGGTGGCGAGGATAGCATCAGCGATGGACTGTTTCAGTTCACTCGCCCGATCACGGGAAGTTACTTTTGGTGCCCGCCAAGGAAAGACGGTCGACTCGACCTTCGGGCCTTGCTAAAGTAAATCAGCAAAAAAGGGGCCAGCTTGAATTACCTTTCGGTTATTCAAGCTGGCCCCTTTTTTGCTCCTTCTCTGCAATTACTTCGAGCGCATCGCCACAGGGATCTTTGCTGCTCAGGAAACGGTCGGACATGGACTTGGCCACCAGGGATAAACCGGCTGTTGCGACCGCTATGCCTCCGCTGATCATGCTGTTGGCCGGGTCCAATTCGATGATTGGCGATGACAGGCTTCCGCCAACCTTGATGAAGGGGTTGATCAACATACCCACACTCAGTCCGAGTCCGGTCCGGGTCTTTGAGTTGAAAGAAAAATCGATGTCTTCAGATGCCAGATCAATCACACCCTGGCTAAGGATGGTAACGTGGCTGGTCTGGATAATGAAAGGGAAAACATTAACCATGCCATGGGTGAAATCAGCTGCCAGTACGGCGCAAGACAGTTCGGTGTAATCGGTGCTTTTCCGGAAAGGATTCAGGGTGTTAAACAACTCCGTGGCAAAATCGGTCAATAACAAGGATAAACCCGCAGAGGCGAACATTCCTGAGTGGTAGTGAAGCCGGGCTTTTCCATTGAGTGATGAGGCCATTTCGTGCAGGGTCACACCCTTTCCCTCCAGCATGAGGTCGATATCCAGGGGCGGGAAGGTGGCAGGATCCTGGCCTTCCAGAGCGGCGAAGCCAAAGTGGAGTTCTTGCCCTTTCAGCTTGAGGTTGAATCGGGGCTTGCTTCCGCTGCTGTCCAGCAGGGCTGTTCCGTGAATTACACCTCCGGTACTGCCTTTGAATGAAAAGGGTTTGAGTTCCAGGTACTTTGGCTGCAACTGTAAGCCGAGCCTGACCTCACGCAGCACGGTATTCGCGAGGCTGGCACGCTCGATGTTCAGTTCCATATCTGCAATGACACCATAATCTGAAATTTCCATTACGGGTGTGTTATCGAAGACGGCGTTGGATGATGCTGTCATCTGCTTCGCCTGATCATTGTCTTCTGCCGTCCATTGGGTCAGGTCGAGAAAAGGAGAATCCAGTCGGCCGCTGATACGGGTCAGATCCCCAGGTATGATTTTCAGTTGACCGCGTATCACGCTATTACCAAAACGAAAATCAAGCTCGGTAAGTTCAAATTCAGATGGAGAACCGGTCAGGCGGGTGTCCAGGGAGAAGGGCTCTGGTTCAAGCGGCCGGCCTGTCCATTGCTCCAGGATTGAGGCATCCGGGCCGCTGGCCTTGATGGCGAGTTGAAAGTGATTGTCGTGTTGGATGTTTCCGTCAATCGTGGCCTTGACCTGATCAAGCTGCAAGTGGACGCCTTCCAGCCAGGTCCGGCCTTTTTCATTCTTCAGCTTGCCCCGGGCAGTCAACGCTCCCTGTGGCAACGGAAATTCTGGCAACAGGAAAGCGATTGAATGAAGGCCGGGAAGCCGGAATTCAAATGTTGTGTTAACAACCAGTGGGTTCTTCAGGTCGGTGATCCGGCCCTCCAGTGCAAATTCGATATCACCCAGGTCACTGTCTTTTACCCGGAATACCAGGCTTTTTCCTTCCCTCTTCAAATGGAGGTTCAGCTTGAGCGGCTGTTGCGGAATGTTGTCCTGCTGTCCGAACAGGCGGCCAAGTGCAGCAATATCTGGACTTTCCAGGTTGATGCCCAGCGCACTGCCGCTGTAATTGTCTTCCAGGTTCAGCAGTCCGTTGAAAAGAGCATGGTGCTCAGCCAGGTCAACCTTAAGTCCTTGCAACTGGATTTTCCGGCCGGACAGATGAATGTGGCCTTGCGCGCCAGCCGCCGTTGCAGGGAGCTTATCGATTCCCGCCATTACTCCCAGTGTTTGCAGATTATTAGTTGTGGCGCTGATCTCGAGGTCGGGTTGAAGCGTACCCATCATTTTTCCCAGGGTTCCCTTGGCATTCAGGGTAAAGTCAGCACTCTTCAGCATCGTATTGGTGGAAAATATGCCGTCTGCGTCACTGCTGAGCTGGCTCTCTATCTGCAGCGTTCCCGACAGTGCGGCCGGCAGGTCAAAACGGTTACGCCAGCGGCCTGTTTCACCACTGTTGATTTTGATGTCAAGGTCGGAGTTCGCGAAGTCAGGCGCCGGCCCGAGTACACCGGATGCTTCAAGGTGGTCCTCCAGGGTTTCCATTATCACCGACTGCACCGTGATAGTCCCCTTATTAAATGCCATATCACCTTGCAGTGAAAAGGGCTCGGGAACCAGGTCGGCAAAATCCAGAGCAGCGCCGAGGGCCTCAAGGTCAGGCCCTTTCATATCCAGCAGAAGCTTACCGAACTGCGGTTGAACCAGGCGGTCAAGCTGGCCGGATGCATTGATCGATAACTTGCCCAGGTCACCATCAAGATTCAATTTCGTCATCTGACCCTCGGTAACAAGATCCAGACGAAAATAAAAAGGGCCTTCACTCAGGGGCGGCAGGGAAAAAGTGTTCAGTACCTGGCCAATTTCCGGGCCGCGGAAATAGGTTTCGATATTAGCACCAGCCAGGGTCGCTGCGTTTTCCAAAACGCCTGAACTTTGCAGAGAGATGTCTCCCAGTTGCAGGTTCAAGTCGTATTCAAGCGATCCTCCCAGCAGCAGCGCGTCGAGTGGAGAATACCCACCGGAGAAAGAGAGCGCTGCTCCGTTAATACGTCCGTTCCCATGACCCACCACGCGCATATTTTTCAGTATTTGCAGTGATATATTCTCAACTTCAGCAATCAAAGGTTGGTCGCGATCGGGGCTGTTGAAATCCAGGCTGCAATTTCTCATCTGAATGTCCTGTAGCAGAACAGGCAGGGATTCGGGGAGAGGTTGCGTTGGCTTGATCCGGGGCTCGGGTTCGGTCAGCAGGTCCCAATTGGCTTCACCAGCATTGTTTTTGACCAGGCTGATCCTGCAGTTTTCTACTTCCAGTAGCGGGATGACGGGTACTTCTCCGAGCAGGCTTGGCAGGTCAATTTGGATCAACAGGTGCCCCACAGAAACCATGCTGGCCTGATCCGCCCATTCGGCGTTCTGCAAAACCAGATCCTGAGCTTCCAAGGTTATTTTACGGCCCAGTTCGAGTCGCAGCAGCCCTTTGATGCGTAATTCCCGACCGGTCTGCTTGATGACAATATCAGCAAGCCGGGATTTCAGGAATGCCTCATCGCGCAGGAGGAACCAGGCTGTCATCGTTGTGACAGCAGCCAGGGCCAGCAACGTCAGGACAACGGTGAAAAAAATTTTGCGCATGACGGCTTGGATTATATCGGGTTTCGCCTGGCCTGGACCGGCAACCTCAAGCCCTGAAAAAAACTTCGAACGGGTTTAACGCGATCGTTTGTCCACGATCCTCACGGCTTTGCCCTCAGAGCGGGCAACCCCGCCCACACTGCGCAATTCAATAATCGAGGTCACACCAATATATGACTTGATGTTGTGTGCCAGTTTTCCGGCAACCACGGCCCGTTCGTCATCCGACAGATGCTCGCATTGCGGTTTCAGTTCAACCAGTACGCGCATCTTGTCCATCTGTTTTTCGGTATACAGTTCAATCTGGTAGTGAGGCGAACATTCAGGCAGTTTGAGAATTTCTTCTTCGATCTGGCTTGGGAAGACATTGACACCACGAATGATCATCATGTCATCGCTGCGACCGGTAATCTTGTCCATCCGGCGCATGGTGCGGGCTGTGCCGGGTAACAAACGTGTCAGGTCCCGGGTCCGGTACCGGATGATGGGCAATGCCTCTTTGGTCAATGAGGTAAAAACCAGCTCTCCATACTCTCCATCCGGCAATACTTCGCCACTGACCGGGTCAATAATTTCCGGATAAAAATGATCTTCCCAGATATGTGGGCCGTCCTTGGTTTCAATGCATTCGCTAGCGACGCCCGGGCCGATAACTTCCGATAAACCATAGAGGTCTATGGCATCAATACCGCAGCGAGATTCAATTTCCTGGCGCATCGCATCAGTCCATGGCTCCGCGCCGAACATCCCGACCCGGAGTGAGGAATCTGCCGGATTCAAACCCTGACGCTCAAACTCATCGGCGAGGCTCAGCATGTAGGAGGGGGTGCACATGAGGATATCGGCTTGGAAATCCTGAATCAGTTGCACCTGGCGCTCGGTCTGGCCGCCCGACATGGGAATGACTGTCGCTCCGAGGCGTTCTGCACCATAATGCGCTCCCAGTCCGCCGGTGAACAGGCCGTAACCGTAGGCCACATGGATCAAATCGCTTCTGCTGCCGCCGGCACCGCGAATCGCTCTTGCGCAAACTTCGGCCCATACATCGATATCATTTTTTGTGTATCCCACCACCGTCGGTTTTCCGGTCGTACCACTGGATGCGTGAATTCGGACTACCTCATCCATGGGTACTGCAAACAGTTTGAAAGGATAGTTTTCGCGCAAGTCCCGTTTGGCTGTGAGCGGGAATTTATCCAGATCGGAAAGAGTCTGAAGATCCTCAGGGTGGACACCGGCGTCTTCGAATATCTTGCGGTAATGTGCAACATGGTCATAGGCATGTTGCAGGCTCCATTTCATCCGGCTCAGTTGCAGCGCCTGTAATTCATCCAGGCTGGCTTTCTCAATCGGCTCAAGTTCTGATGATTTAATTACGGTTTGATCTGTCTTGCTCATGATTACTCCTGGACAGGTCCAATTTCGGATTGTATCCACTGTGCATCAAAGGATTCAATTTCAGCAAGAGCCCGTTGACTCTTGTCTGAAACTGAGAATAAATAGGCGAAAGTCAGGTTTGCCAGCATTGCAAACAAGGTGGGGTAGGCATAAGGGAAAATCGGTTTATCAAATCCCAGCAAGGTAACCCAGACGGTCGGGCCCAGCAAAACCAGGATCAATGCAGTGGCAAGCCC
Source organism: Gammaproteobacteria bacterium (assembly GCA_024279945.1). Lineage (GTDB taxonomy): Bacteria > Pseudomonadota > Gammaproteobacteria > Xanthomonadales > SZUA-36 > JAJRRA01. The sequence continues at coordinate 10,361 of JAJRRA010000059.1, forward strand.
CGCATAACCACCTGCCAGAGCGCCCCGTGTCGTGAGTTTTGACCAGTACATGGACAGGAACATGACCGGGAAATTGACGCCGGCGGCAATGGCGAGTGCGATAAGCGCCAGTACGGCGACATTTTCACCCTCGAGCAGGATTGCCAGGGCCATTGTGGACAAACCGATGATCAATGTCGTAATGCGGGAGATCCGCAATTCGGTTTTACGGTCGCTATTGCCATCACAGATCACATTCGCATAGAGGTCATGGGACACTGCAGCGGCAGCCGACAGTGTCAAGCCTGATACAACGGCCAGAATAGTAGCGAAAGCAACGGCTGAAATGAAACCGAGAAACCAGTCACCGCCAACAACTTTTGAAAGGTGTATGGCGCTCATGTTGACGCCACCGATCAGTCCGCCACCTGGGGCCTGGAATTCAGGGTTGTTGCTGACATAGACCACAGCGCCCAGGCCGATGATAAATATCAGGCTTTGGAAATAGCCGATGAAGCCGATGGCGTAGGCAACCGATCGCCTGGCCTGGCGAGCGTCCGGTACCGTGAAAAAGCGCATCAGTACGTGTGGCAGGCCGGCGGTGCCGAATACAAATGCCAGCCCAACGGAGACGGAAGTAATAATGTCGGTAAACATCACTCCCGGCGCCAGAATAGCCTCACCTTTGGGGTGAACCTCGGCAGCGGCTGTCAGCAGGGCACTGAAATCGAAATTCAGCATAGCCATTACACCGACTCCAATAATGGTGCCGCCTGCCAGTAGCAACACAGCCTTGATGGTCTGAATCCAGGTGGTTGCCAGCATGCCGCCGAAGGTCACGTAGAACGTCATCAACACGCCGACCAGCACCACTGCATATTCGTAGGGTAGGCTGAACAGGGACTGGATCAGCGCCCCGGCCCCCACCATCTGCGCCAGCAGGTAGGGAATGGCCACCGCCAGCGAACCGATCGCAGACATGGTTCTCACCGGCTTGCGTTGCAGGCGGAAAGCAACGACATCGGAAAAAGTATACTGGCCCAGGTTGCGCAGTCTTTCCGCGACCAGCAGCAGGATGACCGCCCAGCCGAGTGTTCCACCGATAACGAACAACATGGCATCCATGCCGGTGCTGTATACCAGCGCCGTAACACCAAGGAAAGTTGCTGCCGACATGAAGTCCCCGGCGATTGCCAGCCCGTTCTGGACGCCTCCGATGCTGTTTCCGGCGGCATAGAAATCCGACCGGGTCCGGGTTCGGGAGGATGCCCAGAAGGTAATAACCAGGGTAATACTGATGAACACGAAGAACATCGAAATAGCGGTCATGTTCAATTCGTTACCGCTTCCGTTTCCATCGGCCATGGCGGGGGCAGCCGCGACAGCGGTCGAATAAAGAAGGGCAAGTAAAACCCAGGTGATACGCCAAATACTCACTGTTTAAGCTCAGCCATGATTTTTTTCTCAAGGGGTTCGAAGTAATTATTGGCAAGCCAAACATAGACCAGCGTCAGAATGAAGCAAAGCGCCAGGATGGCATATCCCATCGCAATGCCACGCGGGAAAACGCCTCCGTTGAATACCGGACGGGCAAGAGTTGCTGGTGAATAGATGGATAACAGCGAAAAAGCAAGGTAAGACCCCAACAGGACAAAGAGAAACGACCATGACACTCTGCGACGCAGAGACACAAGTTTGTGAAAGTTTTTATTGCCTAGAATCTTTTTATTGGTTTGCGAGAGCATGATTATTTTATCCTGAGTTTGGCTGGCGTCCTGATGTTCTGGTATAAGAGTCTCCGGGCACATTACTTACTTTAGTCATGAAACTACCGAAAAAAACCAGTCTTAACTGTGATCTGGGACAACCGGATTCCCGTTTGAGCGACCCCGGCGCTTTCGGCGAGCCGGCGTGGCTGGACGGTCTCACCCAGCTCTGCCGCTGCATCGGTTCGCCGACGTTTGAATCGTGCCTGCTCAAATTACTCAACAAGGTAACTCCAATCGACCACTGTGTCGTATTCACTTACGGAGAGACGGGTGCCGGGCATCTTTTTACCCACGGCCGGATGCCCGTTGCAGAGGCCCAGCAGCTTGCTGATGACTATGTTGAGCATTTTCATGAACAGGATCCAAATTACCCACAAATTTCCTCTGCCAGCGAGACCTGTGATAATCGTCTGATCCCGCTTGCCGTTGATTCGAGCTATGATCCCGCCTATCAAAATCATTTTTTTGACCGTCATGACCTGATTGACAAAGCGTCCACCATTGGAAAAGTTGAGCAGGGTAGTGTGTATTGCAATTTCTACCGCATGGGTTTGTCCGGAACCTATTCCGATAAAGACTGGCAACTGCTTGAATCCATCCTGCCATTGATTACAACATTGATTTCCACGCATTACCGCATACTCCAGCTCAGTCCTGTCGATGAGCCGCAGGCACACAGAAATGCGCAAAGCCTGGTACACAATATCATCAGCAAGAACGTAGCTCCGTTTTCTCAGTTGACTCCCAGGGAGAGGCAAGTCTGTGAACGAATATTGTTGGGATACACCTCGGTAGGTATCGGGCTTGACCTCAATATCGCACAATCCAGCGTAGTCACCTATCGGCGCCGCGCTTACGAAAAACTGGACATCTCCACCCAAAACGAACTGTTCACTCTTTGTCTGATCGCAAGCCAGTATCAGAGCAATATAACCCACACTCCCTGAGCCGGATACGGTGCACGTCAGCCAGACTCTAATACTAGCGCAGCGATTCTCCGCTCCCTGTCAACACAAAAGAGGACAGACTCATACCTCGCCTCCGGAAACGCTAATAGCCTGACCGTTGATAGATGCAGAATTGGGGCTGCATAACCACAGAACCGTTTCTGCGACTTCCTCTGGTTTGATTAAGCGGCCCTGGGGATTGCCCCGGACCAGTTCAGCCAGTGCCTGCTCCCGGTCCATTCCCGTACGCTCAACAATCGTGTCCAGGGAACGGCTGACCATTTCCGTATCGGTATATCCGGGACAGACTGCATTGACCGTGACGCCTTTGCGCGCCAGTTCAAGCGCCAGTGACCGGGTTAGCCCCAGCACGCCATGTTTGGCTGCACAATAGGCCGAGACGTAGGCATATCCTTTCAGCGACGCCGTGCTGGCGATATTGATGATTCTTCCGAAGCCGGCGCTGGACATTGAATCAACGACTGCTTTGGTGCACAGATAGGTTCCGGTTAGGTTCACCGCCAGTATCGCGTTCCAGAGCTCATCACTCATCTTTGTAAATGTACTGGTTTCGACCGTGCCGGCATTGTTCACCAGAACCGTCACCGGCCCGTTTATTTGAAGCGCAGCAGCGAAGCCCTGACGGACATCGTCCGGCTTGCTTATATCGACCTGAATAGCCGATGCTTTTAGCCGTTTTGCGGTCGCAAAGAGTGTTTGCTGGCTACGTCCCATCAGGGTGACACACATACCGGCCTCGGCCAGTAGCGCGGCAATAGCTGCACCAATGCCACTGGCGCCTCCGGTAACCACCGCATGTTGCCTTGAATAATATGCCATCAAATCCCCGGTCATTTCTCCATTCGTCATGGTGAAACCTCTGCCTGTTTGATCACTTTATCGTTCGCTTCATGCCCGCTACGGATGATCAGGTAACCCGTTGCAGACAACAAAGCTGCCATGGCAACCCCGACTGCTGTTGGAATCAGGGTGTCGTTGTAAAAGAGCCCGACCAGGTAACCCAGCACTGCAGCCAGGGTAATTTGCAGAAAGCCAAAAACAGAGGAGGCCTTTCCAGCATCCTGCGGGAGTTCGCCAATGGCACCCATCTGGCCAATTGACAGGCACAGTCCTCCCGACATGAAGACCAGGAAAAATGTAAAAAGTATCGGAATGAGTTGATAGACGTTAAACCACGCCAGTACAGAAAGTAGCGCCGCCGCGCCCAGGCCAATCAACTGACCGAGGGTTAAAACTCTGATTGTGCCCCAGCGATTGACCATGCGGGAACTGATGGTTGCACCTGTGACGTAGCCAAAAACGATCCCCATGAAGGTGTATCCAAAGTACTCGGGCTTAACACCCAGCAACTCGATCATGATAAAGGAAGTGGTGGAAATGTAGCAGAACATGGCCCCGTAAGTTGCTCCACCACACAGGGCATACCCGACGAAGTTCCGATTACCCAGACAGAGCGAAAACTGGCTGAAAACCTGGCTTAGTTTTAAGGGTGACTGGCCAATCGTTTTACAGGATTCCTGCAGCCTGGTGACGGCAATCAAAGTGACCAGGGCCAAAATAAGCAATAGTACAAAGTGCGAGCGCCAGGTGAAGATGTACAGCAACCAGCTTCCAAATACCGGTCCAATGGCCGGCACCAGGGCCATCGCTCCTGCGATTGCAGCCATCACCCGTACTGCATCTCTTCGGCTGTAGCTATCCGACACAATAGCGCGGGCCAGTACTGGCCCGCTGGCTCCACCCAGGCCCTGGATGAAGCGCGCAACAATCAGTGTATCGATGTTCTGGGCGATCGAACAAGCCAGGGTAGCGATGATGTAGGTAGCCAGGCCGAGGTACAGTATCGGCTTGCGGCCATACCGGTCGGAAAGACTCCCGTAAAATAATTGACCTATAGCGAAGCCCAGTAAAAAAATACTCAGGGTCAATTGTCCCTGGCTGATAGTTGCATCCAGGGCATCAACTAACTGTGGAATGGCGGGCAGATAGAGATCCGTGGAAATGGCCATCATGGCCACCAGGCCCGCAAGGGTAATTCGCTGTAGCAAAAAGCTCTCCTTCAGGTCTTGTTTACTATGTACAAGGAAAGAATTTCCGCCACCATCGCCGGCTTCGTCTTGTTCTCAATTTCAACTGAGACCGTACTTTTGACCATCCATTGCCCTGGCAATTTCTGGGAGACTTCCAATAGTTTCTGGCGGGAGCGAATTCTGTCTCCTACGCGAACCGGTTGAAGGTACCTGATTTTATTCGAGCCATAGTTAATGCCCATGACCAGGCCTTCGGGCAGGATCAGGTTCTGTGAATTGAGGTGGGACAGCAATGAAAGTGTCAGGAATCCGTGTGCAATGGTGCCGCCAAAAGGAGATTGTGCTGCCCGCTCAGGGTCGACGTGGATGTATTGATGGTCATTGGTTGCTTCGGCGAAGCAATTGACCCTTTCCTGGTCGATCAGCAGCCAGTCTGAAGGGTCCAGTTCTCTTCCCGCGCTTGATGCAAACTCTTTCAGACTGACAGTTACGGTCATTTTCTTCTCCAGGCCATGGGTGCAATATGCAGACTAGCCATGCTATCTTAGTTTAAACTTAAACTAATTTCTAAGGGCAGGTTTGAAAAATGAAAATTGTTTGTGTCGGGGGGGGACCCGCAGGACTCTATTTTGCCATTTCCATGAAGCTGCGTTCACCGGAACACCAGGTCACGGTAATTGAGCGAAATCGGTCCGATGATACTTTTGGCTGGGGTGTGGTTTTTTCCGATGGGGTGGTAGCTGATCTGGCCAGAAATGACTGGCAATCTGCGGAAGAAGTGACCGACGGATTTATTCACTGGGACGATATAGATGTCCATTATAAAGGTGAAACCATTCGCTCGGGCGGTCACGGGTTTTGCGGTATCGGGCGCCAACACCTGCTGAATATCCTCTACACGCGGGCCGGGGAACTGGGTGTAAAGCTGATATTCGAGAAGGAAGTGGAACCGAATCTGGAACAATTTGCCGATTATGACCTGGTGATCGCTTCCGATGGCATCAACAGCCGCTTCAGGGAAGCATACCAGGAGCATCTGGATGTAGATATAGATGTGCGGCCGAACAAATTCATCTGGCTCGGAACCAACAAGTTGTTTGATGCATTCACCTTTATTTTCAAGGACACTCCGGCTGGCTGGATCTGGGTGCACGCCTACTGTTTTGATCACAATACATCGACCTTTATTGTCGAGTGCCAGGAATCGACCTGGCGGGAACTGGGTCTGGGTGAAATGAGCCAGGATGTGTGTTCGCGTTACCTGGAAGACTTGTTCAGCGAGTATCTGGACGGCAACAGCCTGATGAGTAATGCCAAGCATCTTCGCGGTTCGGCCTGGATCAGTTTTCCACGAATTATGTGTGGGCAGTGGCATTACAAGAATCTGGTCCTGATCGGTGATGCTGCGCATACGGCACATTTCTCGATTGGTTCAGGAACACGACTGGGGTTTGAGGATGCCATTGATCTCGCTGATGCACTGAGTTCCAGCACTGATATCGATCAGGCGCTCGAAGAATACCGTGAGAAGCGCACCATTGAGGTTCTGCGCCTGCAAAGTGCTGCACGCAATTCCATGCAATGGTTCGAAAACCTGCCACGCTATACCGACCTGGAACCGATGCAATTCAACTATGCTTTGCTGACCCGAAGCCAGCGCGTCAGTCATGAAAACCTGCGCTTGCGCGATCCGGTCTGGCTACAGAGCATGGAGCAATGGTTTTCAAAGCATGCTACAGGCAAAGCCCGGTTGGATGGTGAGACCGTACCGCCCATGTTCGTGCCTTTCCATTTGCGCGACATGGCTTTGAAAAACCGGGTGGTGGTTTCTCCCATGGCGATGTACAGCGCTCAGAATGGTACACCGAATGATTTTCACCTGGTTCACCTGGGCGCAAGGGCACAGGGCGGGGCAGGCCTGATCATCACCGAGATGGTCGCCGTATCCGCCGATGCGCGTATCACACCGGGCTGTGCTGGTCTGTACAGCGATGAACATATTGCAGCCTGGAAAAAAATTATCGATTTTGTTCACAGCAATGATGCGGCAAAGATATGTGTTCAATTGGGCCACTCCGGTCCCAAGGGTGCGACCAAATTGCTTTGGGAAGGAGCTGAAGAAGCACTGGAAGAAGATTCATGGGAGGTTATGGCGCCCTCTGCAATCCCCTGGACAGCGCAAAACCAGGTGCCCAGGGAAATGACGCGAGCCGACATGGATTGCGTGCGTGATGAATTTGTATCGGCTGCCGAGCGCGCCGAAGTCTGCGGATTCGACATGATCGAAATGCATTACGCGCATGGCTACCTGATGTCCTCATTCCTGACACCGCTCAAGAATAAGCGCGCTGATGAATTCGGGGGTAGCTTGGAAAACCGTTTGCGTTTCCCGCTGGAAGTTTTTTCTGCGGTGCGTGAGGTATGGCCGCAACATAAACCAATGTCGGTGCGCATATCGGCAACGGACTGGACCGAAGGCGGGATCACCGGCGATGACGCGGTGCAGATCGCCCGCGCATTCGATGACGCCGGCGTTGATATTGTTGATGTTTCAGCAGGTCAGACCAGCGAGGATGCCCGTCCGGTATACGGGCGCATGTTTCAGACGCCGTTGAGCGACCAGATCAGACAGGTAGCGGGCGTTGCGACCATGGCTGTCGGAAATATCTATGAAGCCGACCACGTCAACGGCATCATAGCTTCCGGACGTGCCGATCTGTGTTGTCTGGCCAGGGCCCACTTGGCAGATCCATACTGGACGCTGCATGCAGCAGCACAGCTGGGTTATCAGGGACAGGGATGGCCACGACAATACATTGCCGGGCGAAACCAGTATGCAAGGAATCTTGCCCGTGCGAACGAAATGGTCATTAATGCATAAATTTGATCACTAGCAGTGAGGTTTGTATCATGCCGAACAGCGCACAAACAGCGATAAAAAAACAGGAACAGGCGCCCCGCAGGAAGCGCGCATTGCGCGTCTGGCTGGGTTTGTTGACTTCCTCACAATTGATCGAAAAAGAAGTTCGGGCTCGTTTTCGTACCGAGTTTGATACCACGCTTCCTCGCTTCGATGTGATGGCTGCACTGGCGCGGGAGCCTGAGGGGCAGACCATGGGCGATGTCTCGCGCTGGTTGTTGGTGTCGTGTGGAAACATCACCGGTATCGTTTCCCGCCTGGTGGCGGACGGACTGGTGACACGTACACATTCTGTTAACGACCGCCGTGCCCACCTGGTCAAACTCAGCAGCAAAGGGCAGACAGAATTCGAACGCATGTCCACAGCTCATGAGCGATGGATAAAGGAACTGCTCTGCGGTATGAGCAATCCGGAAATGGAGGCGCTCGATAAATTGCTGCGGAAAGCAAAACTTTGCCTGGCGATCAAGGAGTATTGATGACCATCAAAGCTGAACATTTTCTGTGGGAGCAGGAGGGTGACCTTGGCCTGGTTACGCTCAACCGTCCCGACCGCAAGAATCCGCTGACCTTTGAATCCTATGCGGAGTTACGCGATACCTTCCGTGGGCTGGTGGGAAATGATTCAGTCCGGGCTATCGTCATTTCCGGCCAGGGTGAAAATTTTTGTTCCGGAGGTGATGTGCACGAAATCATCGGCCCGTTGACCGAAATGAATATGTCCGGCTTGCTGGACTTTACCCGCATGACCGGCGACCTGGTCAAGGCTATTCGCAACTGCTCACAACCGGTCATCGCCGCCATTGACGGGGTTTGCGTGGGCGCGGGCGCGGCCGTTGCAATGGCCGCTGATTTGCGCTTCGGTACCGCACGGAGCAAAACGGCATTTCTTTTCACCCGCGTTGGCCTGGCAGGCTGTGATATGGGTGCTTGCGCCATGCTGCCGAGAATTATCGGCCAGGGCAGGGCATCGGAACTGCTTTTCACCGGGCGTTCCATGTCGGGTGAAGAAGCGTTTGGCTGGGGGTTTTTTAACCGGCTGTGTGAAGTCGAAACACTTCAGTCAGAAGCCATCGGGATGGCAAAACGCCTGGCGGATGGTCCCAACTTCGCCCATGCGGTGACCAAGAATCAGCTCAATGTCGAATGGGATATGTCCATTGACAGTGCAATTGAGGCGGAAGCGCAAGCCCAGGCGATTTGCATGCAGACGGAAGATTTCAAGCGTGCCTACCGGGCTTTCGTAGCCAGGGAAAAGCCGAAGTTCGAGGGCAACTGATGTCGGATTCAAGTTACCTGGACTGGCCCTTTCTGGAAGCGCGCCACCGCCGACTCAAGGCTGAACTGGACCGTTGGTGTAGGGCAAATGCCAGATTGCTTGATCCACAGGGGTTAAAGGATGAGGCTGGTTTGGATGCAGTATGCCGGGATCTGGTTCGGCTGCTCGGTGATAGTGGTTGGCTGAACTATTCGGTTCCTGCGAATGACGGTAAAACGGGTCAGGCACTGGATGTACGCAGTTTGTGTCTGCTTCGGGAAACTCTTGCCTACCATTCGGGGCTGGCTGATTTCTGCTTCGCAATGCAGGGACTTGGCAGCGGACCGATCAGTTTCTTCGGCAGTCCCCAGATGCAGGAAACCTGGTTGCCCGCAGTCGCTGCGGGCAAAAGCATCGCCGCTTTTGCCCTGTCGGAAAAGCAGGCAGGCTCGGATGTCGGGGCAATGGCAAGCCGTGCGGAGCGTGATGGTGATCACTATATTCTAAACGGCGAGAAAACCTGGATATCCAATGCCGGCATCGCCGACTTTTACACCGTATTTGCGCGCACCGGGGAGGCGCCGGGTGTCCGCGGCCTGAGTGCATTTGTAGTGGCTGCTGATAATCCGGGGCTGAGCGTCAGTGAGCGGATCGATATCATCGCGCCTCATCCGCTGGGAACACTGTGTTTTGAGAATTGCAGGATTCCGGCCACGCAGTTGCTGGGTGAACCAGGACAGGGATTCCAGGTTGCGATGGCGACACTGGACGTATTCCGCACCACCGTCGCCGCTGCGGCACTCGGTTTCGCCCGCCGCGCCTGTGATGAGACGCTGGCCCATGTGCTTGGCCGGGAATTATTTGGTGCACCGCTGGCTGAACTGCAAATGACCCAGGCATCGATTGCGGACATGGTGTTGGATATCGACAGCAGTGCCTTGCTGGTCTACCGCTCCGCATGGGTCAAAGATGGTGGCCAGGAACGCGTGACCCGGGAAGCGGCGATGGCCAAGTTGCACTCAACCGAACGGGCGCAAAAGGTAATCGATCGTGCTGTACAACTATTCGGAGGGCTGGGTGTGACCTCAGGGCAGGTCGTGGAGCGACTGTATCGCGAAATTCGCTCACTGCGGATTTATGAAGGTGCGAGTGAGGTGCAGAAAGTAATTATTGCGCGTAACGAATACAAGCGATTCACTACGCATTTCAGGAAAAATCACCAGAGGTAGGTAACATTATGTCGCAGCAGATTCTTCTGCCACCCGGATGGCCGCGGCCGAGTGGTTATTCAAACGGTATCGCAGCGCAGGGGCGTCTTGTTGTTACGGCCGGCCTGATTGGCTGGGACGAAAACGGTGTTATTCAGACTGACAGCATGGCGGGACAGGTTGAGCAGGCTCTCAGAAATATCGTGGCTGTTCTGGCTGAGGCAGGTGCTGAGCCCCGGCATATTGTAAAAATGACCTGGTATATTACCAGCCGCGCTGATTATCTTGGTGAGATCAAGGAAATTGGCAAGGCCTGGCGGGAAATTATCGGTAAACATTATCCTGCCATGGCGGTCATCGAAATTTCCTCACTGATCGAAAGCAAATCAAAAGTTGAAATCGAAACCACTGCCGTGATCCCGGATTAGCTCTTGTAAGAGCCCGCTTGCGGGCGATGCGACGCGAAATGTACAAACCCTCACAACGAATAAAGCACAAACCCGATCCCGGCAAGCCCCCTTCCGCTGCTGAGGCTGAGAAATCGCGACTTTTCAGCCCGATCAGCTACCAGAACCTGCATTTGGAACAATGCACCTGGGTACCTGCGATGGTGCCCTGGCGGGCCAGTGAAGATGGCTTTGTAACAGACGATGTGCTGGACTGGTATGAACGCATGGCGCGAGGGCAACCCGGTGCGCTGGTAGTTGAAGCAACCGGGATTCGGGATGTTCCAAGCGGTCCCTTGCTGCGCATGGGTGATGATCGCTTCATTCCCGGCTTGCGGGAACTTGTGGAAGTCGTGCGCCGGGCCAGTGATGGGCACACACAACTGTTCATTCAGATGATCGATTTTCTTGCCATCCGACGTCGCCCGGAGCGTGGCAAGTTTCTGCGCCGTTTTCTTGAGATCACCGACAGCCATCGACAGCATCTGGGTGGGGAACAGCTTGCCGAATCTAAAATTCGTGAAAAGCTGCTGAGTCTGTCAGAGGAGGAATTGAGATCGGTACTCACGGAACGGGAATACGAAAACCTGGCCCGCGGTTTCCGCGAGCGTGTGACTGATGTCCACTTGCAGCATATACGCGATTTACCGCTCGTACTACCTAAGCTGTTTGCCGCAGCAGCAGAACGTGCACAGCGGGCGGGAATGGATGGGGTGGAGTTGCACTATGCCCACGCCTACACCATGGCCTCGTTCTTATCCGCAGGCAATCAGCGCGAGGATGGCTATGGTGGCGCCCGGGAGAAGCGACTGCGTTTGCCGCTGGAAGTCTACACACATGTGCGAGAGGCCGTGGGCGATGATTACGTGGTCGGCTGCCGGTTCCTCAGTGACGAATGCATCGCCGATGGAAGCGATGTTGAAGATGCAAAGTATTTCGGGGTCGAATTCGCCCGCGCCGGAATGGATTTTCTGTCCATTTCCCGTGGTGGCAAATTTGAAGACGCGGCCCAGCCCAGAACCGGCTGGGCCGCCTACCCCTATACGGGGCCGAGCGGTTACGAATGCATGCCGTCGTGGATTTCTGACGAGCAGGGCCCTTTCGGTCGCAACGTTGCGCCGGTTGCGGCCATACGCGATGCCATCCGCCAGGCCGGATTCAGCACACCGGTGGTTATCGCCGGAGGCATCCACGGTTTTGAACAGGCCGAGGCGCTACTGGAAACAGGGAAAGCGGACATCATTGCTGCGGCAAGACAGAGCCTAGCTGACCCGGACTGGTTTCTGAAACTGCGCCTGGGCCGTGGTGATGAAGTCCGGGTCTGTGAATACACCAACTCCTGCGAAGGTCTGGACCAGAAACACAAACAGGTGACCTGCAAACTATGGGATCGCAGTGACAGGGATCAGGCTGGTATTAAACTGAGCCGCGATGGCAGGCGCCGTCTCGTTGCGCCACCCTGGGAGCCAAAATAGGTCTGTAAGAGCGCGCTTGCGCGCGATCCATCCAACAACAAATAAAACAGGAAAGCAACTTTGACTGATCCGTATTGCTTAATCGGCGACATCGGCGGCACCTACGCCCGCTTCGCGCTGGCAGATCCAGGCAAATCGACCTTTAACAGGGAGTTGACGGTGCTGTGCAAAGATTACAAAACTGCAGAATTTGCAATTATCGACTACCTTGAGCGTACGGAAATGCCTGCGCCGGAAGTGATCTGCCTGGCTGCGGCGGGTCCCGTTGAAGACGAAAAAGTAGTTTTTACCAACAATCACTGGAGCATCGATTGTCAGGGATTGCGTAACCGCTATCCGGCAGCCCGGATTCGCCTGCTGAATGACTTTGAGGCTATCGCCTGCTCTATTCCATTGCTGAAAGAGTCTGATTTGCTGACCATTGGCCCGGAACCGGTGCTGGTTCAGGACAAAATTGACTATACAATCGGAGTGCTTGGCCCCGGAACCGGCCTGGGAATGGCGGGCCTGGTGGTCAGTGAAGATAAGATTCACCCGCTTGCCGGTGAAGGCGGTCATACGGGTTTTGCGCCTGAGAACCCGCTGCAGTCCAGGCTTCTGAAGGAACTCCGGGAACGGTTTGGCCGTGTGTCCGATGAGCGTTTGCTGTCCGGCCCGGGTCTTAAAAATATCTACCAGGCGTTGTGCGCGATACATGGAGAGCCTTGTGTATCGTTGTCGGCACCGGAGATTTTCCAGCGAGCGCAGTTGAAGGACCTTCGCGCAGCCGAAACTCTGGATCTGTTTTATGAAGTCCTTGGGCAGGTGGCTGGAAACCTGGCACTGAAGCTGGGGGCTTATGACGGCATTTACATCGCAGGAGGTATTGTTAAACGCTATCCTGAGTTAATTAAGTCCAGCCGTTTCCGGCAGGGCTTCGAAAATAAGGGTCGTTACCGCAAGATGATGGAAAAAATACCGACACTGTCGATCATGCATCCGCAACCTGGCCTGCTCGGCATCACTTTTTGCACCCGGCAAATGGTTTGCGGCCACTAAACACCGGCCGGGTTTATGAGTCATGCGTCAGACAATAACTCCATTCTGCCGGCCGGGCGCCGGGCTGGAGTTGGATTGCATTTGGCATCGTTGCCGGGCCCTTACGGCATCGGTGATATTGGCGACAGCGCTTTGTCCTTTATCGAAGCGCTGGCCGACATGCACCTCTCTGTTTGGCAGTTCCTGCCAACCGGCCCCACCGCCTATGGCGATTCTCCCTACCAGCCCCTGTCCGCCTTTGCGGGGAACGAAAATCTGATCGGCATTGAACCCCTGATACGCTTTGGCCTGCTCAGTAAGGCTGACGCGGGACCCCTGGAAGATTTACCGGCGGATTTTATTGATTACGGCAAGTTGATCCCGCTAAAAAGCACCATTTTGGCCAGCGCAGCCGATCGTTTCAAAAACAAGGCGAACAGCAAGCTGAAATCCTCCTACCGGGAATTCCTGCATGAGCATGACGCGCAATGGCTGGATGACTACGCCCTCTACCGGACCCTGAAAACCTGGCACGGTGAGCGCCCGTGGCCGGAATGGGACCGGCCCTTCCTGCAGCGTGATCCCGCTGCAATCAGCAGAATCAGGGTTTCGTTGGCTCCTGATATTGAACGCATCAAGCTCCTCCAGTTCCTATTTAGCCAGCAATGGCAAAGCTTGCGTGAGCACGCAGACCACAACAAGATCTGCCTTTTTGCGGACATGCCGATCTATATCGCGCTGGACAGTGCTGATGCCTGGGCACATCCGGAAATCCTGCACATCGACGGCGATGGTCACCCGACGCATGTTGCCGGCGTTCCGCCCGATTATTTCAGTGAAGACGGCCAGATGTGGGGCAATCCTCTATACGACTGGAACTACCACGCGACCCATGCTTTCCAGTGGTGGATTGAGCGCATGCGCCACGCAACGCGCCTGGCGGATCTGGTCAGAATTGATCATTTTCGCGGCTTCGAAGCCTATTGGTCCATACCGTTTGCTGCATCAACCGCCCGCAACGGTCGCTGGGAGCAGGGGCCTGGTGATGCACTTTTTGATGCCCTGCGGGATGCACTTGGCCACATGCCCATTGTGGCGGAAGACCTGGGTGTGATTACAGCGGCAGTAGATGCGCTTCGGCGTCGCCACCAAATACCGGGCATGCGGGTTTTGCAGTTTGATTTTGCCAATGCGGATTTTCGACCTGCTGCAATCGAGGAGAACAGCGTTTGCTATACCGGCACCCATGACAATGACACCACCGTTGGCTGGTTCCGGGGTGGCGATAATGACACGCGCACCACCGCTGAAGTCGAGGCGGCCCGCGCAAATGCCTTGCGCTGGACCGGCGGGACGGCACAAACCATCCACAGCGACATGATCCGTTTTGCCTTTGCTACCCGGGCGAGGCTGGCGATTGCACCCATGCAGGATTATCTGGGCCTCGGCAGCGAAGCCCGGCTCAATATTCCGGGGACCAGTCGGGACAACTGGAGATGGCGACTTCAATTGAGCCAACTTACTGGCAGATTCCGCAAGACAGTGAGGAAAATGGTCCGGGAATCATCACGTGGCTAACATGTAGATAAAGTGCCACAGCTATAACGGGGTCACCCATCAGGGTGCCAGCCTCAATGACTCTCATGTACCGGGCGTCTCAAAAGAACTGCTATTTTTCTTGTTACTCTGACCCCAGTCCAGAGTGCGAAGCGGTACCAGTCCAGTTTATCGCCCATTCTATTCAGCGTTTCCGCAACAGAACCGCTCCGCCAGTTTGAAAGGGGTCAGGTTCACGGAACCTGACCCCGGCTTTTCCGGATTTTACTCGGCTAGTTCGATTTTAGTGACGTGCTGGAATCCACGCGGGAGCTTGCGGCCCCGGTGGGCGCGTTCGCCAGCGAAGTGTTCGATGTCTTTTGCGCCCATGCGCAGGTAGCGCTGGCCAGCCCACACCAGGATTTCCTCTTTTGCACCCATCACGGTCAGGCCAACCATGACCTCCTCGCCGGCCTTGAGGCGTTTGGTAGGAATGTTGATCAGCTTGTTGCCTTTTCCTTTAGCCAGTTCCGGTACGTCTTCCAGTGGGAAGGCCATCAAGTAGCCATCGGTGGTGGCGCAGACGATGGTTTGTTCGTCTCCCGGCTTGATGAAGGCGGGCATGACCGGGATTGCATCGCCGCGAACCGAAAGCACGGCTTTACCCGCCTTGACCCGGCTGTGCAGGTTTTCGAGTTCGGTGATAAAGCCGTATCCGAAAGTGCTGGCCAGCACGATTTTCTGTTTGCTGTCACCCGACAAGGTGTACAGGAAACGGGCACCGTCCTGGATATTGAAACGACTGCTCAGGGGTTCTCCCAGGCTGCGTGCCGAAGGCAGGGTATGCGCGGACAGGGTATAGCTTCTGCCGGTGGAGTCGAGAAAAATGACCTGTTCGTTGCTGCGCCCGTGGCTGGAGTGCTGGAATTCATCTCCGGCACGGTAGTTGAGGGCAGTGGGATCAATATCATGCCCCTTGGCTGAGCGCACCCAGCCAGAACGGGACAGCACGATCGTGACCGGTTCGGAAGGCAGCAGGTCTTCCTGTCTCAGCGCCTGTGCGGTACTGCGCTCCGCCAGGACGGAACGCCGCTTATCGCCATAAGTTTCGGCGTCTGCGAGCAGTTCCTTCTTGATCAGGGTTTTCAACCTCACTTTTGAGCCCAGTATTTTTTCCAGCCCGGCACGCTCATCCGACAGCTCATCCAATTCATCCCGGATTTTCATTTCCTCAAGCCTGGCCAAATGGCGCAGTTTGAGGTCAAGGATCGCCTCCGCCTGGGTTCCGGTCAGATCGAAGCGGATCATCAGTACCGGCCTGGGTTGTTCCTCGCTGCGGATGATGTGGATGACTTCGTCGATATTGAGATAAGCGATCAGCAGGCCTTCGAGGATATGCAACCGGTCCACCACCTGGTCGAGCCGGTGTTCAAGGCGCCGGGTAACTGTATCCATGCGGAAGCTCAGCCACTGTTTGAGCAGGGATCGCAGATCCAGGATCTGTGGCTTACCGTTGATACCGATGACGTTCATGTTGACGCGGTGGTTACGCTCCAACTCGGTAGTGGCAAATAAATGATTCATCAATTGTTCGAGATCTACCCGCTTGGAGCGGGGAACGATCACCAGTCGGGTCGGATTCTCATGGTCCGACTCATCCCGAAGGTCCTCGACCATGGGGAGTTTCTTCGCCTGCATTTGTTGTGCAATTTGCTCCAGGACCTTGGCCGGAGAAACGTAGTGGGGCAGGGCGGTAATGATGATCTCGCTTTCCTCCTTCTCCCACACGGCGCGCATTCGCACGGTGCCGTTGCCACTTTCATAGAGCTTCAGCAGGTCTTCCGGTGGAGTGATGATTTCCGCGTTGGTTGGGAAATCGGGCCCTTTGATGTGTTCACACAGTTCGGCGACCGTGGTCTTGGGGTGCTCCAGCAGGCGAATGGTGGCGGAAACCACTTCTCTCAGGTTGTGCGGCGGAATATCCGTGGACATGCCCACCGCGATGCCGGTGCTGCCGTTTAGCAACACATTGGGCAGTCGGGCGGGCAGCATGTTGGGCTCTTTCAGCGTACCGTCGAAATTGGGACTCCAGTCCACGGTGCCCATGCCCAGTTCACTCAGTAATGATTTGGCGTATGGCGTCAGGCGTGACTCGGTATAACGCATGGCAGCGAAGGATTTGGGGTCATCGGGCGAGCCGAAGTTGCCCTGGCCGTCAACCAGCGGATAGCGGAATGTAAACGGCTGCGCCATCAGCACCATTGCCTCGTAACAGGCGGAATCCCCGTGCGGATGGAATTTGCCGATCACGTCACCCACGGTGCGGGCGGATTTCTTGTGCTTGGAGGCCGCGCTCAGGCCGAGTTCGCTCATCGCGTAAATAATCCGGCGTTGCACCGGTTTCAGCCCGTCCCCCAGGTGCGGAAGCGCTCGGTCGAGGACAACATACATTGAGTAGTCGAGGTAGGCTTTTTCGGCGTAATCTTTGAGCGGGATCTGTTCGTGGTCAGGAAAGGAAGTGGTGATTTCTGTCATGGGCTCAGTCGGTCAGGTGAAATTAATCAATCAGAAAAAATCTATTTTACCCGATTGCCGGGGTCAGGTTCTCGAACCTGACCCCGGTTCGGAGCGCGAAGCGGTATCAGTCTGGTTTATCGCCCATTCTATTCGGGGTTTGAGAAATGTTACCCGCTCCGCCCATTGAAAGGGGTTCTGTGAACCCGACCCCGGCTGTACTAACCCGGTTTACCGTCAACCCGGGGTTTGAGCAGCATGGGAATGAAGATGCCGGCAAACAGAACGTAGCCGATGATCCACAGGGTGGCCGAGAGTGCAATCCAGAGCTGATATTGAGCGGGATCGAGCAACGGCATGAACACCCGGACTGCCGCGGCCAGGCATATCGCCATCAAGACGGGAGCGGCGATGGCCGGTGAGTCATGGACACTCCTGCCGGTGTGTCCCAGGGTGACACGCGCCATCATGCAGAGGGTAATGACCCCGACGCCGCCGACGGCGAAGGCGTGGATGGGGAGAAACATGGAAATCGTCATCAGCGGTGACAGCGCGCGCAGTGCAAACCCCAGGTTGATCAGGATGAAAGCCACGAACAGCCCCCACAACAGGGGTTTGCGCCAGATGCCTTTGCTGTGCCAGTCGATGACACGGAGCGAGTTGGAAAGGGCCAGCCCCGCCGCCAGCAACGCACCGGTGCTGTGTTGAGGAAAAAAGATTTCGGTCAGGGCAAAAAGAGGGTACAGAATGAGTGAGGCAATGTCGTTCCAACGCCGGTTTTTCATTTCCACAGGGTAGTCCACTCCACCCTTGGTGAAGAAGGGAATCACCCGGTTGCCCATGAACAGGACGATGCCCAGGACCAGGTACAGACCGCCATAAACACCCCAGCCCGCGCCCTGGCTTAATAGTCCTGTAGCACCGAGGTAAAAAGTAAAGTTACTCACCAACAGCAGGCCCAGGATCAGCAGCACCAGCGCCTGTCTTTTCTGGCGTACCTTCACGATCGGACGGGCGACGGCGATGTTGAGCACCAGCATAAAAGTGAGGTCGGCAATTCCCGCATAGAGAATGAAATCCGTGCCGGCGAGCATCAGCAACCTGGCCACGGCCCAGCATGCAAACAGCCAGCCCAGGCCGGCCCCGGCAAGGGTTTCCTGTCCTGTCCAGTTGCGGGCCGCAGTGAGCAGAAATCCGGCAATCACGGCCATGGCGTAGCCGAAGATCATTTCGTGGGCATGCCACTGGAAGACGGAGATGCCCGTGATACTGATGGGCCAGTGAAGCAGGTAGACGCCCATCCACATGACTATACTGAGGATGGCTACAACGGTAGCGCCGAGGAAAAACAGGCGAAAGCCCATCATTGTTATTAAAGGAGTCGGGTTCAATTAATCATTCCGAAATAATTCATTGTAAGTCATCGAGTATCGATCCCGGTCATCATACCGTCGCCAGGTCGCCCTTGTCTTCCAGCCAGGCCTTGCGGTCAGCCGCCCGTTTCTTGGCCAGCAGCATGTCCATGATTTTAGTGGTTGCCGTATGATTTTCAACCGTCAGTTGCACCAGGCGTCGGGTGTCCGGGTCGATGGTGCTCTCACGCAGTTGCAAGGGGTTCATTTCACCCAGGCCCTTGAAACGGGTTTCCGAGACTTTGCCGCGCTTTTTCTCGGCGGTGATGCGTTCATATACACCTTTACGTTCTTCATCGTCCAGCGCGTAGAAGGTCTCCTTGCCTACATCGATGCGGTACAAAGGCGGCATGGCGACAAAAATATGGCCGGTTTCGACCAGTGCGGTGAAGTGTTTCAGGAACAGGGCGGCCAGCAGCGTGGCGATATGCAGGCCGTCCGAGTCGGCATCGGCCAGGATAATGACTTTGCCGTAGCGCAGGCCGGAAATCTGGTTCGAGCCTGGATCAACACCGATAGCGACTGATATATCATGTACTTCCTGGTTACTGAGAACAGAATCCGACTCCACTGCCCAGGTATTCAGGATTTTGCCCCGCAACGGGAGAATCGCCTGAAATTCACGTTTGCGGGCCTGTTTTGCCGAGCCGCCGGCTGAATCGCCTTCCACCAGAAACAACTCGGTCCATGCCAGGTCCTGGGAAGAACAATCGGCCAGTTTTCCCGGCAGCGCCGGACCCTGGGTGATCTTTTTGCGCACCACTTTGCGTGCTGATTTCAGCCGCTGTTGTGCGTTGCTAATGGCCAGTTGGGCAATGGCTTCCCCATCGCTGACGTTTTGGTTCAGCCACAGGCTGAAGGTGTCTTTGAGAATGCCGGAAACAAAGCTTGCGCAGGCCCGGGAAGACAAGCGTTCCTTGGTTTGCCCGCTGAACTGGGGGTCGGCCAGTTTTACCGACAGAATGAAAGCAATTTTCTCCCAGATATCCTCGGGCGTCAGGCGCAGGCCGCGGGGCAGCAGATTGTGGTGTTCACAGAATTCCCGCAAGGCTTCCACCAGGCCGGTGCGAAAACCGTTGACGTGCGTTCCGCCCTGAATGGTAGGAATCAGGTTGACATAACTCTCCTGCAACTGTCCCCCATCCGGTAGCCAGCACAAAGCCCATTTGGCCTCGGACTCCGTGCCTTTCATTTCTCCACAGAAGGGTTCTGCGGGAAGGCAGTGGTAATCTTCCAGTTCATGTTTCAGGTAGTCGAGCAGGCCGTCCTGGTAACACCACTCTTCTTTCTCACCGGTTTTGTCGAGGGTCAGACTGACCTGCAGGCCGGGGCACAACACGGCCTTGGCGCGTAACAAGTGCCGTAGTCGTTTCAGTGAAAAATTCGGCGAATCGAAGTAGGACGAATCCGGCCAGAAACGAATCCGGGTACCCGTATTGCGCTGGCCCACGCTGCCGATGGCTTTGAGTTCGCTGGTCTTGTCTCCGTTGGCGAAGGACATGAAATACTCCTGCCCATCGCGTTTGATCCAGATTTCAAGCCGGGCTGAGAGTGCATTAACAACCGAGACACCCACGCCATGGAGGCCGCCGGCGAATTGATAATTTTTATCGGAAAACTTGCCGCCGGCATGCAATCTGCTGAGGATCAGTTCCACGCCCGGAATACCCCGTTCGGGGTGGATGTCCACCGGCATGCCACGACCATCATCACTGACTTCAATCGAGCCGTCCTCAAAGGCAATCACGTTCACCTGTCGCGCATAACCGGCCAGTGCTTCATCAATACTGTTGTCGATAACTTCCGTAGCCAGGTGGTTAGGCCGGGCGGTGTCGGTGTACATTCCCGGCCGCCGTTTGACCGGTTCCAGCCCGGTCAGAACCTCGATGTCTTTGGCCTGGTACTCCTTGTTCATGGTCAGAACGAGATTCCCGCCGTCACGTTGATGGCGGCGTTACCCGCCAGGTTGAGTTCCATGACAAAGGATTTATAGTGGAAACCCAGCGTGGGTATCGCAGCGGGTGCAATTCCCAGGTTGTTGTAAGGGATCTTGTCCTTGTATTCGTCTTTGTAACCGTACAGCAGGCCACCGGTCAATTTGAAGTACCAGTAAGGCGAATGAAAAAGCGCCCAGCGATACCCGGCGTAAAGATACTCCGATCTCTGGCCGAAAGAATTATCGAATGAGGAGAGACCAAACACCCAGTTATTGGTCATTTGCGCTTCGATTCCGAGCATCTTCTGTTTGTTAACGTGCTCGGGTTGCGGGTCGAAGTGCCGCGTGTAGAGTGATGTGTATATATACCAGCGATCAACCTTCCAGGCACTTGACGGAGTGGATGACTCTTTATCCGTTGGTTCCTGGGCCAGGCACGGGGTCGCCAGCAGGGTCAGGGTGACGGCAAGGCCAAGAATGTATATACCATTGCTCATGGCCGCCCGGCCCCGGCAAGCCGTCTTTTTTCGTTTTTGCACCGCAACCTCTGCACTCATCGGAAAAATTAAACAGCAAATTGTAACGGAATGAAGATGGCAATCGGGATTTTTCTGCTGCCTTCAAGTACAATATCCATCCAGAACTTCTCCTGAATAAATTTTAAGGTTCTGGCATGGCATCACTTATTTTTGTAACCGGCGGCGTTGTTTCCTCACTTGGGAAAGGGCTGTCTTCTGCATCTCTTGCAGCAATTCTCGAATCCCGTGGCCTGAAAGTCACCCTGGTCAAGCTTGATCCCTACCTGAATGTTGATCCGGGCACCATGAGCCCGTTCCAGCATGGGGAGGTTTATGTTACCGGCGATGGTGCGGAAACAGATCTTGACCTGGGTCATTACGAACGATTTGTTCGTACCCGCATGGGCCAGCTTAACAATTGCACCACGGGGCGCATCTACAGCAACGTGATTGCCAAAGAGCGGCGGGGTGACTACCTGGGTGCAACGGTACAGGTCATCCCACATATCACCAATGAAATCCAGGACTGGGTGCGGCGAGCGGCCGAAGGTTATGACGTCACCATGATTGAAATCGGCGGTACGGTGGGCGATATCGAGTCTTTACCTTTTCTGGAAGCTATCAGGCAGTTGGGTGTTGAGTATGGCCGTAACGCCATGTTCATGCATCTTACCCTGGTGCCCTTCCTGCGGGCTGCCAATGAGATCAAGACCAAGCCGACCCAGCATTCGGTCAAGGAGTTGCGCTCGATCGGCATACAGCCCGATGTCTTGCTGTGTCGTTCTGAAATTGAATTGTCTGAGTCTGAGCGTGCGAAAATCGCCCTGTTTACCAATGTTCCGATCAAGGCAGTAATTTCTGCTCTGGATGCGAAAAATAGTATTTACGATATCCCCACCATGCTTTACGAGCAGGGTCTGGATGACATCGTGGTGGAGCGTCTGGGGCTTGAGGCCGGGCCGGCAAACCTCGATGACTGGCGCGAAGTCGTGGATCGCACCATCAACACGCAGCACGAAGTGACCGTGGCCATGGTGGGTAAATATGTTGAGCACAGTGATGCATACAAGTCACTGACCGAGGCTGTAGCACACGGCGGTTTACGCCAGCGAATCAAGGTTAATATCAAGCGCATCGAATCGGAGGAGCTTTCCAACGGTGATCTCGCCCCGTTGGAGAAAGTGGATGCCATACTGGTTCCGGGTGGGTTTGGAGAACGGGGTTTCGAGGGCAAGGTCAATGCCATCCGCCACGCACGCGAAAACGGCATCCCTTACCTGGGTATCTGCTACGGATTACAGGCGGCTGTGGTTGAGTTTGCGCGCAATGTATGTGGCCTGGAAGGGGCGAACACCACCGAGGTGGATCCGGCTACGCCGCACAGCGTGATTGGTCTGATTACCGAATGGCTGGATGCCTCCGGCACCGTGGAGGAGCGCAGTGCTGAATCTGAACTTGGCGGCACCATGCGCCTGGGCGGCCAGGAATGCCGCTTGCGTGAAGGATCGCTGGTGCGGGAACTTTACGGCCGGGAGACCATCGTTGAGCGGCATCGTCACCGTTATGAGTTCAATAACCGTTACCGCGATATTCTGCAGAAGAACGGCATGGTTTTATCCGGTTTGTCGATGGATGAAACGCTGGTGGAAATTATTGAAATTCCAGCACATCCCTGGTTCCTGGCGTGCCAGTTCCACCCGGAATTTACTTCCAGCCCCAGGGACGGACATCCCCTGTTTACCGGTTTCATAGAGGCGGCACTGTGTGAACGGCGGGGCGAGTTGCCGGTTGGTGTGGCCAGTCTGTGAAACTCTGTGGTTTCGAGGTCGGACCGGATGCTCCCTTTTTTCTGATTGCGGGGACTTGTGTCATCGAGTCCGAGCAATTGGCGATTGAAACCGCCGGCAGGCTGAAGGAAATATGTTACAAGCTGGATATTCCGTTTATCTTCAAGTCCTCTTTTGACAAAGCCAACCGCTCCTCGGCAGACAGTTTCAGAGGCCCGGGGGTCGATGAGGGTTTGCGTATTCTTGCAGAGGTTAAAAGACAGCTTGATGTGCCCTTACTGACTGATGTACATGAAGACACGGATGTGCAACAGGTCGCTGAGGTTGTGGACGTGTTACAAACCCCGGCTTTTCTTTGCCGTCAGACCAATTTCATCAAGCGGGTAGCCGCGGCGGGTAAGCCGGTAAATATCAAGAAAGGCCAGTTTCTCAGCCCGTGGGAAATGAAAAATGTTACGGATAAGGCAAAATCCACCGGCAACACCGATATCATGGTTTGTGAGCGGGGCGCATCTTTTGGCTATAACAACCTGGTTTCCGACATGCGTTCGCTGGCCGTGATGAGAAATACCGGCTGCCCGCTTGTATTCGATGCGACTCATTCCGTGCAGTTACCCGGCGGGCAGGGGACTTCGTCCGGTGGTCAGCGGGAGTTTATTCCGGTGCTGGCGCGTGCGGCAGTCGCGGTGGGTATTTCCGGCCTGTTCATGGAAACGCACCCGGATCCCGACCAGGCGCTAAGCGACGGGCCCAATGCCTGGCCGTTGTGCGAGATGGAATCTTTGCTGGTCACGCTCAAGCAGTTCGATGCAGTAAGCAAACAATACAAGGAAACATAATGACCCTGATCCGATCCTTACATGCACGGGAAATTCTGGATTCCCGTGGCAACCCGACACTGGAAGCGGAAATCGTACTGGCTTCGGGTGCTTTTGGCCGGGCTGCCGTGCCGTCCGGGGCATCTACCGGAGCCCGTGAGGCGATTGAGTTGAGAGATGGCGATCCCGGGCGCTACTCCGGCAAAGGTGTGCTGAGGGCTGTGTCCAATGTCAACACCACGATTGCAAGTGCCCTGAAGGGCTTTGATGTGTCTGACCAGGTTGTGCTGGACAGACGCCTGATCGAACTGGATGGCAGTCCCAACAAGGCAAACCTCGGCGCCAATGCACTGCTGGGCGTGTCGCTCGCCGCTGCACATGCGATGGCTGCACATGAAGGCCGTCCCTTGTGGTCGCGCCTTTCGGACAGGGAGACTTTGCAACTGCCCGTGCCGATGATGAACATTATCAATGGCGGAGCACATGCAGACAACAGTGTGGATATGCAGGAATTCATGGTCGTGCCGTTTGGGCAGGAATCATTTGCCGAGGCTTTGCGCTGTGGTGTTGAGGTTTTTCATGCGCTGAAGTCCGTATTGAAAAAACGCGGCATGAATACCGCAGTCGGTGATGAGGGTGGTTTTGCTCCTGACCTGCCATCCAATGAAGCAGCGGTGGAGGCGATCCTGGAAGCGATCGAAATATCCGGTTACAGCGTCGGTACCGATGTGGCGCTTGCACTGGACACGGCGTCATCTGAGTTTTTCAGTGACGGCAAGTACCACCTGGAGTCAGAGGGGCGATCGTTTGAGCCGCAGGCCTTCGCGGAATACCTGACCGCCTGGGCGCAGCAGTACCCGATTGTCAGTATCGAGGACGGTATGGCGGAGGATGACTGGGAGGGCTGGGACATTCTGACCCGGTTGGCGGGTGAAACCTGCCAACTGATCGGTGATGACGTATTTGTTACCAATACGGAAATTTTCAGGCAGGGAATTGAAAGAGGTATTACCAATTCCATCCTGATCAAGCTGAACCAGATCGGAACCCTGACCGAGACGCTGGAAGCCATCGATATGGCAGAGCAGGCCGGCTACAGCGCCGTTATTTCTCACCGGTCAGGCGAGACTGAAGACACCACCATCGCCGATCTCGCCGTCGCCACTACCGCCAGCCAGATTAAAACCGGCTCCCTGTGCCGCTCAGACCGTGTCGCCAAGTACAATCAACTATTGCGAATTGAGGAAGCGCTGGGTGATCGAGGCAGTTTTGCCGGTCGCAGCGCATTTTCACACATCCGGAACTGGAGCTGAATTTGGTCGATGAAGGCCCTGTTTGCCATATTGATTCTTATCCTGGTTCTGCTGCAATTGAAAATGTGGTTTGGCGAAGGCGGTGTCAGTGACATGCACCGACTGCAACAGCGGGTCGAGGAGCAGGCAGCAGAGAACGAGGCGCTGGCCCAGCGAAACCGGGAGTTGCAGGCGGAGGTTGAAGATTTGCGCCAGGGGCTGGGTGCAGTGGAGGAGCGGGCCAGGAGTGAACTGGGATTGATCAAGGAAAACGAAGAATTTTATCAGGTGGTCCCGGGCGAAGTGCCACCAGCGAAGGATGTTGAATGATGGTGAATGAGCCGCAGGTGCATGCACTGATTCCGGCCGCAGGCCAGAGTGTCAGGTTCGGTGGCACCATGCTGAAACAGTACACGCATTTGATGGGGCAACCGGTGATGGCGCACAGCATCGCAGCCGTCCGCAAGCATTCTGCAGTACAACAGGTGACGGTGGCGCTGGCGCCGGATGATGGCATTTACGATGACCTGATCCGCCCCATTTACCCCGATGTCACCACGGTGACCGGTGGTGACTGCCGCGCACAAACCGTTATGAACGGTTTGCAATTTATCCGCAAAATCGACCCGGCCTGTAACTGGGTGCTGGTCCACGATGCCGCCAGGCCATGCCTGTCGGGATCTTCTCTTAGTGATTTGCTGAGCCTTGGCCTGGCCAGTGAAACTGGTGCCATTCTGGCCGTCCCGGTCAGTGATACGCTGAAACTGATGGATGAGAACGGGCTTATTGACTCGACAGTAGACCGCAGCCGCTACTGGTTGGCGCAAACACCCCAGTTATTCCCGATGGATGAGTTGTTTACCAACCTTGAAGCAAGCCTGGCATTTGGTATTGAGCCAACCGATGAGGCCGCAGCCATGGAGCGTGCGGGCGTTCATCCCTTGTTGGTGAAGGGCTCCTCCAGCAATCTCAAGATTACCGGCGCCGAAGATCTTGCACTGGCCGAATTTATCCTGCGGAAATTGTTGGTTGCGGAGGACCAGGGCCATTAATTAGCATGTTGAAGGAGCACTAGCATGTCATTTCGGATTGGACAGGGGCTGGATGTCCATGCCTTTACTGATGGCGACCACGTCATGCTTTGTGGCGTTCGTTTATCCAATGACCGGGGCCTGGCGGCGCACTCCGACGGTGATGTTGCCATACACGCCCTGTGCGATGCCCTGCTCGGGGCATCTGCCCTGGGTGACATTGGGCAGCACTTTCCCCCCGATGACGAACAGTGGCGGGATGCAGACAGTTCTGTTTTGCTGGAAACAGTTCGTGACCTGCTGTCCGGCCAGGGCTGGCAACTGGCTAACCTTGATCTGACGATTGTTTGCGAGTCACCCAAAATTGCTCCACATGTCAAAGTAATGCGGGAGTCTCTGGCCCGGATGCTGGGAGTCCCGGTCGGTAGTGTATCGGTAAAAGCAACCACTACCGAGAAATTGGGTTTCTGCGGCAGGGGTGAAGGGATTACTGTTCTTGCCGTTGCGCTCATTCAGGGTGACCAATGACACAAAAATCATGAGTACATTCAGATTAAAAGGTGCATCCGGCGCCGTCATCAACCAGTCTTTCACGCTGGGAAGCCGCACCCTGATCGGCAGCGGAAAGGACTGTGATATCTGCATTGAAAGCGATGGAGTGGCAATACATCACGCAGAATTTGTGGAGCAGGAAGGTGAGTTGATCCTCCGCAACCTGGGTTCGCCCGGTGCAACGCTGCTCAATGGCGAGGCAGTTCATGAGGCCAGGCTCAACAGTGGCGATGAAATCCGCATCATGAACTGCCGCTGGGTGCTCCAGGCGCCAGGACTGAGGCCACAGAAAGTACTGACCGGTAAAGCAATTCAGCCGCAGCAGAGTTACCTGCCCTGGCTGATTGTCGGAGCGCTGCTCGCTGCCGCCGCTCTGGCCTGGCAAAGAGGTATGCTGCCCTTTTAGGGAGCCTGATCACAGTGTATGAGAAAAATGGGATTGACTGAAAGTAAACACCAGCCGATCGAGTTGTTGCGCTATGCGGGGCTCTTTACCTGGCTGTGTGTTTCTATTCCGCTGTTTCTGATGCGCCACTGGTACGATCCGCCGTTGCCCACGAATCAATATGTAGCCTGGTGGGTATTGTACCTGGTGTTCGGCATCAGCTACTGGAGCCAGGTTCGGGTGCTGCCGGTCCGGTCCAGTCTCCCGTATCGCCTCCTTACCGTGTCGATACTTACCGCCAGCGCCCTGGGCGTGAGCGTGATGGCAGAGACTTCTCTGGGGGGAATTCTCCTGTTGATCGTGGCTGGCCTTTTGCCATGGATGCTGGCGCCGCTACCGGCCATGGCCTGGTTGATCGGGCAAAATATATTGCTGGTGGTCATACTCAGCTACATTCCTGCTATTGCGTTCAAATTTGCGGCGCTGACCGGTGGTTTGTTCCTCGGAATCTCCCTGTTTGCCTTCATGAGCGGCGTGGTTGCTTTGCGCCAGCATGCGGCACGCGACGAACTGCGCAAGGTAAATTCAGAATTAAGGGCCAC
>JAJRRA010000060.1 GCA_024279945.1 Gammaproteobacteria bacterium
GAAAGGAGAATCCATGCGGAAAATAATGGGCACGGTTGACTCAATGTGAACACCTGAGTTAAAAACGAACTTCGTGATGCGTTGAGAAATCGGGTGTTCACGATGAACCGGAATCAGTGTTCACATTCGCCGGAATACGCATGCAATTGAGTGGATTCCTAAATATTCAAAATTACCAATATTATTTGAATTTCAGAAAGAAGTTTTGAGATCTGCAGATAAAACTTTAGAAAACAAACAAAGATTGCTCATTCAACTCCCAACTGGTACCGGTAAGACCAGAACCGCAATTGAGTTAGTAATTCGGTTGTGGAACGCCCCTGCTAGAGCTAAATATCTTGTGTTGTGGTTGGCCCATTCAGCGGAACTCCTTGAACAGTCATTTTCAACCTTTGTAAAGGTATGGCATGAGAAAGGAAGTTGTTCGCTAAAGTCGGTAAGACAATATGGTCAGTTTAAAAGTTTGCCAACCAAGTATAGTCCCCAGCTAATTTTAGCTACTTATCAAAAACTCACTTCAGCTTTTCGTAATAAAACCGAATGGTTTGAGTTTCTAAAAGAAAACAAATTGATAATCATTTGTGATGAGGCACATAAATCTGCTGCTAGTAGATATCGAGAGGCAATAGTTGGCCTATTAGGAGAATCTTGCCTTCTAATAGGTTTAACAGCTACACCGGGAAGGTCATCAGTTGACAGTCATGAAAATGCTATTTTAAGTAATTTCTATCGAGGAACCAAGATAGTACCTAATCTTGGTTCCGATCCAATTTTGGAACTGCAAAAACAGGGAGTTTTGGCTCAAATTGAGTATGTGGTAACGGAAACACATGTGGATTTAGAAAATTATCTTATGGATAGCGACAACGATGATATATCACCAGGTGCCCTAAGAGGTATAGGTCGTATCCGTTTGAGGAACGAAAGAATTTGTGAAGTAATCGAAAGAGAAGTCCTAAAGAAAAAAAAATTAATTGTTTTTGCTTGTAGCATAGAGCATGCAAAACAGCTAGCAGTAATGTTGGGTATGAAAGGTGTACCCGCACGATATATAGACCACACTTTTACTTGGAGGGAGCGCCAAAATGTTATCTTAGATTTTCAGAATAGTGTTGTTAGCGTATTGCTCAACTATGAAATCTTAAGCACGGGGTTTGATGCACCAAATTTGGATGCTGTTGTACTTGCACGGCCCACCATGTCACCAATTCTTTATAGCCAGATGATCGGAAGAGTGTTAAGGGGGCCTCGCGTGGGTGGTACATCTAAAGGATATGTATATGATTTTGTCGACAATCTTAAACAGCATCATGGGATAATGAACGTTCATCAACAATTTGAATCTTATTGGCGTTAGAGAAGAATTCTTCAAGGCCCCATTTCCACCAGTGCGGTGTTGTATCCTTGCGTTTCAGTATTGCGGCGTTCACTGCCCTCGTAGCCGCTTTGATAATTACATGCCGGTTTATCATTTGCAACGTCCGCGACGCGCGAGTTCTTTAAATCGCAATTGAGCTCGAACAGTATTCATGAGTGAGGGATTAAAACAACCGGCCCCTGCGTGAAAAGATGTAAGGTTTTCACACTCACCCCCAATTCAAAGAAAATACATATGGCTCGCATCATCCCCTCCGACCTGGCAGCGATTGAATACTCCAACTCCCATTCCGGAGAGATCGAGATTTTGCGACGCCTGCAAAAAGAGCTCCCAAATGAATATACGGTATTCCACAGCCTGCACTGGTCGAACGAAAGGCCTTCCTACACGGTCATTGGTGAAATCGATTTTGTCATCATTAACCAGTCCGGCAGCATTCTGATCATTGAGCAAAAAAATGGTGTTCTGGAAGAAACGGACAAAGGGCTGGTGAAACACTATGGCCGCAGTTCGAAGAATGTCGCCGGCCAGGTTCATCGCAGCATCAACAACATCCAACAGAAACTCAAAGGCCATCACGGCCGTCACGCCCGGTATAAAATTGATTACCTGCTTTTGCTGCCTGACTACAAAGTCGTTCGAATGAACGCAGCGGGTATTGATCCGTCTCGCGTGGTGGATCAGACATCGATCGGCGAATTGGCGGCACGCATCGAACACCTGTTGGGCAAGGGTTCTCCCACAGATCCCGCTTTTACTCAGTCCGTGATCAATTTTTTTAACCAGAGTTTTGATGTGGTTCCGGCGGTGAGCAGCTACGTCACTACTCAAAAAAAGAGCTACACCCGGATGCTGGAAGGCCTGGGTGATGTGATCGACAATCTGGAGTTTTCGCCTTTCAGGTTACGTGTTCTGGGTACGGCGGGGTCCGGCAAGAGTCAACTGACCATGCGTTTTTATCAACAGGCGCTCGATGAAGGAAAACGTGTTTTGTTGCTTTGTTTTAACCGGACGTTAGCAGACCGGCTGCAGACCATTGCAGGGGATCATACTTCGGTGAACAGTTTTCACGGATTTTGCAAAACTGTTGCTGAACGGGCCGGAATCAATCTGGACTATGAAAAGCCTGACTGTTGGCCGGGTTTACTGGAGGAAATTTATGCAATTGAGATCTCAGACGAAGATCGATACGATTGCCTGATTGTCGATGAGGGGCAGGATTTTGAGGCGGAGTGGTACGAAATTCTCAAGTGCTTTCTGACCGATTCGGCAGCGGTTCTCTGGCTCGAGGACCCACTGCAAAACCTGCTGGGCAAAGACGTTGTACCACTTGAAGATTTTGTCACCTATCATGAGCCCGCCAATTTTCGCACTCCAACCCTTATTGGGGAGTTTGTGAAAAGGACCCTGGGTGTTCAGTTCAAACAAAAAAATCCGCTTCCGGGTCTTGGCGTGGCAGTTCACGAGTATGAGGAAGAGAGGGAGCAGGAAAAGATGGTGGCTCACCGGATTACTGAGTTGCAGCGCATTGGGTTCAAGCCGGAAGAGATCGTGATTGTATCCTGTCATGGGCAGCAGAAATCGACATTTCGTGATCTGGACCGGGTTGGCCAACACACCTTGCGAAAAAGCACTCCCAGCTACAATGAAGAAGGTCAGCAAATCTACACCGATGGGCAGGTTTATTTTGAGACGATCTACCGCTTTAAGGGACAGCAGGCGCCGGCCATCATTGTGATGGACATCCACGAAGGTTTGAGCGATAACGATCGCTCCAGGCGGCTTTTATACTGTGCAATGACCCGGGCAACGGTCAGGCTGGAGTTGCTGGTAAACAGGAACTCCTATTGGAGCGATGTATTCAAAGAGGGCGAATAGGAAGGGAGGAACTCTCTGAATTTTCGTGCGAAATAGTTACGGAATGAAATTCATCTCCGGCGTGACCGCAATACTTTATCAGTCGCGGAAACATAAGTCTTGAACGCCCCGAGGTTTTTCAGGCCGCCACTTCAATCGAAACATTCAATCCCAGCCGGTGGGCCATATCGACCAGGCTGTCCAGGCGGAATTTGCTGATCTTTCCCTGGAGTAATGCGCTGACCCGCGGCTGATTGACGCAAAGTATCTCCGCAGCCTTGGCCTGGGTCAGGCCCATCGAGCGAATTGCCTCCGTGATTTCTATCAGCAATGCGGAGCGTAATTTCAGATTCTGAATCCGGACCGGATCCTCCTCCAGTGCATCCCAGACACTTTCAAATTGAAGACTCTTGATCATTGATTGTTCCTGTTCAGTGTATTCCTGAGAGCAAGCTGGGCGCTGGCAATGTCCTGTTTACGTGTTTTTTGAGATTTCTTTGTAAACGCATGTAACACCAAAACCCTATGTTCAAAGTTTGCGAAATAGATAATCCGATATTGGTCAGGCCCAAATAAGCGAATTTCTCTTACGCCTGTTCCAACAATCGCCATCGGCTTCCAGTTTAGCGGGTCCAATCCGCGCTGTACTCGGTCGAACTGAAGGCCTGCTTCGCGCCTTACCGGACCTGGAAATTTTCTGATGGTCTCCAGCGAATGGCCACAAAACTCGATGGCTTTCATCAAATTATATATCTAGATATATATCTTAGTCCATAAAACAACACGTGGCTCTCCTCAAGATATTCAAATTGGTATGGGTACTCTTGCTTATCTTGAGGGTTTAGACGAAATATGCCGGTAGGAAATGCTAGCCGATTTTAGTAGGAAAAAATCGATATATCAGGATTAATGGAAAGAGAACATTTTTATATCATTTTCCCAAAACGTTCCCGCGGGAACGTGATTATGTTAAATAGTATGTGGCTTTATCCCAAGGGTTGCACGTTAACCTTACTCGACTGGAGTTTTTACTATGCATATCCTTCCCCAACTGATATCCAGTACAAAATACCTGGAAAAGCAGGGTCTTTCGCAACGGCAACTTTCTTCCATGCATCATTTTTCTCTGAACAAAAAAGAAGTGTCATTCAAAGCTACTTACAAATATTTTGGTGGAGAAAAGAAACGGCCGCTTCAGGCCAATAACACCCTTTTTGCCAAGCGGGTGATATACGTTGCCGAGCAACACAAATTGAAAAACACATGCTTTTCGCAACTCATTGATGAAGCGCTGATTAAATGGCCTCTCGGAAAGCAGTTGCAGTGCGAGAGCCAGGTCGCACTGCCGAATCAAGATGACAACGCACTTGAGCGAATACGGAACGCAAATCTGCCGGATTCCACCACGATTTCAGGCATCTATATCGTGACACTTAACAACAGTGAACCAATTTCCGTAAATGCGGACGATCCACGATACGCACAAACTTCAATAAAAGTAACCAGGCATAATTGTAAATTTGGCAAAGCTGAGTCAATATCGGATGATGGGCACTAAAGGCCGCAGATTCGAATGGCTGGAAAATCTCAATGAGGCCCGACTAAGGGAAATTATTTTTGATGCGCTGGATGAAAGTGAAATTCCCTATATGAAAGTGGGTTTATGCCTGGAGTGAATTAATTCCGGTGCACGATACTGGCGATACAAGGGAATTACGGACACACACCGCCTCAACCTGTATTGTCGGTTACCTGGTGCCGGTGGTGATTCATTTGATGATGGAGAATCACAATCAGCTATGGGGGGATGCCTGTTTTCCGGTGGTTAAATAGCCTGCGTAGGCAGCAGGGTTCAGGCCACATCCAGCAACGCGGTAGGGTTTCTGTGTGCGATGAGCAAGAGAGTACGCGCAGCGCCGGACGGCAGGCGCCGCCCCTGTTCCCAATCTTGTAGCGTCCTTACTGAAACTCCCAGCAGGGCCGCGAAGCGCGATTGTGAAAGACCGACATTCTGGCGAATTATCCTGACGGGTGGAATATTGATAATCCGGCCGATTTGATCGCGTTTGAGTTCACGCAGACCTTCCAGGATTTCTTTTCCAATATCTCTATTTTTATTCATCTAAAATTTCCTGGCGAATCCGCCTGAGTATGTGTGCCGAGATGGTATCACGCACGTTTTTCGGGTAAATCGTGAGCATCCAGATCACTTCTTTTGGGCGAAAAACGAAATAGATTATTCGGTAGCCACCGCGTTTACCTCGACCGGGTGCCCGCCAACGCAATTTTCGTACTCCGCCAGAACCCCGAACTACCGCGCCAGCTTCGGGATCATGAGACAACTCGAACTGAACCCGGAGATACTCGTCATCAGACAAGTAGTCCTGAACAAGCTGGGTAAACAGCCTGGTTTCAATAAAACTAAACATTATTATACGGCATAGCCGTATAATTTCAATTCTTGGATAGCAGATTGGTTTTGCATAGCATCGATGAGTTCAAAAAAATGTGGGTGAAGTGTTAAGTGCTTCTCGGGTGCTTTTGTCAGAATAAGCCAGTCGTCAGGTTCTTCATGAGCGAAATAGCTGCTG
Source organism: Gammaproteobacteria bacterium (assembly GCA_024279945.1). GTDB lineage: Bacteria > Pseudomonadota > Gammaproteobacteria > Xanthomonadales > SZUA-36 > JAJRRA01. The sequence goes on from JAJRRA010000060.1 coordinate 5,827, forward strand.
ATATCGGTAGGAAATATTCGTCTTCGAGCCGAAGAAAACCGGGCCCCGCAACCAACGCGGCACATATCGAATCGCTTAAGGCCACAAGCAAAACGGTATCCGGTTCATCGGCGGATAAAGGCATAGGCATTGTTCGCTTTCGAAAATAAAATTAGTCAGTCTTGATACCTAAGCAATCGCAATCGGCGCCCCGAACTCAATCAGTTTGTAACGTTTACTTTGTCTACCGATAAGCAAGGCCGGCCTTGTGCAACGAGGGTCACGATGGCTGGTGATAAAATTTCCAACGAGATGAGACGCAATGACAGTTTCTTGTCAATAGTCGTTTCGCGTCGTATTCTGGCTGACGGTTTTTTTGAACTGCAGTGTATTCCTGTGGTTGTTTACTCCCACCGGCGCTGCCCTCTTGTACTTGCTGATTGATCGGGCTGTGTGAGTTTCTTTCACAAATTACTTGACGAAAAATAAGGAGCCTTCTTCTTTCGATCGATCAATAAACCCAATCGTGCTTTCCAATACTGACCAGAAGGATTTCATTCCCCTCGATAATCATTTCGAGCACGATTCGATTTCCAAGTCTCTAGACGAGGCGCTTCGCGAGTACCTTTCTCAGAACCCTTGAGGCACAAGACTTTACGGTGGTACTGACGACAAGAAGGGCCTCAGCCTATAATCTGGTGAACAATCACTGCAGCCGGGGCCAATATTCTCGGTTACCTGGTGCCGGTGGTGATTCATTTGATGGTGATAGCGCGAAAACGGTTTGCTGCTCAGGCAACACTCTCCGTTCTCACGCCCTGAGAAAACCATATGCCATCATGAACGCTGCAGATAAACACATGAAGGAGTAAACCATGAGGATTTTCCTGCTTGTTTTGAGCTTGCTTTTCACGGCTGCCGCTTTGGCTGACCCGGCCGGGGAGTACATTGGCCAGTTAAGCGCTAACCCCTACAACTCCGATTCCACCAGCAACGCCTATGGCCGTTACGGTTCGGAATATTCTTCTGACAGCATCAACAACCCTTACGGGGCCGGCAACCCGTATCGCAGCGACAGCCCGAATAATCCGTACGGGCAGGGTTTGTCAATTTATGGCGATGACGATGGGTGACAGTGTTCGCAGGAGTTGAATACTAACGCAGCCATTCAACCACACTGACCCCAACGAAGCTGCCAACCGCGTAACCAAACGAGCCTGCGAGCACGCCGGGAATCAGCAGGTCACGCCAGCCTTTTGCCGAGGCCAGTGCGGCAGCGGACGAGGGGCCGCCGATGCACACGGCTGAGGCCATGGCCAGTTCGGCCAGATCAAGTTTGAGTATTTTGCCCAGGCCGAACAGAACGGTCAGGTGCACCGTGATGATGATTGCTGCAAACACAAACAGCACCGGCCCGATTTCGATCAGTTGCCAGACATCGGCTGTGGCACCAACGCTGGCAAGAAAGATGAACATCAACACATTGCCGGCTTCACTATGGCCTGACAGCTTGCCCACCTGCCCGGGCAGGAAGGTGGCCACCATTAACGTAAGCGCGGTCGTCACCAGGATGGCGAACTGCGGAACTCCACCCAGGTCCGCCAGAAATTTGCCCAGGGCCGCCAGCAAAAAAGCCAGCGCCAGGGCAGCCAGAAGGCCGGCGATATCCAGTTCCTTTATGCGATGCACACTGGCCTGGGCTTCGGTGGAAAACGGTTCTGCCTTGTCCATATGATGGGTTGGATAATTCCTTGTCATCCATGCCATCCCCGGCAGCAAAATAATCAGCAGAAAATGTAAATTCGTTATCACGTTATCGGCAGCGACAGCGGCTGCGAGCATGCTGCCGTCCTGCATACCACTGGCTTCTGCAACAGCGGCAAAATTAAGGCTGCCACCGATGTAGGTGCCGGTAAAAATACCGGCCAGTTCGGCTTCATTGGGCCCCAGATCCAAAAAGAACACTCCCACAAAGGTGCCGGCCACCACGGCTGCGCCGCCAATAACAAAGGCAAGGAGTGTGGGGCCGGATTCCCGCACAATCCGCTTGAGATTTGCCTGAAACAGCAATAGCGGAATGGCGATGGGCACCAGGTACTCCCAGATCACGTCATATACCGGCGCCGAGGTCGGGATAATTTTCAGATTGGCCAGGACGATAGCGGTTGTCATCAGCAGCATAACGCCGGAGTATTTTCGGCCCCAGGCGTATCGCTCACACCAGAAGCCGAAGCCCGCCAGCGCCAGCAGCACGGCCCAAAGCGCAAATTCCTGTTCCGGGCCAATCAGCGGCAGGGTCATGTTCGTAGTCTCCTTCAGTTTCGTCAGATTGTATTCACCCTGGATTCAGGTGGGCAAGTCTATAGTATCGCTGTAGCAGTCCCTTTATACAGGTAGAAACTTCGGGATTGCGTGCGGAGGATCAGAAATGAACAGATTACGGTTGAGTATGTTTTGGGCATTATTGATGCTGGTCAGCCTTTCCGGCGTGCAGGCGCAGGAAAGCGACTGGCCGCGCACACTGCCGCTGGCTGAGGGAATGGTAACGGTTTACCCCTTGCAAGTGGATGAGATGAAGGATGACATCCTGCACTTCCGTGCGGCGGTCGCCTACCGGGCAACGGCTGACTCTGAGCCTGTTTTTGGTGCCGCGTGGTTCGAGTCACGGGTCGAAATTGACCGCTCCAGTCGCATCGTTCACCCGACCAATCTGAAGGTGACACAAACCCGCTTCCCCGCCGGTACCAATGATGTGCAGGCAGAATTGTCGACCGTGTTTGCGCAGCAGTCGCCCACCTGGAACCTCTATTTTTCTCTTGATGAACTCGAAACTGCTCTGAAAACAGCCGAAGCAAAATCCCAGGCCATCCAAAAACTAAACACCTCGCCACCCCAAATCGTCTATCGGGACCATCCCGCCCTGCTGATTTCCATTGATGGTGATCCGGTTTTGCGGGAAATTGAAAACAGCCCTTACCAGGCGGTGATCAATACACCCTACCCGTTGATTTTCAATGGAAGTCACTATTACCTCAACGCGGCTAAAGACGTTTGGTATCGCGCTGCCAGGGCGACCGGACCTTATCAGTTTGAAGCCGATCCCCCGGCAGACATTACTGCCATGGTCAACGCCGATGAGGCAGATGCAGATGATGAACAGCCGGCCGAGCCCGTCACGGCAGCCAATGCGCCGGAAATCGTGGTTTCGACTGAACCAACGGAGCTGATTGTGACCGAGGGCCCCGCTGCATTCGTGCCGCTGGTTGATGATCTGCTGGTGCTGCAGAATTCAGACAGTGACGTGTTCATGCACGTCAGCTCACAGAAGTTTTACATTGTACTTTCCGGGCGCTGGTACGACGCCGGCTCACTGAACGGGCCGTGGGCCTATCAGGCGGCGGACGAGTTACCGGCGGCATTCGCTAACATCCCGCAAGATTCAGACCAGGCAGACTCGCGCGTTTACGTTGCCGGCACCGAGGAAGCACGGGATGCAGTGCTGGATGCTCAGGTTCCACAGACCGCCGCAGTCGAAAGAGGTGAGGTGGATATCAAAGTTGAGTACGATGGCGAGCCCGTTTATGAACCAGTGGATGGTACCGACCTGGTCTATATCAGAAATACGGGCTCTACCGTGATTCAATCCAATGGCCTTTATTACCTGGTTGAGGACGGTGTCTGGTATGTCTCTTCCTCACCCCGGGGGCCCTGGCAGGTGTCGGATCACCGCCCGGCGCAGGTGGACACCATTTTGCCATCTTCACCGGTATATAACGTCAAGTATGTCCGGGTCTATGACAGCACCCCAAGTGTGGTTTATGTTGGTTACACCCCGGGCTACACCGGCAGTTATGTCTATAACAACACCATTGTCTATGGTTCCGGCTGGTACTACCCGCCCTGGGTTTCACCCTACTATTACTATCCCCGTTACAGCACCTGGGGTTTCAATGTCAGCTACAACCCGTGGTACGGCTGGAACTTTGGTTTGAGCTGGGGCTGGGGGCCCTTCAGCGCGGGCTACTACACCGGCGGTTACTGGCACCAAAATCATTATTGGAGTCATCGCAACTACGGCTACTGGGGGCCGGGTGGCTACCGCCCGCGCCCGGTACACCACGGCCGACACGGTTATGGGCGCGATCGCTATGCCCACGGCAATGATGGGCGCGGTGGTAACGGACACGGTCGTGGCAATGGCAGACCTGGGCGTGGTGATTACGGACCCGGTCGACGCGGCGGCGATCATGGCGGCGGCGGGAACGGCCCTGGTCGTGGCGGCTACGGTTCAGGCGGCCACCAGCGAAACAGCAACCTCTACCGTGGTGGCTCACAGAGGGCCCGGATCGTTGAAACCCGCGATAATCAGCCCCGGATGCCGCTCGGAAGGCCTGGTGGCGCCGGGCTGGCAGGTGACACACCTGCCCAACGTGGCAGGGAACGAGGTCATGCTGGACAAAACAGGGTCGGACAAAACGGGGTTGGCCGAAACAAACCCGTCCGCAGCAGGACAGACCCCATACCGCGTTCTGATTTGCGCTTCAAGGCCATCGCCCGGGATGTCAATAATGAGGCCAGCCAGCGCAGGCTGCTCGCGGACAACAGTGGAAATGTGTATCGCAGAGCGGACCGCGGCGACGATCGCGTTCGTGATCGCAGCACGAACCGCAGCACGAACCGCAGCACGAACCGCAGCACGAACCGCAGCACGAACCGCAGCACGAACTACGGCCCGAGCCGCAATACGAATCGAAACGATATCGTCAACCGGGCCGGCGATGAGCGAATGGTGAGGCGTACTGCACCATCGACGTCCAGGGCTAAATCACGAGAAAATCCCGTCCGGTCTTATGACAACAGGACCCAGCCAGTGCGGTCCAGGGAGATCAACTCTTCACCGCGACGATCACAGCCACGGCTTGCGTATCAACGGGACCGGCAGCCGTCACCCCCGGCGGTCAACGCTCCTGTGCGACCGCCACAAAGCTCAGGAAGTAGCGCAAGCAGGTACTCAGCGCCGGCGCCCCGTCAACACAGTTCCCGGTCAGGTTCTCCGCCGCGAAGTTCAAGAAATAGTGGCCGCAGCTCCTCAGCGCCTGCCCAACACGCTCCGCAGAGAAGTTCTTACAAAAACGGCAGTCAGCGATACGGACCAAAAGGCGGGGGCCGGGGAGGCGCTGGTCACCGGTCTAAACGTACATAGTCAACGTGGGTGAGCGTAGTTTAAATAAACCTGATCGGTTTTCCCGATATTGATGACCGGGCTTGCATCTCTGCGGTCTCAGGCCCGGGGAAATTATCAGCAATTGAGAACCGCTGGGATTACACTTGGACCATTCAATAATGAGCCGGCGACAGGTGTCTCACAGAATCACAATTTTTCTCCTTTGCACGGTGGCCCGATAGATGGCGCTCCACATCCTCCACTCCAACCGGGCGGAAGTGTTGCTGGAAGACCTGGCTCGGCAGATTCGTGAGCCGGTTCGCGGCGCCGGTCTGTTGGCCGGGGAAACCATCCTGATCGATAACCCATCGCTGGGTTCCTGGATCAACCTGCAGTTGGCCCTGAAAAACTCGGTGGCGGCCAACATCCGCTATGTGCAGCCTGCCGCCCTGTTCTGGGAACTGTCCCGTGCGCTGGTTTCCGGCGCTATTCCCGAGCAGACACCGCTGAGCAAGGAGGAAATGAGCTGGCGCTTGCTGGGCTTGCTGCAGCAACAGGATGTGCTGGAGCATGCTGCGCTGGGGCCGGTTCGCAATTACCTCGCTGTGGACCATAAAACCGCACGCTATACCGAGCTGAAACGCTTTCAACTGGCCTCCAGCGTGGCAGACCTGTTCGACCAGTACCTGGTGTACCGGCCCCACTGGTTCGGCAAATACTGGGACCGGGGAAAAAAGATCAATGATTCACGCGTTCAGGCTCATCCTCAATCCTGGCAGGACGCGGAAGCCTGGCAGCGCGTCCTGTGGTGTGAGTTGCTGGGCCAGGTCAATACACCGAAGGAGCTTTCCCACCGGGCTGCCATAGAAATGCAGCTTTTCCAGGCGCTCTCCGCTGAGGTCGATGTGGCCGGGCTCAAATTCAGGCGCTTGTTTGTATTCGGCATCACCTCGATGCCTGAAACCCAACTCGACACGCTGATGCTGCTGGCGAAACACGTCGATATTTATCTGTACCTGCTCAATCCCTGCGCCTTCGAATGGTTTGGTATTCGCTCGGCCCGTGAAATCGCCAGGCTGGCGGCCTGGCAGACGATGCAATCACGCAGTACGGGCCAGGGCATCGACATGATGCAACCTGAGAATAATTCCGCTCACCCGGATTTTCAGTACCTGGAAATCGGCAACCCTCTGCTGGCTGGCCAGGCGGACCAGATCAAAGAATTTATCCGCATGATTTTCCAGAAATTTGACTCCTTTCAGGAGCATGCGGAAATCCGGGATGATCTGCACTTTGTGGACCCCGGCAATGCCACGCTACTGGGCAGCATTCAGGGGGAAATTCTGCAACTCAATTATCGCGGTGAAGTCGCCCGCCTGTCGGTTGAATCCGGCCAGGCCAAGGCGATGCCCGAAGCAGAGCAGAAGCCGGAAAATGTACCCAGTATTCATATCCACAACTGTCACAGCCCCTTGCGTGAAGTCGAGGTTCTGCACGATCAGTTGCTCGATATGTTCAATCGCGACAAAAGCCTGAAGCCCAGGGATGTGGTGGTCATGATGCCCCGGGTGGCGCCTTACGTGCCCTATGTCCACTCCGTGTTCCGGGGCGGCGCAGACGGCCCGCAGATTGACTACCACATCAACGATCGTAGCTTGCAGGAAGAGTCGCCGCTGCTGAACAGCTTTGAGACGCTGTTGAAACTGCCCGACAGCCGCTTGCCCCTGTCGGAAGTCCTCGGGGTGTTTGAAGTGCCGGCCGTACACCGCCGTTTTGGTCTTGACCGGGAAGGCTTTGAGCTGTTGAAGGCCTGGCTGATCCGCTCGGGTGTGCGCTGGGGCCTGGATGCCGCACACCGCAAAGAACTGGGCCTGCCCGCCTACAGCGATTTCAGTTGGGCCTTCGGTATGAGCCGGCTGCTGGCCGGTTACGCCATGCGTGCCGGAACAGATGGTGCTGGTGTGGATTTTGCCGGTATGGATTTTGCCAGTATGGATTTTGATGAACAGGGCGATCTTTCCGGCTTGCTCGAAATGAAGCCCGCAGTGGCGGAGGCAGCCGCCTTCCACATCCTCCCGCTGGATGAAGTGGAAGGGAGCAATGCCGCCATTCTGGACAGTTTTATCCGTTTCTGGCGGGTTTTGAACCGCTACCGAACAGAACTGGATGCGCCGCGCCGGCCGGATCAGTGGAAAACCACGCTGGGCGACATCCTCGATGCGTTCTATGAGCCGGAAGATGACGAGGGGCGCGCCCTGAACGCATTGAGGTGCGGGATTGAAGATCTCGACACCGCCAGCGCGCAGGGCTGGTATGACGGCTTGCTACCCCGGGAGATTATTCGTGCCCTGATCAAACCGGTGTTGCAACAGGTCGGTGACCGGCGGCATCCCTGGAGCGAGGGGGTGAAGTTCTGCAGCCTGCTGCCGATGCGCGGAGTGCCGTTCAGGGTGGTTTACCTGATGGGCATGAACATGGATGATTATCCCCGGCGCCTGGACCGCAGCAGCTTTGACCTGATGCGCAAGGACTATCGCCCGGGCGACCGCTCGGCGCGGGTGGATGATCGCTGGCTGTTCCTCGAAGCACTGCTGTCCGCGCGCCAGGTTTTTCATGTCAGCTATCTGGGCCAGGACATGCACCGTAACGAGAAGCGCGAGCCTTCGGTGGTGCTGTCGGAGTTGATCGACTACATCCGCAAGGGCTATGAATCCGATGGGCTTTTTCAGAAGTCGGAGTTGCGGGAAAATACCTGGCTTTACAGCAAACACCCGCTGCAGCCCTTCAACCCGCAATACTTTCAGGGTGCGACCGGTGGCGGGTGTGCAGGGCGGCTGTTTTCCTTCCGCCAGCAGGCCTTCAAGCTTGCGGCCGGGCAGTTACAGGCCAGGTCGGGTCAGGGCAGCGCACTTTCCGGTAATGAGCGCTGGCAGCCATACGGGCTACCGGACCCTGGCCTCTTTGAGGTTGAGCTTGAGGATTTCATTCGTTTCTTCACCCGGCCCTGGGACTGGTTTTTCACCCACCACGGGGTCGCGCTGGGCCGGTATGAAGATGAGGTGGAAGATGAAGATGTGTTCGGACTCCAGCAGGGACTTGGGCCCTGGAAGCTGGTGGATGAACTGCTGAAAAAAACCGGCCGGTCTGATTTTGTCGTGCCCGATGAGCCGCAGGAACGGGAACGGCTGAAAAAGCGGCTGATCAGCGCCCTGGTGGCCACGCGCAAAGCGAGCGGTGACTGGCCCATCGGACGTGCTGCGGTAAAGGAAGAAGAAAAACTGACGAAACTGGACACGGACTACCTCTTCATGTTGTCCGGACAGCGGCGCAGCAGAGTGGACATCCGGCTGGATATTCCCCTTGAATCAACTTCGCCCGGGAATCAGCCGCATCTCCTGAGAATTGTCGGCAGCATCGATCGCTACCAAGACGAATTTCTTGCCCGTTCCGCCAGCAATGCCGGCCTGAAACACCTGCTCGACTATTACATCCGGCTTGCCGTGGCCTGCAATGAGCCCGTTTTTCGGGATTGTGTTGTCGGGGCGCGAATGATTTTCAAAAACACAAGGGATGTTGACGCTCCCGAAAATTTTGAGCCCGGGGGTGTGGATCTGCCGCTGCAACTGGGCCAGGGGGTTCTCGCCAATGAAGTCGGGAGTCTGGCCTTGTTGAAGCAGTTGGCCGGGCTCTATCTCGCCCATCGGGAGCAGGGTCTGCCCTTTCATTCTGAGTTGAGTCCCGAAAACTTTGAGTCCGGGGCCGATGAGTGGGCGGAAATCATCGAACAGAAATGGTTCGGATCGGGCAGCACATACCACACAGACACCGTCATCCGGGATGATATGAAACAACGGGCCTATTACGGTTCCCCTGAAGCGTTGGACTGCGACGTGTTTCGGGCGACTTCAAGGGATATCTGGAAGGGTATTCGTCGCTGCTTGCAGCAGGAGAGCGTCAGCGATGAATGAGCCGGCGGGTGAAATGAAGTCGCAGAACTCCTTTGATCCCGCCACGCTGCCACTTTCCGGCACGCGCCTGATTGAGGCCAGTGCGGGCACCGGGAAAACCTACAACATTGCCAATTTTTTCCTGCGCCTGGTGCTCGGTCATCATTGCGAGCCACGCAAAGTCGATGAAATTCTGGTGGTCACCTTTACCCGGGCGGCCACGGCCGAACTCAAAGGGCGGATTCGTGACCGCATTGAGCAGGCTTTTGAAGATTTCCGCCACCGCGCAAGTGAAGATTCATTCATCAGGGGGCTGATGCCTGCTTCAGAGGAAGTGCGCATCCATCAGCTCAATCTTCTGCGTGCGGCCCTGCTGGGCATGGATGAGGCCAGTATTTCCACCATCCACAGTTTTGCGGTGAAGGCGGCCCGGACTTTTCTGTTTGAAACCGGCTCAATCGCCGATATTGAAATCGCCGAAACCGGTACGGATGCCGGCCAGCGGATCGCATCCGATCTTTATCGGCGCCTTTCGACTCTGCAGGGTGAGCATGTCGCCGGGTTTTTTAATGCGGTGTCCGGCAAGGCATTTGATGATTTCCGGCGATATTTTGGCTCTGGCCTGTCACCGGACGCTGTTTTGATCCCGGATGCCGCAGATATTCCCGGAATTGACGATCTCTATCAGGAGTATGTTGGCGCACTGGGCGCTTTAGAAGCAAACCACAACAAGCTGGCTGCAACATGGAAGCAATTCTTTCCTGCTTCGCTTGAGGAGGGTTTTAAGGATTTCGGCAGCATTGAAGCGGCCTTTAACCAGGATATCGATGAAGCGGTGCGGACCGGGTACAAGCTGTCTGGAAATACGCGGGGTCTGGCCGCTTACCTGCGCCGGATATTTTCAAAGCCATCCATTGATTATGGAAAAGAGCCTACCGCCAAATATTTCAAGACATGGATTGCCCTTCCGGATGATGCCGGCAGTGGCGAATATTTCAATTTCCTGCTCGAGGCGCGGCAACAGATTCAGTGCTGGTTTGACTTCGTTTCACGCTACCGGCAGGCCGGCCCCGCAGCCATTTCCAAAGCCATCCTCGAGGCGCAGCAGGAAGTGCCGCTGGATGAGATGTCGGCTGATGAGGTTATTCGCCTGATTCGGCAGAAACTGGATGATCCGCAAACGGCCCGCAGCCTGCGACAGATCATCACACAAAGCTATCCCGTCTGCCTGGTCGATGAGTTTCAGGATACCGACCCGGAACAATTCAACATGTTCAGCCAGATTTATGCCGATGAGGAAGCGGGCTGTGGTTTCTTCATGATCGGCGATCCCAAGCAGTCGATTTATGCTTTCCGTGGAGCGGATATTTTCTCCTACCTGCGGGTTCGCGAAGCGGTAAAGGCGCGCCAGGAGCAGGAAAATGACCAGAAGATTTTTTCACTGCAGACCAATTGGCGCAGCAAGGCAGCGCTACTCGATGGGATCAACGCACTGTTCCGTGAAACCGGGGCTGAGGGAGACCAGGCGGGCGCTTCGGTTTTCATCTTTCCCGGCATCCGCTACCAGGCCGTGGAGTCCTGCGAGAGAAAAGATGGCGTCGATAAAGGCAACGTCGACAAAGGCAACTATGGCGCCGGTGATCAATTGAGCAGCAAGCCGCTGGTATTCATCGGCAATGCGCACTCCGGACCGCAAGACCAGATCGGAAAAAGTGACTTGCTGCGGAAGTACGCCAGGGACACGGCGGACAGGATTTCCGCTCTGCTGGCTCGGGATGGTGGCGGCACTGTTGCCCATGAGGATGGAACAGTCGATCCCATCAGGCCCGGCGATATTGCTGTGCTGGTGCGCAGCGGTTACGAGGCACGCCTGGTCAGGGCGCAGCTTGCCCGGCCGCAAATCGGTATCCGCTCGGTGTATCTCAGCCAGAGAGACAGTGTGTTCGGTGATGCGGAGATCAGTGAGGATCTTTATCACATCCTGGTCGCATTCAATGAATCCTCGGATAAACGCCGCCTGAAAGCCGCCCTCGCAACCCCCTTGCTGCGGGGTTTTGGCTTTGATTTCAGGAAAATCCGCCGGCTGGAGGAAGATGATGATTATCTTGAAGAATGTATCGAGAACTTTACCTGCTATGCCGCAGTATGGAAGGAACACGGCATCCTGACGGCATTGAACCGGCTGTATGACGACCACGCTTTGTTCGATGCCATCGCCCGGCACCCGGATAGCGATCGTCTTTATACCGATTTGCGTCACCTGGGAGAGCTGCTGCAGCAACAGGATCTGCAGTGCAGTTCAGCGGATCAATTGATCGACTGGTATTCCGCCCAGTTAAACGATGACAGCGCGCTGGACGAAGACAGCAAGCGCATTCGCCTGGAAAGCGATGAGGATCTGGTCAAGATCGTCACCATTCATGTGTCCAAGGGTCTGCAATACCCCATCGTCTTTCTGCCGTTTTTCTTCCTGCCCTGGAAGGTGCTTGCAGGGTAAAGCCTGCCTCTGTATCACGATGAGGAAAACAATTTTGCAGCGACCTATGATTTTTCTTCGGAGCAGAAGACGATCACACAACGGATGCAAAAAGAACGTCTGGCCGAGGACATGCGCCTGTTGTACGTTGCCGTCACGCGGGCGATCTATCAATGCCATATCGGTATCAGTGCTGCGACAATCGGCCGCTCTGTAAATGGTGTGTTTGAGCAGACGCCCTGGGCCCATTTGTTGGGCATTGAGTCCACGCGGCCATCGTGGCCGGAAATCAAGGCTGCTCTGGAGCGGCGTATACCTGCTGAAACCATCGCCTGTTCGGTGCTGGGTGAGGCCGAAGTCCGCCGGTTCCGGCCCGATGGGCCGCAGCAGGCTTCGATTCAGCAACCCGCTGAGGTGGAGGCGCCCGTCTCTGCCTGGCAAGTCGCCAGTTACTCAAAACTGGCCCATGGTGAAAGCAATGTTCGCCTCGATGACAAGGGTGATGATGATCAGGAAACGGTAAGTCCGGACGAGGAAGTGGCCGCAAGTCGCCTGTCGGCGGTGGACGAGGCCCGCTGGAAAGACGACATCCGTTATACCCTCAAAGGCTCCGCCCTGACCGGCAACTGCCTGCACGATATTTTTGAGCAGCGGGCTTTGCATCCGCAGGGCGATTTCCAGGCCCTGGTCGCTAAGATGTTGTTCCGCTATGGCCTGCAAAAACCGGCCATGATCCGGGGCGAGTCCGCTGATGAATATGAGCAACGTCGTGCTGCCTGGGTCCCCGATGTGGCCCACTGGCTGTTGGCCGCGATGCGCCAGTCGCTGCTCGATGATCCACCGGGCAGGCCGCTGTCGCTGCAGGGGATTTTCAACAGCGCCGCGGCGATTCCGGAACTGGTGTTCGACTTCGCCATTGGCGGTGAGCGTAATGCCATCGCCCTGACCCGGGTCAACCAGGCTCTGGCGTTTGCAGGCGTCGAAGGCCTGAGCGTGCCGGGCGGACGGATTCACGGACTGATGACGGGCGCCATTGATCTGACCTTTATTCATGAGGGCAAGGTCTATGTGCTCGACTACAAGTCAAACACCCTGGGCAAATCGCCGTCCCACTACGACCATCCGGCCATGGATGATTGCATGAAAAGCCGCCGCTACGATTTGCAGTACCTGATTTATTCAACAGCGGTTCACCGTTATTTCCGCAGCCGCTATGACGACGTCTATTCCTTTGACGCCGGGCCCGGCAAGGAACTGTCCTTTGGCGGCGTTTTTTACCTGTTCCTGCGTGGAATGGGGCTGGATGAAGAAAATTATGCGCAATACGGCATCTGGTTCAAACGGCCGGGCAGAGAACTGATATTGGCCCTGGATGCGGCATTTGCACTCGCGTCTGAGGAGCTTTGATCACCATGTCTGATGCAACAAGGCAAACAGATCAGGATCGGGCGCTGCGCCCACTGGATGAAGCGTTCGCTCGTTGGGCGGTAGCCAATTTCACGGATGAAGAAACAGAAAAACGCGAGTGGGTGAGCAAACTGGCCCGGGCGGTGAGCTACTCGCTTCATTTGAAACATAGTTGTCTCGATTTGAACCACTACCGGGATTTGAACGACCCCGTGTTGAACGCTTTATTGGAAGGGATCAGCCCGGAGCATGTGGCGCGGCTGCAGAGCAATGCGATTTCCGTCAACGTTCCCGGTAAGCGGCCGCTGGTGTGCAATGCTCAGGGCACGCATGTCTGGCTGCACAAATATTTTGCCTTCGAGCAGGACATCGCCGCTCAAGTCCGGGAGCGGGCGCGTAAAGAGCGTGACTTGAGTGATTATGAACGAAAAATTCTTGACTGGCGCTTCCAGGGAGACAAATCTCGGGAGCAGAAAAAGGCGGTCGAAACGGCGCTGACCCATCGCCTGGCGATCATCACCGGTGGGCCGGGTACCGGTAAAACCTGGACCGTGGCGCGGATCATCGAGATCCTGTTGAAGGAAAATCCGGGCGGGCGGCCACCGCGCATTGAGTTGGCCGCACCGACCGGAAAGGCCGCCAACCGCATGAAGGAATCCCTCGACAGTCAGGTCAATGAACTGGGGTTACCGCTGGAGCAGTTGCCCGAGAAAGCCCGGACCCTGCACTCCCTGCTGGGGATTCGCTACCGCTCGCCCCGGCCCCGATATCATGCTGACAATCCTTTGCCGCTGGACGTTCTAATCGTGGATGAAGCATCGATGATCGACCTTCCGATGATGCACCGCATTCTTGATGCCCTGCCAAAGCAGGCCAGGCTAATCCTGCTGGGCGACAGGGATCAATTGTCTTCCGTGGAGGCTGGCAGCGTGCTCGCCGAGTTGTGCGATGAGGCATCGGGCCTGTTTGATCCGCAGTGTTCGCCCGTCGCCACCATCAGCTACAGCCATCGTTTCGGCGGTGACAGTGAAATCGGCCGGCTGGCCGATGCGATCAATTCCGTCAGCGTATTGCCCGACTTCTCAGCCAATAGCCAGGTGCTGTGGCGGGAATCGAGTATTGAAAAAGAGTGGAATCCGGCCTGGAAAGATGAAGCCGTCAACCGCTTCAGGGCTTTGCGGGACAAGATTGTTGATGCGGTGCCGGCAGCGGACATCCTCGCCCATCAGGCGGATTTTCAGATCTTGTGCGCATTGCGAAACGGCCCCGCCGGGGTCAGCGGTATCAACTCCATCATTTCCCGTGAGTTCAATGAAGCAGTGGGGAAATGGGTTTGGGGTCTGCCGGTGATGGTGCGGATCAACGATCACGAACGGAAGTTGTATAACGGCGATGTCGGCCTGGTGATGAAGGTGAGTAAAGTGGACGGACAGTGGGTGGCAGACAATAGGAACGGTGTATTAAGGGCCTGTTTCCTCACCGGCGGAGGCTAGGTGAAAACCATATCACTGGCGCAAATGCCGGCTTTTGAAACCTGCTATGCGCTGACCATTCATAAGTCCCAGGGATCTGAATATAAAAAGGTCATGCTGGTGCTTCCGGCGAACCGGGAAGATGCCGAATACAACCCGGTTCTGACTCGTGAACTGCTTTATACCGGCGTAAGCCGGGCCAGTGAAGCCGTGGAAATCTGGAGCGGCAAAGGGGTTCTGGAGTCCACTGTGCGAAAAAGGACCACCCGCATGTCAGGCTTGAGCCAACACGGATGTAAAACTTGACAAGTCAGACATTCAGGAATATAACTCGTCATAACTAACGATATATGTACAGTAAGTGGCATATATCGTCAAAAAAGACGAATTATGAAGATCAGTGAATTCTTGACAGACGACGCCATCCTCACAGAACTTGGGGGGCGGCTTGCCCGTCGCCGGCTTGATTTGCACTTGACCCAGGCAGACCTGGCTGAGCAGGCGGGTGTTGCCAAGCGGACGGTCGAGCGGATCGAAGCCGGGGCTTCGGCCCAGATGTCGACCATCATTCGCCTGTTGCGGGTGCTGGGCCTGTTGCCCGGCCTGGATCGGGCAATCCCCGATGCAGTCCCCCGGCCCCTGGATCTGCTGCACGGAAAAGCCAAGCGGCGGCAGCGTGCTTCGGCCCACAGCCGGATAGCGAAAGGTACAGAGCCCTGGTCCTGGGATGAGGACACATGACTTCGTTGGCCGAGGTCAGGCTCTGGGGCCGCAGCATCGGTGCGGTTTCGCTGCAAGACGGTGATGAAGTGGCGGCCTTTGAGTACGATCCGGCATTTGCGAGAAGCGGTATCGAGCTGTCGCCGCTTGTTATGCCGCTCTCCACTCGTGTTTACACGTTTCCCGAACTGTCCCGAACCACTTTCCATGGCCTGCCCGGGCTGTTGGCCGACTCGCTTCCGGACCGTTTTGGTAATGCATTGATCAACACCTGGCTGGCCACGCAGGGCCGCTCACCGGATTCTTTCAATGCGGTTGAACGACTTTGCTATACCGGTGAGCGCGGCATGGGTGCGCTGGAGTTCAGGCCAGCCATCGGGCCACGGGCCGGGCGTGCTGATGCGGTGCAAATTGATCGGCTGGTAGAACTGGCATCGGAGATTCTCAGCCATCGCGATACGCTCCGGGCTTCATTTGCAGACGAAGGCCGGCAGCAGGCCCTGCGTGAAATCCTGCGGGTAGGCACCTCTGCCGGCGGCGCCCGGGCCAAGGCGGTGATCGCCTGGAATCCCTGCAGCAACGAGATCCGTTCTGGTCAGGTTCCGGCGGGAGAGGGCTTTGAATACTGGCTGCTGAAATTTGACGGTGTCAAGGGCAATCGCGATAAAGAACTCGATGACCCGCAAGGCTATGGCGTCATTGAGTATGCCTGCTATCTGATGGCGAAAGACTGCGGCATCGAGATGAGCGAATGCCGCTTGTTCGATGAAAATGACCGGCAACATTTTATGACCCGGCGCTTCGACCGCCTTGAAGGCGGTCAAAAAGTCCATATGCAATCGCTGGCCGCGCTGGCACACTATGATTTCAACCTGGCCGGCGCCTACAGCTACGAGCAGGCACTGCTGGTGATTCGGCGACTGGGCCTGCCGATGGCCGCAATCGAAGAACAGTTTCGCCGCATGGTGTTCAACATCGTGATCCGCAATCAGGATGATCACGTGAAAAACATTGCCTTCCTGATGGACAAGACCGGGAGTTGGAAACTTTCACCTGCTTTCGATATGACCTACAGCTTCAACCCGTCCGGCGCCTGGACGTCCAGCCACCAGATGACTGTGAACGGCAAGCGCGATGACTTCAGCCTGGCTGATTTCAAGGCCTGTGCTAAAGCAGCTTCCATGAAACGTGGGCGCGCCGAGGTGATCGTATCCGAGGTGCTGGATGTCGTGTCAGAGTGGGAAAACTATGCAAACGATGCAGGCGTGCCCGGCACGGTACGAAAAAAAATCCAGGCGACGCTGCGTCTGGATGGTTTTTGATGCAGCTTAGCCCGCACCCAGTTCATTGAGCATCTGTGCAGCGGCTTGTCCGACTTCGGTGTCCGCGCCCAACTGCGTCGCCGTAGTCAGGGCCGAGTGAGCCTGCTCGATGTATCCGAGCTGGCTGTTGACGAAGCCCAGCGTCAGCCAAATTCTTTGATACGCCGGGTCCACCTTTACACCTTCATTCAGTATGCGCAGCGCTTCGTCCGACCGGCCGAGATAGTGCAGCGTGATACCCAGGTTGTTATAGGTGTTCGCATCGTCTGGTTCGATTGCCAGCAGTTGTTCATACAGTTGGGCCGCTCGGCCGTATTGCTGGCTGGCGAAGAATTCGTCAGCCGAGCGTAATATCGCAGCGGGGTCATCCAGCGCCTGTTCACCGGGAAATGAGGATATCAACTGGGTCAGGTCGGATTCCGTGCTGCTGGCCGGCTGGCTAATTGCCGCCTGGCCCATCACGGCTGGACTCGCACCTTCCCTGTGTGTGTCCTGAATGTAGTACTGACGCGTCATGGCAAATACCACCAGCCCAAAGACGACCTGGAATACCGTCAGGGTTATCCAGAATTTGCCACTGCGATTCATGTTAGTCACCCGATTTCATCATTTTCGTTGTGGATTGTACCGTTTTATCAGCCGTTTGGCCTTTAATGTCATCAGAAATAGTGTTTTTTCCAGTCTTAAGACTCCCTTAAGCATTCTCCCATAAAGTCTTTCCCATCTTCACCAAAGAGAGGCCATAACAACATGAAACTCGTAAACAGCCAGGACACGAAGCAACGCCATCATGTCACGCCGATCGCACTGGATACCTTTGCGTCAATGAAGCGTGCATTTTCAACCAGGAATATTCCCGATGAGGTCTTGCACACCTTGATCACCGGAGATATTACGCCCCGGCCGGGAGATCTCGTGCTGGCCCGGGTTGACCGCTTGCGCCAGCATTTACGGATCGAATTGCCCAGTGGCAGGCGTGCCCGGCTTTTTCCCGGCGACCACATCCTGGTTTGCTACGGCAATCGCTATGCCCCCGACCAGTTCGAGTCCGTAGTGCCCGATAGCCTGGAGCCTTGTCACCTGGTCGCAGCCGGGGGTATTGCCTCCCGTATGCGCTATCGCAACCCCGGTGTGAAAAACCCGACCGAGATAACACCGATCGGCCTGGTGGGTAACAGCGCTGGGATGGTGTTGAATCTCAAGGACTGGAAAACGGATGCTGGTGAGCAAAACCAACGGGACGTTCCGATGTACGTTGTGGTGGGATCCAGCATGAATGCCGGTAAGACGACCACGGCGGCCCGCCTGGTGAAAGGCCTGGTCCAGGACGGCTTCAGGACCGGCGCCATGAAGGTTACCGGCACCGGTTCCGGCGGAGACGTGTGGCATTTCGAGGATGTTGGAGCCACGCGTACGCTGGATTTCACCGATGCGGGATACGCCAGCACCTACGGTCTGGGCAACCAGGCAGTGCTTGAAATCGTGAACTATCTCGCTAACGCCCTCAGAAATCAGAATGTTGACGCCATTGTTGTAGAGGTGGCCGACGGGCTGTTGCAGGCAGAAACGCACGCCCTGTTGAACAATCCGGACTTCAGACGTCAGGTCACCGGTATTTTTCATGCCGCAGCTGATGCACATTCCGCCATCTATGGTGTCGATTGCCTGGAGAAGTTAGGTTACGACGTTATTGCGGTTTCGGGTGTGGTTTCTTCCAGCCCGCTGGCCAGGCAGGAATATGAGGCCAATTGCCACGTACCTATCGCCACCAAATTGGAGCTTTGTGCGCCTGGATATGGTCTGGATCTGATGGCGGAAAACTGCATTGAAACCACCGGGAAAGCGGCTGAAGCATGAACTCCAGCGCGCCATATACGCCGTTCAGGCTGCCGGCCGGATTCTGGCGGCATAACCGTCGCTTTGTATTCCAGTTGATTCTCAACGGTCTGCTAAGGGCATTGACGGTGACTGCGGTGTTTCACTCTGTTCGCCAGGCGGTCAGAGGCCTGCAACAGGCGCAGACGTCAATTAGCACCACCTTGTGGATCATGCTGGCTCTGGCGGGGGTTCTGCTCTGCGCGCGTATGCATGAACGCTATACCGCAGAGAGAATGAGTCAGAACTACATCAACCGCCTGCGCCGGCGTCTATTGACCCGCTTGATGCGTGCATCAATTCGTGATGTGAATTCCATACCTTCCGGCGCCTTGGCGGCACGCCTTGGCGGTGACTTGTCGTCCCTGCGGCGTTGGTTGAGCCTGGGTATTTCCAGGCTGATCGTGAACAGCATCCTGCTGCTGGTCTGCATCGGGATCATCACCGGTATCAATGTAACGGCGGGCATGATCTCAGCGCTGGTGGTGATTTCCCTTACCCTGATTTCTCTCCGTCTCGGTGAAAATCTCCGCACGGTGCTCAAAGCGGTGCGGTCAACCCGCATCCGTATTCAGAGTCTGCTGGTTGAGCGGATCGGTGAAATGGCGATGATTCGCGTGATGGGGCAGGAAGGGCGTGAAATCCGGAAAATCAACAGACTGGGGAAAAAACTGGAGCGGAAAGCTTCGACCCAGGGCTTGATTCTGGGCGGTTTGCGCGGCCTGGGCGAAGCTGGCGGTATCTTGCTGATCATTACCGTGTTTGCCGTTTTCCGGTTTTCAGCACAAACAATGGGGGCGGCCGATGCGGCTGCCGTCATCAGCCTGGTCATGTTCATGTCCGGGCCGATCCGCGAACTGGGGCGGGTACAGGAATATTACCGGGGTGCTTCAATCTCGCTCAACAAGCTCAGTGAGTTATTCAATATGCGTCGCATCACCCGGGGTGCTTCGCGTTATATCGACACACAGACCGATCCCGGCGCCATTGAGTTCAGGAACGTGAACTGTGCGCCGGCGGTCAAGAATTTTTCAGCAAAAGTGGCTGCCGGGGAACGCGTGGCGGTGATCGGTCGCAACGGCAGCGGCAAAAGCACTTTGATGCAACTCGCCGTCGGCCTGCTTAAACCCGATTCAGGTATTGTCAGGCTGGGCGGTATCGACCCGCGACGCCTGTCGCCCACCGCCCGGTCAAATATTCTTGGCGTTTCCGGTTCGGGTTTCGGCCTGCTCAGGGGCTCGCTGGATTCTAACATGGCCTACCGCAAACCCGGGACATCTGAAGATGAACTGCAAGCCGCAGTCACTGAATTTGAGCTGGAACACCTGGGCGGAAAGTTTGGCCGTGGCACAAAAAATCAAATCCAGCAGAGCGCGAGAAACATCTCAGCCGGGGAGTGCGCCCGAATCGGTATGATCAGGGCCACTCTGGGAGCACCCGAGGTGCTGATCCTTGATGAACCGGAATCCAATCTGGACGCTGAAGGCCTGAAAATGTTGCACGAACTGCTTGAAAGCTGGCCTGGAACAGTTTTCTTAATCACTCATCAACCATCATTGATCGATCTTTGCCAGCAGGTATGGAACATGAATGATGGTGAAGTCAGCATGCGACGTGAGAGCGTTGCGCTGTTAGCGACTGCGCAAAGGGGATAAAAATGCGTGCACGTAATTTACACAAGACGCCTGATCTTACTCTCGGTATACGGGAAATGAGACTTGAGAGCCTGCACGATCAGCGCTATTTCCTGGCCGTACCCGAGGGTTCGGATACACGTCAGGTTCTGGTTCTAATGCACGGCATTTCGCGTAATGCGAAGTTGCTCATCGAGTCAATCTGGCCCCTGGTCCAGGGCAGGGGCATCGCGCTGGTCGCACCCTTGTTTGAGGAAAAACGTTGCCGGGATTACCAGCGACTGGGGCGCAGCGGCAAGGGTCCGCGCGCCGATTTGGCGGTCACATCGATCCTCAGCGAAGTCAGAAGGCTGACTGGATGGACCGGTCACAAGGCTATGTTCTTCGGCCACTCAGCCGGTGCCCAGTTCGTGCAACGATTCATGTTTGCCCACCCTCAACTGGTAGAGCGTGCGGCGCTTAGTGGTGCCGGCTGGTACACATTTCCGCGGGATGAAGATTTTCCCCTGGGAATTCGTCCAACACCCTTGCTTCCCGGCATTGGTTTTGAACCGCTTCGGTTTCTGCGCGTTCCGGCTGCCGTATTTATAGGTCTTGAAGACACAGTTCGCGATGATTCCCTGAACCGCTCAAGAAAAATAGACCGCCAACAGGGACGTACCCGGCTCGAGCGTGCCCGGAAATGGGTCAGGAAAATGAACGCAACTTCACAAAAGTTGGGGCTGTCGTCAGAAGTGGGTTTGTTTGAAATTGAAAAAATCGGCCACGATTACAACCAGGCGGTTGAAATGGCCTTGCTCAACGAGCGGGTAATCGACTGGCTGCTCAGTCAGCAAGAGGTATAGCGACATGTTTTCAAAGTATGTGCCGGTTCTTTCCGTGGTCTTTTGTTTTCTGACCGTTTCGTCTGTGCAGGCTGATCCCACCATTAGCGTGGGAGGCAGACTGGACATGGATTTCGCAAAATATTATGAGGATGTGACAGCGCTGAATTCCGGCAGCAATCTGCGCCGCTTGCGCCTGGAACTGGGTGGCAAACTGACCAGCAAGCTCAGCTTCTACACGCTGGCTGATTTCAATGACGGCACATACAACGCACAGGCCACATGGCTGCGCTACCGCTTTAACAAAGAAAATGAACTTTCCGCGGGCCGCATTGAGACTCCCTTCAGCCTGCAGCGCGTCACAAATTCCCAGTTCAACCTGTTTATGGAACGCGCGCTGCCCGCCGCGCTTTCACGGCACTACGGTACCGGGCTGGTCTTTATGCACAAGGGAAGTCAATGGAACTGGCGCCTGGGGCTGTTCGGAAACGACTGGCTGAATTTTGGTGGAACAACCCAGTTCGGTACGGCACTGGCCGGCCGGGTGGGTCGACGCCTGCAGTTCGGGAAAGCGCGCGTATGGCTGGGCGCATCTGCCATGTACCAGGATACCAAACAGCCACAACGCTTCCGGACACGGCCGGAGTCATCGGTTACCGATCAGTATCTGGTTAACACCGGAAAGATATTTGATGTCGGAAAAACCGTTCGCGTGGGTCTGGAGGGCGTGTGGAAGAGAGGCCAGTGGTCAGTGCAGGGCGAGTGGATTAACTACACGGGAGACCGCAGCACGGCCAACGACGTGAACTTCAGTGGAGGCTACTTTGAGGCTTCCCGCATGTTCAACGGCCGTCGGCGCTTCAATTTCCGTCGTGGCGAATGGATGTCACCTGAAATTGGTGAAAAGGGAGCCTGGGAGCTGTCTGCCAGGATCAGCCGGCTTGACCTCCAGGACGGCACCATTACCGGTGGTCTGGAAACCAACTACAGTCTGGGGCTCAACTACTACTTCAACCCGATCAATCGCGTCATGCTCAACTGGATCAAAGTGGATACCAGCCCGAATAAAAGAGGCATCGACGAGTCTCCGTCGATTCTGCAGCTACGTCTGCAACTTGGATTTTAATTTTAATAAAGGATAGGAAAATGTCTGTAAAAAATACTTCACTCATCATTCTGTTGTCACTGGCCGCGAACTGGCCGCTGGCTGCTCTGGCTCAAAGTGGCGCCTGGACTCCGCCGGTCCGGTCGACCCATATGGGTAAGGACCTGGATCGCAATTTCGACGCCCGAGAGCCCGATATCGCGTTCAACAGCAGCAACAATGAATACCTGCTGGTATGGGAAGGAACCGACCAGCGTGGCGGGATGGCGCTGGGAGAGGCTGAGATTTACGGCCAGCGCGTGGACGTACAGAGTGGCGCACTGTTGGGAGAAAAAGCATTTCGTATCAGCTTCCAGGGGCCCGATGGCACGTCCAATTTCGATGCCCGTAACCCGGTCGTAACGTACAACCCAAAGCACAATGAATACCTGGTCGTCTGGTCCGGTGATGATAACAGTGGCGCCCTGGTGGAAGGTGAATTCGAGATCTTTACGCAGCGTATCAATGCATCAACCGGTGCTTTGGTCGGCACACAGAATTTCCGGGTCAGTGATATGGGTCCCGATGGCAACCGGGATTACGACGCGATCGACCCCGCCGTGACCTACAACGCTGCTGAGGATATGTATTTGGTGGTTTGGCGCGGTGAGGATGGTACGGCCACGGTGCCGATCGGACATTTCGAGATTTATGGCCAGTTGCTCGATGGCGCCACCGGAGCTGAGTTGGGTAACAACGATTTCCGTATTTCGCGCATGGGTCCCGAGAACGATTCGAATTTTGATGCCTTCAGTCCGGCCGTGGCCTACAACGCCACGGATAACGAGTTCCTGGTGGTGTGGGACGGCGATGACGACAGTGGTTCGCTGGTTCAGGATGAAATCGAGGTTTTCGCCCAGCGTCTCGACGGTGGAACCGGCGTACTGCGGGGGCCGACACCGATCCGGGTCAGTGATTCCGGTAACGACGGTGACGTTCTGCGTGAAGCCAGCCACCCCGATGTAGCCTGGAACCGCGACCGCAACGAGTACATGGTGGTCTGGTCCGCAGATGATAATGCCGGTGGACGCCCGGACGGCGAATTTGAAATTTATGGCCAGATGCTGACGGCCGCTGGTGCAGAGGCCGGGGTTAATGACTTTCTGATCAGCAACATGGGTGGATTGGGCAATGCCATTTTTGATGCGGATGAGCCTGCCATTGCCTACCACGGCGCCGCCCATCAGTTTGTCGTGAACTGGCGCGGTGACAACGGAGTCGACGGTGAATTTGAGATTTGGTCACAACGTCTGGACGCTCCCACGCAGACACCCATCGGCAAGCCCGGACAGCGTCTCACTCACGCGGGACCGGACAACAGCGCACTTTATGATGCACGGCGCGTCGCCATCACCGAGGATGTCACCGGCGGGCGGATTTTCATTGCGTTTGAAATGGAAGATGAAACAGCGACCCAGACCGAAGGCGAGTTTGAAGTTTATGCATCTGCCATGAGCATGGGTAGCTTCCGGGTTGCCGATGGCGTCAGCGCCTCCTGGTTTGACCCGGCCCACGATGGCGAAGGCTGGGTAGTCGAACTCATCGATGAGACGACCGCTGCGGTTTTCTGGTTTACCTATGCCACCGATGTTCCGGCCCAGGCCTGGATGGTGGGTGTCGGTAACGTAATCGACAACCGCGTGGTGATGACCGATGTGGTTATTCCAACGGGTGGTGTTTTTGGCCCGAATTTCGATCCCGCCGCTGTGCAACGGGATAGCTGGGGCAGTTTCGTACTTGAATTTGATGCCTGCGATGCGGCTGGAATGAATTACAACAGCACCATGGCTGGCTTTGACGAGGGGTCTCTGGCTCCGGTTCGCCTGTCTACACTGGCGGGCCTGGAATGCCCGGGCCCTGCGACGGTGCCGGATGCCATGGCCGGTATCAGCGGTTCCTGGTTTGATCCCACGCACGACGGTGAAGGCTGGGTGCTGGAGTACCTGGGTGGTAACCGTATGGTCATGTACTGGTTCACCTATGATGATACGGGTAAACAGGCCTGGTTTATCGGTGTGGGTACAGTGAGCGGTGATATTGTCACATTTGATGATGTGCTGATCTCGTCTGGAACGCAGTTTGGCGAAGCTTTTGATCCACAGTCGGTCGTCCTCGACCACTGGGGCACCGTGACGCTCACCGTGAACGGATGTAGTGACATGACGGTGGATTATGCGTCGACTGACGTACGCTACGGCAGCGGTCAGCTCAATGCACAGCGCCTGATCTCACTGAAAGGACTCACTTGCACGCGTTGATCACTGTGGAGCCGGGGTCAGGTTCTGCGGAACCTGACCCCCTTTTTTTAGAATTCCAGGTCCAGCAAGAATCTCAAAGTCCGGTTCGGACTGCTGCTGTCCAGGCCAAAGATAAGTCCGGCCTCCCAGTTAAATTTCTTGTTGCCGTCCAGCTTGATCTGACCCTTGCAAGCCGGACCCAGGCCCAGGGTGTCCTGACCGCTGTAAAACTCCACGGCAGGTTCAAAGCCTCTGGAATAGCGATAACGGGCTTGCAGGCTCAGTCTCGATTCAAAACTGTCGGTGCTGTCTGAGCCCCATTTGTTGAGCAGAAACAGATTGGCGGTACCGCTCCACTGTCCGCGCTCTTTTTCCATCAGGACGCCGGTCGTAAACTCCCACTTATCCAGATTGGCTTCTTTTTCCACTTCGAACAACATACCCCAGTCAGCCCAGAATTCTCCCGGCTCCGTCAATTGCCAAACAAATTCCAGTTCATAAGCCTGAATCTCAAGACTGTGATTGCTGGCTTTATGGGCAACCAGATAGACTTCGGTGAACACGCGATCTGAAAGGGCTCTTCCGTAGGCAAAACGGTGAAGCTGGACGTTATCCGGGGTTAATGGCTGGTGGTCCTGAAAGATCCCGCGCCACTCCACTTCCTGCTCCAAGGGATTGACATAGGGGTGATAGATTTTATCGATTACCGAACCGGCATAGCTTTCCTGAATCGTACAAAGAATCGCCATCAGAGACAGGGTGTAATTTAGTATCTTCAGTTTCATACGCTCGCGCTCCGGCTTTCAGCCTGTACTCTGGATGCGATAATCGCGGTTATTAAGATCAGTATGACACCTGCGGCATAGGCCGCGATCTGGGCAAGTGCGGGGGTCGCCTCATAGCCGATCAATGCGTAAAGAAGCTTTCCGGTCAGTGACTCCTCCGATAACAGGCTGCTGCTGTCCCAGCCTACCGGGGTTGATGGGATCCAGTCAGCCTGATTGAGCTGCAGGCTTGCCTGGGAAACCATCTTGCCCGAAAACAGGGCCAACAGCGACACCATGGTATTTTTTTGCCACCTGCCTTGCAGCCCCATGATGCCAAAATAAATCAGGACGCCTACACTGATGCCGATGCCCAGGCCGATGAAAGATCCAACCGTTACGGTATGGAATACATCCTTTATCGGATAGAACCCGATCAGGTAGATCAATACCTCAGAACCTTCACGCGTGATTGCCAGCATTACGGTTGCGGCTGCCAATTGCGTAAACAGCGAAGAACGGAAGCCGGCCCGCTGCCGGTTTTCCGGCGTCCATCCGCGAACCAGAACCCAGGTGCAGATAGCGATCAGCAAGGTCACGGATATTTGCAGGCTGGCGTTGACGATTTCCTGACCGGTGTATTCAAACCATTCCGAAACATGTCCTATTTCAAGGGCATAGACCAGGGAAAACGCCAGCCCCCCGCCAATAGCATAGATCACCCAGCTCATTTTATGCGACAGTTGCTGGCTGGCCGCCAGTAACAAGCTCACCAGCAGAGCCGCTTCAAGGGTTTCCTGTAAAACGAGAATGACTGAACTCAGTAGCATGCTGATTCCTTACCGTTCACCGGACTCGGATAACCCCCTGTGCCGTGGTGGGATAGAACTCACCAATAAACGGGTAGTCACCAGCCTTGACCGGGCCGATGAAAATAACCGCTTTGCTGTTGCCGCTGATCACTTTTTCGCGGTTGAGTGGATAGCTCTCGAATTCCTCGGGGGTCGGATCACGGTTTATGATCAGCAGCTTGACCTTGGTGTTGGCCGGAACATCCACCTCGGAAGGAAAAAACAGGTGGTCCCTGATTTCAATCTCAATGACCGGTGTCGCGGCGGCGACAGACTGACATCCCATACCCAGCAACACACACCAGCGGAGCAGAAGTTTAATGTGTGCTTGTAGTTTCATAATCCACTTGACCTTATCAACGGGAAGGAGACAACAAAGGCGGTTCCGGTCTCAAACCTGGAATCTGTAATGGTAATCGAGGCATCGTGAAGTTCAACAATGTGCTTGACGATGGCCAGTCCCAGCCCGCATCCGTGCTCGCCGGTACTGTGGCGGTCACCCCCGACCCGATAAAAGCGCTGAAAGACAGACTTACGCTCATCTTCAGGTATGCCGGGACCATTATCTTCAATTGTCAGCGTGATGCAATGTTCAGACTGATGGACGGAAACACTGATGTGACCGCTGGGAGGGGTGTACTTATTGGCATTACCCAGCAGATTTTGCAGTAGTGTGGTCAGTGCAAAGTGATCTCCGGACAGGTAGCAGGGCTCACCGGAAAACGTTACTTGTTGATTCTTCGTTTCAAAGAGAGGGTATTTCAGGGCGACCACTTCCTGGGCCAGGGCGGACAAGTCGACCCTCTTGAAGTTGGCGTTAAACTGATCGGGCGAACTCCGGTAGAGATCCAGGATTTGCTCGACGATGTGTCCCAGGCGGTCGGTGGAGTCTCTCAGTTCCTTGATGTTTTTGTTGTCTGCGGTCGCATCCTGTTGTGCATTGTGTAGCTGGACCTTCAATGTACTGATGGGGGTGCGTAACTCGTGTGCGGCATCAGAGGCAAACTGTTTTTCGCGTAGCAAGGACGTTTCCAGACGCTTCAGCAGGCGGTTGGAGGATTGCCCGATCTGGGACAGTTCCTGGTACGCGGCATGGTAGGTCAGGGGGCTGAGGTCATCGGCCTGTTTGCTGCCGAGCTCATCGGCAAATTGGCGCAAGGGCCTCAAGCCCCGGCTGACAATCAGCCAAATCAGCAGGCCGACCACCGGCAGACCCAGCAAGACGGGCCAGACGGCTTCCAGAATGACCTCCTCAGCCAGCGCATTGCGCAAATCGGTACGTTCGGCAGCCATCACCCAGTCTTCACTGAGACTGTTGAAGTAGGTAACCGTGCGCCAGCGATAGCCGGCAAAGTTATTGAAACCGAAACCGGGTTCGAAAGAGGCGATGCGGGTGTCAGGTGCATTGTCCGATGCGGCAATCAGTTCATTACGTCGCCACACCTGGAACGCGATGGTACTGTCCTGATGGAAACGGGCGACAGCATTTTCCGTATGCAAATTGGCGATCAGCGTGGCGGTATCCAGCAGTTGTCTGTCGAACAACCGGTTTGCTTCTGCCATGCTGGACTGGTAACCCTTGAGGGCGGCCACGAAGATGAACAGGGTAATGATGGACAGAATAACGGTGACCAGGAAAACACGAATCGATTTCACGGTTTTTTGACCTGATAGCCGATGCCCCTGACTGTTTTAATGAAATCTGAGCCCAGCTTTTTACGCAAATGATGAATATGTACTTCAAGAGCATTGCTGGAAACTTCTTCATCCCAGTTGTACAACTGGTTTTCCAGTGCGCTTCGGGTCAGTATCCGGCCGGCATTTTCCAGCAACGCTTTCAGCAACATAAATTCCCTGCGTGAAAGCTCGAGCGCCTCACCGGACACAGATACTGAGTTGCTGTTGACGTCCAGTGTGACGTGACCGACAGAGATTTCAGCCGTATCGGATGTGCTCAGCCGACGTTCCAGTACACGCAAGCGGGCGAAAAGTTCTGACATCTCGAATGGCTTGGGCAGGTAATCATCGGCGCCACTGTCCAGGCCAATGATTTTGTCATCAAGCTGAGCGCGCGCGGTGAGGATCAGCACCGGTAATCCGGCATGCTTTTTCCTGATCCGTTTGAGCACGCTGATGCCATCGATGTCAGGCAGTCCGAGGTCGAGAATGACAATGTCGGGCGGGTCGGTACTGATGATGTAGATAGCCGCCTCACCGGTCCCCACCGCATTGGCTACATAGCCTTGTTTTTGCAGGGCCTGCAACAGTGCGTTTGCTAATGCATGATCATCTTCGACCAACAACAGTTGCATGTGACCAGGCTCCCGGAGTCCTTGATTCAAGTTTTATTGACAGAAGCAATAATGCCTGCATAATTTTCTTTTGTCTTTATATCAATCCTTTTTCAGCATTTCAAAAATCTCCAGCACACGATCGATATATTGCTCTTTTGTGAACTGTGTGATGGCTGCCTGACGCCCGTTCTGTCCCAGAAATTCGGCATGTTCACGATCAGCTAAAATTCGCCCGAGGGCCTCTGCCAGGGAGTTTGTATCGCCAGGGGGCACCAGGTAACCGGTTTCTCCGTCAGTCAGTTGTTCAGTCAGTCCACCGCTGCGGCTTGCCACCACTGCAGTACCGCGCATCATGCTTTCAACGCAGACCAGCCCGAAGGGTTCCTCCCACAGTGAGGGCACCGCCTGAACCCAGGCGGAAGCAAGTATTTTTTCCATGCTCAGACAGTCAAGGTGACCGGTAAAATCTACCACCTGGCTGATGCCATGTTTGTCTGCCAGATGCTCAAGCCGGGTGCGCTCAGGCCCGTCCCCCAGAATCAACAAACGGGCTTGGGGTATTTGCCGGTGCACCATAGCCATCGCCGAGAGCAACACATCCACTCCTTTCTTGGGAACCAGGCGACCTGCATAAGCAATGGTCGGACGATTGCCCAAAGGTGGACGTTGATCTTGTTGTGGAACACCAAGGTGCACATAACCGTCTACCGGCACGTTTTCCTCGCGCAGTCGTTCGGCCACCCAGCTACTGTTGGCAAAAATATAATCAAATACATCCAGATCGGTCAGGCGGCGCTGCACAGCGTCCCGTGCCACGCCGAGCCAGGGCATGCACCCACTGGAACGGCAATTGATTCCGGCCGGCAGGTGGCAAGGGCTGCCATCGGGGAGTGTTTTGGTGTTCAGGGGGCACAGAAGGTTGTAATTGATAACACTCAGCGCGCAGGGGACCTCACGCAAAAGCGGCAAGACCAGCGGAGAAAGCTGGGTCAGAAACATTTTGACGAACACCACATCAGGTTGAAAAGACTTCAGCACCTGGCGCAAGCGAAACCAGGCGTGCGGGTTGCAGGCCTGAAGCCCACGTCTGAGCGGCGAGACAGTACCAAAGCAGGTTTCGTCTGCAGCGATCGGGAGCGGTAATGGCTGTGCCGTGCTGGTAAACAAAAGCACCTGATGGCCACGCTTCCGCAGCGCATCGCGCAAATTAACAACCATTACTTCCGCCCCGCCACTCAGGGTTCCGTAATCGTGCAGCAAAAGAATTCGCATCGAAACGGACTACTGCATAAACTCAGCGCGGTCAGCAGCGGTGAGATACGGTTCCCGGTCCAGATCATAACGACCGGCGGTCAGTGCGCTGTTGCCTTCGCCGAACGCGAAGCCCAGCGCTTGCCCGACGGCATCAACCAGCAAGGCCAGTAGCAGCAGAGGTGTAATTCGCAGCAGTTGTCGGCGCACGGGTGGCGACCATAGCCGTGACCAGAGCGCACGAATTCTGAGCAAGGGAAAAAGCGGACTCGCCGCAACATATACCAGGCGACGTCCCGGTGACCATTCTCCGGTACGGGCCCGGGTAGCCGAAGATGCACGGGCAGAATGCAGTCTCAAGTTCAGCATTGCACCGATGAGGGACGGGTTGAGATGTGTCATGCGCGCCTGTGGTTCACGATAAAAGCGTGCACCACGATGTTTCAGCTCCTCCATCAGGCCTCCATCGCGTGCAAGCATGTCCGCCAGACGGTTCCCAAAGGCGGTCAATGCCTCCCGCCTGAACGTGCTGTTGTTGCGGGAAACACGCTCAACTTCCCCGCTGGGCGCAAGTTCATCGTGAAACACGTAGGACATCAAATGTTCCACCCAACTGGTGGCAGTAGAGAGGTTCGCATTTGAGATAACGCAGCCGACGATGGTCCATGGCCCCCGGTAAGCGCGCACGATGGCTTCTCCCCAGGAGGGTTCGGGATAGACGTGGTTTTCCAGCAGCGCAACCACTGCAGCGCTCGCGGCCTCGATTCCAGGGGCGAATGCCCGCTCGACTTCGTCGATGGGACCCACTGCCATTTTATGGCAGCGGGAAAATCCGGCAATCAATGAAGGGTCGAGGTCATCGAAAGAGCTGTCGGTGGGGGCCAGAAGAATCAGTTCGATGCGGTCACGTATGGTTTGTTTTTGCAGGAACCGCAAGGAGCGTTTGAGTGTTGCACAGCGCTTTGGTGTCGCCATGATAACCGTCAGTTCGGGGACACTCGTGTTCATTGGCCGGACTCGCGCAGCAAGGAAATCCAGCCGAGACCATAACAGGCCACACCGACCGCCAGGAGGTTAAAAAGATAAATTGCCTGCGGCATCGATAATTCGCAGGAACTGACGACTTTACGGAAGATTTCCATACGCTCGGAATTGTGCAGCGGGCGGGCTGTTGTTATGTGGCCATAGCTGCGTGCGCTGCGTCCGTAAATAAAGGCTTTTTTGAAATACGTGAACGATGAGCGGATCTCCGTGTGGTCGACCACCGCATCGGGCCGATATAAAACAGCATCAGTGCCGTAACGGTTCAGCACACGTTGCACAAAAATTACGTCCGCACCCCGGGGGCGTTCGTCAAAAAAACCCACTTCATCGAAAATTTCACGGCGGGTCATCAGACAGTTTGTGTGTCCGTAATAAATACTGGCGTCTGTACTGGAAAGGACAAAAATTTCCTTGAAATGATCGTAGCTCCCAAGCAGGCGTACTGCGGTAGTGGGGCCGGACGGGATATCGCGGCCCATGACTATTTTGACGGCGGGGTCAGCCAGACCATCTTGTAGGCGGCTCAGCCAGTTCTTGTCAGGTATGCAGTCCGCGTCGGTGAAGCCTATCAGTTTACCTGCAGCAGCCCGCACGCCACGATTTCTGGCTTTGTAAGCACTGCGCTGACTTTCCGCGAGAACTTTCACTTTGTGGTAGCGTCGTGCGATGGCCACAGAATTATCCGTGGACCGGTTATCCACCACAATCACTTCGAAGCTGGCTGCAGGCAGGTTCTGGCTGAACAGAGCATCAAGGCAGTTTCCCAGGCTAGCGGCGGCATTGTGCACCGGAACGATAACAGAAACCTCGATCACAGCGCTTCCGCTCTGGACTTGACGTTTATTGTTCTTCCCGACTGAGCGGCTCGCTCTGCAGCGAGTACCAGTGCCAGACTGTCCAGCCCGTTGTTGAGGTCGGGGCCGGGCGATGGTTCGCCGCGAGCCGCTGCGACAAATGCGGTGAGTGCAGTGGCGAAGCTCTGTTCCCGGGGAGGTAAGAGCGCATCACGAATGGTATAAGGAAAATCTGCACACGCACTCAGTGCTGTCCGCAGGCGGGCCGCCCTTGAGAAATCGCGTCTCGGCGGACTGAAATGGAGGCGAGACGAGCGATACCGGTCGAATGCAATCTCTCCATCGGTGCCAATAATTTCCATCCGGTGCTGTTCCGCTGCAGATATGGAAGTCAGGACGTCTACCACCTGACCGCCATCAAGGCGTAGTTGAACCACGGCCGTATCTTCTTCGCTGGAGTGGGAGTATAGAAGGGAGTTGACTTCGACGACCTCCTGATCAAGCACGAAGCGAAGCAAATCGAAGTGATGGCTGGCGAGATCGAGCAAGGCGCCACCACCACTGTTCCGTTGACGTTTCCATGCGGGCAGGCTTTGACCGGGCGAGCAAAAGCTGGCCCGGATCGTCAGCAGTTTGCCCACGGCGCCGCTGCGTACTGCGTTACGCATTTCTATTACTAACGGGTGGAAACGGAAATTAAATCCAATCCAGGCAATGGTGCCGGCCCGTCGCCAGGCGCGGATGATTCGTTCACCATCTTCGAGTGTCGTGGCCAGTGGTTTTTCCAGATAGACATGCAGACCACGTTCGAGACAGGCAACGGCCGCCTCGGCATGTAATGCGGGCGGCAGGCAAATGACGGCTGCATCGAGCCGGCATGATTCGATTAGCTCCTGATGGTGTGCGCACAGGGTTGCTGCAGGCGCCGGTAAACGGCAGAGCTCCCGCGCTTTGTTATCAACCTCTGCAATAGCCTGAACCTCTACACCCGGTAAAGCAGACAGGATGGGGAGATGGTACAGGTGTGCCACACGCCCGGCCCCGAGCAGCCCGACCCGGAGTGGCGCGGAGTCGGGAAGAACAGTCATATAGGAAGACAAGGGTCAGTGTTCATATTTTGTGGGTGCGCCGCAGTTTGTTGCTGAGATCCGGTGGGTAAAAAATACTCTTGTATACAAGTATACTGCCGTGAAAACAGGCACTCCATTGCCATCCCTCAATTTTTCTGCAAATATTGATGCCTATGCCCTTTTCCCTCCCCTGTAATGGCTGACTTCGCCGCGCTGGCCTATGGTGCTGCGATTCACAGCCAGGTAGCTTTGCGCGAACACCTCGCCGGAGGTGAGTACGCCCGTCATGAACTCAGTCTGGTCAAAGGTGGAGGGCAGCCGACGCACCGTGAGTTAGCACATTCAAGCTCCTTACTGAGCAGTCACGGCCGTGATCTGTGGTTGTTCAGCGACCGGGAGATGGGGCTCCGCAAGTCCGGGCAGCCGTGGGCTTTTAAAGTCTTGGATGTGGTAACTTTTCGCTGGCTGACCGGCAGACCAGTGGTTGAATACGAACTGGGAAAGGAAGGTGATGAGCGCTTGCTGGCCTTCTGGTTTATCCATATATTCCTGCCGCTCTATCTCACCCTGGAGGAGAATTACGACTTTCTGCACGCCGGCGCCGTGGAAGTGGATGGACGCGTTGTTATGTTCGTGGCGCCATCGACTGGTGGCAAATCTACGCTGACTGAATATTTTGTACGGCAGGGGCATGCCTTGCTTGCAGATGACAAGGTAGCGACTTACGTGGAGGGTGCTCGCTTTATGGCAGTGCCTTCCCATGCCAACTACCGCCCCTATCGGCGCGCTGAAGATCTGGGGTTTCGGGCCGAAGATTTCAGGGATACGCCTCAAGCCATTCACGCGATTTACGCATTGCAGCGCGTTGCGGCAGAGGAGGACGTCCGCTTCAGAGAGATCAAGGGATTTCGTAAGTTTGACCGCCTGATGCCCAATTACATATTCGGTTTTACCCACTTGAGGAGAAAGCGCCTGGAGTACCTTGCAGGTCTGGTGAACCGGGTTCCCTTATATGAGGTGGACATCCCCCATGACATTACCCGGTTGGGTGAGGTCTATGGGGCGATTTGTCAGCACCAGAGTCAAAGCGGGGGAGTCGGGAAGAGCCGGGAGCCTGTTGCCTGAAATCTTCATTCCACTTTTTTGGCCTATACTGATAGTGGCAGGAGGAATGTTATGCTCGCAGTTCGCCCGACTATCGTTATCACCCTGGCTTTTCTGGCCCTGATCGCCGGTTCCACTGCAGATGCCTATCAGGTTTATTACTGGCTTGATGAAAACGGCGTCCCGAATTTCAGCCAGATGCGACCGGACGGGGAAATCCCGGAAATCAACAAGCTGAAGCTGGAGGATACAACTCCTGCAGATTTTGATCCTGATGAGGATCGCTATGGCGTCCAGGCGCAGGCAAAGCGCCTGGAGACTTTGCGCAAGGAGATGGGGCAACGCCGTGAGTCCGCCCGCAAGCACCGGAGAACAGCTCCACGGCAGCAGCAGGTGGTCCAGCATCGTGAGCCTGCTCGCCGCTACTGGCGTGGATTCAGATATCGGCCAGTTCATTCCCGTCCTCCGCACAATCCAAAACCCGTGCCCTATTCGAGTTCCACCCTGAAACTTAGCCAGTGAACCGCCGTCATGGGCGGTAGTTGGGATTACGTTCAGGTTCAAGGCGTATTTGATGACAGGAGGGCTGTGTGACTGGAAAATCACCGGGGCAAGTGAATCAGGTCAATGAGGAGGAGGTCATTCCTCTTTTGCCGTCCCGACGGGAGGGTTTCAGGCTATTTCGGCGACTCTTTATTTACCACCTGGTAATCGCTGCTGCCATGGTGTTGCTTGTTCTGCTCTTTCCTGGTTTCGTTGCGCAACTGCCCGTGGGTGGAGTTACCGATCTGGTGGGTAGTGGAGATGTCACGGTCGGTTTTGAAAATATGGCTCCGATTTACAGTGATGACAGCGAAATTGTCAGCACAGTTTTCAAAGCTGCGGGCCGACTCGATCGTCTGGGTTATGCGCGGCAATTGACGTTTATTTTACTCGGCGTATGGGCGCTGATGTTGCCGGTCTCGTGGGTACACAAGGGGATCCATCGGGTCAGTTCACATGATCATTCCCTGGATGAAACCATGCTGATCCTGCCGGGCGTCGTAGCGTCTATTGTGCTGGTCGTTCAGCACAGCCTGGCACTGGCGTTCAGCCTGGCCGGAATCGTTGCCGGTGTGCAATTCAGGCGCGCCCTGCAGGACACATTCGATGCACTTTTCATACTGGTAGCCATCGGAACGGGTATTGCGGCAGGGGTCAGAGCGCTTGAAATTGCGGCCGTGCTGACGGTGTTTTTTACTTACGCAACGCTCTATGTGTACTTCTTTGGGGATGGGCTGGAATCCGATCACGCGGCCCAGAAAAAAGCTCTGAAACGGCTACGCAGAGAAGCCGCTGGCAAGCTCCAGGCAGCTCAGAACGGTGCGGACAGTGATCGTTCTGATTTACCGTGAGTCACAGTCACTCAAACTGAAAACCTCAACTCTTGGCCAGCATCCACTGGCGTAATCGGTTTGAGTCGCCGAACGGTGTGAGCTTGCCGAATGAATTCAACAGGACAATGGAAACAGACTCACCTTCGATAATGGCGCGCATGACCAGGCAGCGTCCGGCCTCGTCGATGTAACCGGTTTTGCTCAGGGCGATATCCCAGTTTTTGTTCTTCAGCAAGCGGTTGGTGTTGCCGTAGACCAGGGGGCCACGCTTTGCGTAAGGGTGTACCTCCAGTCGCTTGGTGGTGCTGGCTTTGCGGATCAGCGGGTAGTCGTAGGCGGCTGTGACCATTTTTACCAGGTCGCTGGCGGTGGACGTGTTCTCCACGTGCAAGCCGGCGGGGTCACTGAAGTGGCTATGGTTCATTTTGAGTTGCCTGGCCTTGAGGTTCATTTGTGCGATGAACTCAGCCATGCCGCCTGGCCAGTTTCTGCCCAGTGCGGTGGCGGCCCGGTTCTCGGATGACATGATTGCCAGCATGATCATCTCACGGCGCGACAGCGTGGCGCCGTACTCCAGGCGCGACCCCGTCAACTGAACCAGGTCGCGATCCGCTTTGGTGACGGTGATTTTTTCGTTCAAATCAAGACCGGAATCGAGGATGACCATGGCGGTCATCAGTTTGGTGATGGATGCGATCGGGCGAACGGCATCAACGTCCTTGCCGTAGATGACATTACCCTCAGCGTCAGTGACCAGGGCTGATGCTGAGCGTAAATCGGGACTACCCTGGAGATCGGAAAAATTCGAAGCCAGTGCCGTCATGGGTGAACCCGACCCCATCACCGAGGCCAAAATCAGCGCGATCACATTTGCGATCCGCAGGGATGCTCTCCAGTCCATGGTTATTTCACTACCTCCCTGTAAATGGGTGAAGTTACGCCGAGACTTTCGGATTCAGACTGTAGGTTCCGGTCACGCTGGCCTGGGCGAGAATATGAGCTTCGATCGCACTACGAACCTCGGCGCCGCCAAATTCCCCTTCAAGGGGACAGCGTTCGATATCAAGCGCGTACAGCGTGAACACATAGTGATGCACGATGCTGTCGTTCCAGGGTGGGCAAGGGCCGTCATAGCCGAAGTATTTTCCGTCCATGTCGGCATCGCCGGCAAACCAGTCTGTGTAGTTGTTCAGTCCCTGGCGGGTGCCGTCAGATACTTCCGGTCCGCTTTTACCCCGTGCCGTCACGGCGTTTGAATATTCACCTTCAGCGATGGAGTTTTTGTCTGCCGGCAAATCGACCAGTACCCAGTGATAAAAATCCACGCGAGGAAGATCGGCAGGGACTTCACGGCCTTCCTGGTTGACGTCATCGGGCTTACTCGGTACATCGGAATCACAACAGATCAGGACCAGGGACCGTGTACCATCGGGAATGTCGCTCCAGTTGAAAGCCGGGTTGAGATTGTCTGACATCCGCACATGATTCTGGGGATCTGGAGCACAGAATGCGAAGGTCGTGGGGATCTCCTGCCTGTCACTAAAGCCTGGGCTGGTCAGTTTCATATCTGTCCTCCTGTGCAAAAATGCCATTGTGTCGATAGGGTCATTTCAGTGGCCCTTGTTGTTTTCTGCCGTTGCGGTGAGGTCCCGGTATTCTTCAGCGGACATTTCACTTAACTGATTGATGAACGCAAGTAGTGCCCAAATTTCGTCATCTGAGTGTGATGCTCCCCAGGCAGGCATACCGGTCAATTTGATCCCGTTTTTGATTACCCAGAAATTGTCCTTGTTATCGGGAACTTCATCGAAATCTTTGTACAACACCGGCGGCTGTGGGTAAAGACCTTGATGTAATTCGGTCACTTTTGCGCCGGGGGCAAGATGGCAAACGGAACACATTTCCTCATAGGTGGCGGCACCAGATGCGATGCGTGCCGGATCTTCCAGGTCATCCGGCACGACGATATCCTCTGCACGAACTTCGATTGAACGCTCTTTGAGAATTTCGATTAACTCGGTGGTTATGGCCCAGTGTTTGTCGGTTGCGGCAATGTTATACACGCCTGACCCGACGAATAGTGAAGCGCCGAGCAGAATTACGATAAGAAGAATAAACGTGGCCTTTTTCATATTTTTCCCGTGATTTGAGGTGTTGTTAATAGATTACCAGCGAAAATCATCGGAGTCTTCCGCTTCGCGTTGCCAGAATTCAGAAGCCTTATCGCTGCCGAAGAATATTTCGATACGCAAACGGATGCCCGGATTGGTCTTATAGTCAAACTCATTTTCCCAGGATACCTGGGGCACGATTTCGTAATAAAACCAGTCACGCCAGGTTTGTTTGCGATAGCGCAGCGCCACGACGTATTCATCGACATGGGTATCGGGTTTGGTGAAAAAGATCGTGGAGAACTCGCCCTGCAGCCCGGCGGTATTACTGAGGTGGCGGGTCAGAAAACTACTGATCCGCGTGCGGTAGCCCTCTTCATCACTGTATTCACCGCGCCAGCGACCGTCGACCATCTGGCGGAAAAAGACACGCTCGTTGAGCGCGAAGTTGTAGTCGAAGCGTGATCTTATTTGCCAGGTTCTGTTGGTTTGCCAGAGAACTTTTTGCACAAAACGGAACGATGTGCGTGGAGTCAGTTCCGTCCGGTAGCGTAAACGTGGTCCCACGAAACCTGCAAACTCATTTCCCTTGATTCCCACGCTGGCGCTGAAATTCCATTTTCCTTTATCTCTGCCAAGGAAGCGCAAACCGATGGATGGCTCATTGATGTCATCATCCACAGATTCGTCGAAGCTGTCGTCCATATCCGAGCTACCACCGACCAGGCTGACTCGACGACCCAGGTTAGGCAAGCGGAGCCGGAACGAACCCTTGAATTTTACTTTGAGACCTTGCTCACTCCGGTAATACAGTTCCGGCCTCAGGCGAAACTGGGTGGTGGCGACTTCGCTCTGGTACTCCTGGTCGGTGAAAAAAGAGTCGGTCCATTGCACCAGGCGGGTACTCTGATTTTCGACTTTTTCTTTTTCTTTTTCGATGAAATCAAGAATGCGGGACTGTTTGGTTTCCGCATCCGCCGGCTGCTCGCCGGACTCATCACCTGTTGTTCTACTCTGCTCAGTTTTGTCTTCTGTAATTTCCTGCTCCAGAGCGCAAGCACTGGCTGCTGAAAACAGCAGTACCATGGTCACCAGGACGATCTTCAACACGCTTGCTCCTCAGCCATACCCGCTGCCATTCATCAAGGTACGAATTTCTCGTATTGCTGGTCGCCTGTTTTGGCGTCAGTACCGTACAATTCAATGTAATCCACGGTGGTTGACATGCCCTTGCCGGTGGCGTGGATAAAGATTTTTTCAAGATATGTATCCGCCCCGTTAATCAGGGCCATTGCGCGGTAGCAGTCACCTTCGCGTTTAACGCTGATTGGACGACCGATATCCGCTTTCATATCCAGTTTCACGGTGTCACTGCCGCGGTCATATTTTGCATCAAAACCATAGGCAAAGGTGTTCTGGACCCAACTGAGTTTCTGCACCTGCCCCTTGTCGGCCAGGCGTATCCAGTAGGCGACAACCGGCTTCTTCTTCAACAACTTGCCGTCCGTACCGATCTGGGCATCGTACTGGATGATGTTAGCGTTGGTATTGCGCTCGATCTTGAACAGAGCCTGGCTGCCTGGTGCATCGGCATAGAGCAACGTTGACGTGCAGAACAAGCTAAAAATAAGGAAAGCAATCAGCTTTTGCATATCCCGCTCCCAGCGAAAATATCGGGCCGGTTTAAGCCCATTTTTTATGAAGTCATGTACAGTTAAGGAGGTACTCACGTCGTTTTAGTTCCGCCTGGTAATATAATACTACCAGTAAGCCAGCACGACTCCCCGCTCAATCTTGCTGTCGAATCGTTTCAGCGAACGGCTGCCTTTTGCCACGCATTCTCCGCTGCTCACGTCAAAGGTCCACTGGTGCTTCGGGCAGGTCAAACGTGTTCCGGACAGGGCCAGATGGGGAATGTCGTTGACCTGGTGCGGGCAGCGGCTGTCGTACACACGGCACTCCTTGCCGGAACGGTAGATGAATACATTTCTTCCATCGCGGCCTTCCACATAAGTTATTTCGTTGTCACGGACATCATCCCAGGCGATCAGTTCGTGCCAGGCAGACTCGGAATCCAGCAGTTCCACCCGGAATTCGGGGATGTCCATATCCAACAGAATATCGATGGCCCAGACGATTTTCGCCAGACCCAGGGTCGGGAAGGCCATCAGGATGGCATCCAGTATTTCATGGGGGCTGGCGCCATCACGCAGCGCACGCGGCAGATACTGGCGCAGGCCACGTTCGGTTTGGCTGTGTACCTTGGTGATCACCGATATCAGTGAACGGGTTTTGGGGTCGAGGTGTTTGCCCGACTCCTTCATGAAGGTGAAATAGGCCGTCATCGCTTCCGGGCGGGCCTTGATCAGGTAATTCAGTGCATCACTCATTGAGCAAACTCCGGCGTTTTTTCGGTTTGCCGTCGGCAAACCAGGAAAGCTTATCTCTCAGCGTAACCACGCTGCCGACAATAATCAGTGCAGGGCTGCTGATTCCGGCCTCTGCGGTCTTGCCCGGCAAAGAGGAAAGCGTTCCACTGATGACCCGCTGACCTTCGCGGGTGCCGTTTTCGATAATGGCTGCCGGGGTTTGGGGGTCTGCACCATGGCTGATAAAGCCTTCGGTGATCAGGTCGAGCGAGGAGAGCCCCATGTAGATCACAGCGGTCTGACGGGGCTGGATCAGGACATTCCAGTTCAGGTCCGGCCGGCCGTTTTTTTCGTGCCCGGTGACAAAGATGCAGCCCTGGGCATGGTCGCGGTGGGTCAGCGGTATACCGGCATATGCGGCGCAACCGGTGGCGGCCGTTATGCCTGGAATGACCTGGAACGCAATCCCGTTTTCCGCCAGGGTTTCAATTTCCTCTCCACCACGACCGAATACGAAGGGATCACCACCTTTCAGGCGCAACACGCGTTTGCCTTCCTGCGCCAGGCGAATCAGCATCTTGCCAATTTCCTCCTGTGGCACGGTGTGGTTCTTTGGCAGTTTTCCAACGTAAATACGCCGTGCGTCCCGCCGGACCAGGTTGAGAATGCCTTCACCGACCAGCCGGTCGTAAAGTACCACATCGGCTTGTTGCATCAGGCGCAGCGCGCGGAAAGTCAGCAGGTCCGGATCACCCGGCCCGGTACCGACCAGATAGACTTCGCCAACGGGTTTCCTGTCACCATCGAGTGCAGCCTGCTTGAGCAGGCTTTCCATCAATGACTCTGCCTGTTCAAACTGGCCGGAAAACAGATGTTCGGCGACCGGGCCGGAAATCATGTCTTCCCAGAAGCGCCGCCGTTGATGCATGTCGGGAATGAGCGCCTTGATCCGCTCGCGGTAGCCGCCCGCAAATTCGGCCAGGCGGCCATATGCTGCCGGAATGGTGGTCTCGAACCTTGCCCTGAGCATACGGGTCAGCAAAGGTGAGGTGCCGCCACTGGCGATGGCCACCAGCAGCGGTGAGCGATCCAGCACGGCCGGCATGATGAAGTCGCAGTTGTCGGGTTCGTCGGTGACATTGACCAGTATTCCTGCCGCAGCGGCCAATTCACATAATTTCTGGTTGATTGTGCTGTCATGCGAACAGCCGAAAACAACCTGGCATCCGGTCAGGTCCTGTGCGGTGAGTTCACTTGTTTTGTGAACAAAATCATGTGTGTCTGCGAGGTGAGCGAGTTCATCGCCCAGACTGGGTGCAAGCACTGTCAGCTTGCAACCAGCCCTTAACAACAGGTCTGCTTTGCGTGCGGCCAGGAAGCCGCCGCCGACCACCAGCGAAGGGGTTCCTTTCACATTGAGAAAGATGGGAAGATGGTCCATTAATCTGTGTCCTGTATACCTGTTATGGTTGCTGAGGCTTATCGGCCCAGGCGCACATGGACGCACCCCAGTACCGTGCTGTTTTCTCGTCCAGGTCCAGGATGGTAAAGCGGCTGCCCTCACGGATACGCAAACGCAGCATTCGCATACCACTTTCGTGCTCCACGGACTCCAGTTTTACCTTGCGGCCATAAGGCGCATCAAACTCATCCAGTGTGCGCAGGGATTCTTCACTCATGATCCGCCCTCGCCGAATACGGTTTCCAGCCGCCATTGCCAGTCTCGTGGCGTGTCCCGGTAATCTGGCTTGACGTCAAAGTTGAGGAAAAGCACATCGTCCGAGGTGATATTCCGGACCGCATCCAGCAATTCATTGAAGGAATTGATTTCCGGATGCCGGATGATGATGTCGCTGAGTTTGACTTCGATGGTTTTCATCACGATGTCCCTTTGTTACTAAGCCGTAATATACAACGATGTCCAGACAGGGCAAGCCTTGTTTTTCTATTCGGCGCGCCGGCTGAGAGCGACCATACTCCTTCCAGGACACGCTGCAAGTACGTCCCTGTAAGCTCGGATGCGTCATCCCTGACGCATACGGTCCTGCAAGAAGCACGGTCACTCTTTCCGGCTATTCAGAGTTCTGCATC
>JAJRRA010000061.1 GCA_024279945.1 Gammaproteobacteria bacterium
AGTATCAAGGGGCCTCTTACAGTATCAAGGGGCCTCTTACAGTATCAAGGGGCCTCTTACAGTATCAAGGGGCCTCTTACAGTATCAAGGGGCCTCTTACAGTATCAAGGGGCCTCTTACAGTATCAAGGGGCCTCTTACAACAGGTCCACGCCCAGGTAGAGCACCAGGGTTAGCAGCAAACCCATGTGGATCACGCCTTTGACACTGGTCATGGGGCCAGTCTTGCCCTTGAGCCCGTTTATTTCCAGCACAAAGATAAAGCCGAATACCACGATCAGAGAGGCGATGCCGGCGCTCATAACCGGCATGGCCAGTTGAGGCAAGTGCATGGAGGAGGCCATAAAAAACAACATGGGGATGGAGAACAGGGTATTGGTCCTCGAAGCCAGGCCGGCCTGCGCCAGTGCACCGGCAGCAGCCGGGTCCGCCTCACCGCCGGCGGCGACTTTTTCAGCCGAAGCAATGACGATTTTCTGCTTGGGCCAGATCACCAGCCAGACGTTCAGGACCATCAGAATGCCCAGGGTTGCGCCAACAATAATGCCGTAGCCGCTGAGGTGCTTGGCGCCCAGCAGCGCGATACCGCTGAGGAAGGTGAACATCGCACCCCAGCGGAACCACCACAGCGCCCGTGGTACCAGTTTACGGATGGCATCTGACTTGGAAGAAGCATCGGCTTCCTTGAAATACTCTCCCTGTACGAAATTGAAATACCACAGCAGGCCGATCCAGGCCACGCCGGCAAGCAGGTGAATCCACCTGAATAAAAAGGCAAGTGCATTGCCCTGAAGTAGTGCAAGTTCCACGATATTACTCTCCTGTTTCTCTTTTTTGGGTGGCTGCCAGAGGGGGCGCCACTTCACTGCATAGGGTACACCCCTTCAGATCGAACCTGAACTGCTGCGTTGCTGACTCCGGGGTGGCACAGAGAAATTCTTGTGGCATCATGTGCGGATATTAATCTGTCGGGTCCGTATTCATGAACTTTGTGAAAATATTAATGCTCGCACTGAGTGTCATTCTGTGTTCTTCCGCGTTAT
Source organism: Gammaproteobacteria bacterium (assembly GCA_024279945.1). GTDB lineage: Bacteria > Pseudomonadota > Gammaproteobacteria > Xanthomonadales > SZUA-36 > JAJRRA01. Next base: position 1,043 of record JAJRRA010000061.1, read on the forward strand.
CCGGGCAAAACGGGCCGGATCAACTGAATCTCATCACTCTTCCTGCGGGATTTGAAATCAGTATCTATGCGCAGGGCGTGGAAAATGCACGTCAACTGGCTCGGGGTGAACGGGGCACCGTGTTTGCCGGGTCGCGCAAGGCAGGAAAGGTTCATGCCGTGGTAGATGTGGATGGAGACCAGGTAGCCGATCGTGTTTATTTGCTTGATGAAGGCCTCAATATGCCCTCGGGGCTGGAATTTCGGGACGGAGCGCTGTTTGTTGGCGCCGTTGACCGGATTCTCCGCTACGATGATATCGAATCCCGGCTGGATCAGCCGCCGGAACCCCGGATCGTCACAGATGGCTTCCCGGACAAGACTCATCATGGCTGGAAGTACCTCCGCTTTGGGCCTGACGGTAAACTGTATGTGCCAGTCGGTGCACCCTGCAATATCTGTGACGAGGCCGGTTTCGCGCAGATCAGGCGTATTTTTGCCGATGGGCGCAGTGATATCGTTTATGCTACCGGCGTTCGTAACAGTGTCGGGCTGGCCTTTCATCCCGACACCGGTGAGTTGTGGTTTACGGATAACGGCCGTGACCTGATGGGCGATGATCTCCCCGCCGACGAATTGAATCACGCGCCCCGCCCCGGCATGAATTTTGGCTATCCCTGGTGCCACCAGGGCGATACACTTGACCCCGAATTTGGCCGGGGGAAATCCTGCGCGGATTACACGCCGCCCGCCTTGCAACTGGGTGCACATGTGGCGGCCCTTGGATTGACATTTTATACCGGCAGCATGTTTCCATCCGAATATCATAATCAGCTGTTAATCGCCCAGCACGGTTCCTGGAATCGCAGTGAAAAAGTTGGCTGCAACATCGTCCTGGTGCGTTTCGATGAACAAGGTAAGGTACTTGGTCAGGAGCCGTTTGCCACTGGCTGGTTACAGGGAGATGATTGTTGGGGGCGCCCAAATGATGTACTGCAGATGCCGGATGGATCGATACTGGTTGCAGACGACAAGGCCGGTTCGATTTACCGCATCAGTTACACCGGCAAGTGATTACAGGCCCCGGAGAAGAATCAGAACATCATGCCCCTGATCCATATTATTGTACTTGCCCTTATCCAGGGCCTGACTGAATTTCTGCCGGTTTCCAGTTCGGCCCATCTGATCCTCGGTGGCAAAATCCTGGGCTGGCCGGACCAGGGGCTGATCTTTGATGTTGCCACACATCTGGGCACTCTGGTGGCCGTCCTGGTCTATTTTCGCCATGAACTGATGGATATGACAAGGGCCTGGCTGGGGCCTGTAGTCAGTATGTCCGACCGGCAACACAGAGTGATGTCGATCTACCTGCTGGTGGCCAGCATACCGGTATTGTTTGTCGGGGCGCTGGCCTACGATGCAGTCGCCTTATATTTTCGGGATATACGTATCATTGCCTGGACGACCATTGGCTACGGTCTGCTGCTGTGGATTGCCGACGTCCGGGGGGCGCGGAAATACGAACTGGAGCAGGTCAATCTGCGCAGCGCCGTGCTGATCGGTCTGGCCCAGGTACTGGCGATAGTCCCGGGTACGTCGAGATCAGGCATCACGATCACCGCCGGGCGTTTTCTTGGCCTTACTTCCGATGCCGCCGCCCGCTTTTCTTTTCTGTTAGCTATTCCGACTATTGCCGCAGCGGGTGGTTTTGGTGCATGGCATGTGATGACGGGCGAGGCCAATATCAACTGGTTTCAGTTTGGTCTTGCAATGATTTTTTCCGCTGTTGCCGGTTGGGTCTGTATTGCCGCCTTCCTCGCCCTGTTAAAGCGAATTGGCTTAATGCCATTTATCATTTATCGCCTGGTGCTTGGGTTGGTCCTGCTCTGGATTGTCCTGTAAGCGCACAAAAATGGTGCGAGACTTCTTGATCTTGCACTAAAATAGTGCAAGTATCCTGTTGCTGCCAATGATTCGGATCGATGCTTCTGGTGATGAATGGCGTTAAATGTTGTCAAACGTTGCTAAATACGTCGATTATTACGGTAATTCTTCAGCGGTTGGAATTATTTGCTGATGATGTGTTTGGCATGAGTTCTGCATATATCTTTATGACCCATTATGGAACTCCAACAAGGAAACAGAGCAATGAGTGTTGATAAAATCCTGAAAACCCTCAAAGAAAAAAAGTATGAATTCGTTGACCTGAGGTTCTGCGATACCCTCGGCAAGGAACAGCATGTGAGCCTGCCCGCCAAGGCTGCGGACGAAGACCTGTTCGAAGAAGGCAAAATGTTTGATGGCTCGTCCATCTCGGGCTGGAAGGGCATCAATGAATCCGACATGGTGCTGATGCCGGATATTTCCACGGCGGTGAAGGATCCCTTTGCCGAGCACAAGACGATGATTGTTCGTTGTGACGTATTGGAGCCGCACACCATGGAAGGCTACAACCGCTGTCCCCGTTCCCTGGCCAAGCGTGCCGAGGCTTACCTGAAATCCAGCGGAATCGCCGATGCCGCATTTTTTGGGCCCGAGCCTGAGTTCTTCGTATTTGACGATGTGCGTTTTAGCGTCGACATGCACGGTTGTTCGTACCACGTGGATTCTGAGGAAGGCGCCTGGAATACGGGTGCTGAATACGAGGGTGGCAATATCGGTCACCGTCCCGGTGTGAAAGGCGGGTATTTTCCGGTGCCTCCAGTGGATTCATTGCATGACCTGCGCGGAACAATGTGCCGCGTGATGGAAAAAATGGGGATTGAAGTAGAGGTTCACCACCATGAGGTTGGAACAGCCGGTCAGTGTGAAATCGGTACGCGCTTCAACACGCTGGTCACCAAGGCCGATGAACTCCTGATGATGAAATACATCATTCACAACGTGGCCCATGTTAACGGGCAGACAGCGACCTTCATGCCCAAACCACTGGTCGGTGACAATGGCTCCGGCATGCATGTGCACCAGTCCATCGTCAAGGACGGTAACAACCTGTTCTCCGGTGAAGGTTATGGCGGTCTTTCGGAAACGGCGTTTCACTACATCGGTGGTATTTTCAAGCACGCCCGTGCCATCAACGCATTTGCCAACGCGTCCACCAACAGCTACAAGCGTCTGGTGCCCGGTTTCGAAGCGCCCGTCATGCTGGCTTATTCTGCGCGCAACCGTTCCGCTTCCTGCCGGATTCCGCATGTGAGCAACCCCAAGGCACGCCGTATCGAGGTACGTTTTGGTGATGCGGCCGGTAATGGCTACCTTATTTTCGCCGCCATGCTGATGGCCGGCCTCGACGGTATCCGGAACAAGATTGATCCGGGTTCACCGATGGACAAGGATCTGTACGACCTGCCGCCCGAAGAAGAAAAGAAGATTCCGACCGTGTGCTCATCGCTTGATCAGGCACTTGAGGCGCTGGATGCCGACCGGGAATTTCTCAAAGCCGGTGGTGTCTTTGACGATGACCTGATTGATGCCTACATCGAACTGAAGATGGAAGAAGTGACTAAGTTCCGGATGAGTACGCACCCGATCGAATTTGACATGTACTATTCTCTCTAGGGGTAGTGTTAACGGGCCCTGGGGAGACTCTGATCGGGATCTGAGCGATCGCCCATCCATGGCGTGCGGCACCGCAGGGATGCGGGGCCGGCGTGTCCAGACCTTGTCAGTGCAGTTTAATGTGAAAATGGGAGCAGGATTATGAGCAAAGGAATGATCAGAGCAATCTCAGTCACCAGTATTTTTCTATTGTCGTTCAGCGTTGCCTGGGCTGCGAGTATCTGGAAGGTTGTGGACAAGGACGGAAACGTTGTCTATACCGATCAAGCCCCGAAGGATGGTTCAAAGCCGATGGATCTGCCGGAGCTTTCGGTCATTGAAACAAACATTATTGACAAAAAAACACCGTCCAACGACCCAGATGCGACAGGTGAAGAGGAAGAAAAACCACTGACCCCAAGTGAATTGCGTAAGCTTTACCGGGACTTCAAGATCACCCGGCCGCTTCCGGACGAAACTTTTTGGGGTACTGCCAGCACCGTTGTGGTTACCTGGGGCAGCAAAACGCCCCTCACACCGGACCTGAACGTGCGCCTGTTTGTCAATGGCAAGCCCCAGGCGGCGCCGGCGACCGGGGGTATGTCCCTGACCCTGAATCGTGGTGAGCACAAGGTGTATGCAGAGCTTCGCGATGCCAGTAACCGCAGGATTCTCAAGACTGCGCCGGTCACTTTTTTTATCAAGCAAAACTCGGTCAATTTCAATCGCCCGAGGCCTACACCCCGCGGCGGAAGTGGTTGACCAGGCACCTGTTTCCGGGACGCTGGACCTGCTCGATACAGGTGTTGTCCGCCTGGATGGGACGGGTCGTCTGATCCAGATGAATGCGGCCGCAGAAAATTGTCTTTTGGTCAGTCGCGATCGTGCAATGGGGCGCCTCATCTGCGAAGTGGCAGAGGTTCCGGTGGAACTGAAGAAAGCCATCCACAGCCCACCCGGGATTCGCCAGGGTTTGCGTCTTCATGAACTCAGGTTCGGTGGAGGGATTTATGACTGTACGATCCAGGCCATTGATGATGGGACCCTGCTGTTGGAACTGAATAATCTTGAATGGGAACAGATGCGCTTGCGCCTGCAGCAGCGGGAAGTGCAGACCGGCATGCTTGACTTGCTCAGCCGCAATCTGGCGCATGAGGTGCGCAATCCCCTGGGAGGTATTCGTGGGGCAGCACAGATGCTGGCGGCTGAATTGGAACCCGGTGAATTGTGTACGCTGGCCCGCCTGATTATGCGCGAGTCAGACCGCATTGATGAACTGATCCTGAGTTTTGGCCAGCCCGAATTGGTACGGCAGGCAGTGGATATCTACCCCTTGCTGGATGAAGCGATTGATTTGCTGGCTGCAGAATTTGGAGATCAGCTTCGCCTGGAACGGGACTACGATCCCAGTATTCCCTCCATCCGGGCCGATGCGACTGCAATCCGGCAAGTCATGCTCAACCTGCTGCGCAACGCCTGCCAGGCCAATTCCAGCCTGGTGCTTATCCGGACCCGCGTGGAACACGGCGGCGCACTGCTTCAGTCCGATCAGAACAGCGTTTTACGCCTTGATGTGATTGATGATGGTCAGGGAGTGCCCGAGTCGCTGCAATCACTGCTTTTTCTGCCACTGGTAAGCGGGCGCCGGGATGGCGCCGGCCTGGGGCTTTCCTTGTCACAGCAGATCGCAGCGGCGCACGGTGGATTGTTGACTTTCGAAGCACTGGACCAGGGCAGTTGCTTCAGCCTGTATCTGCCGCTGGCCAATAGCAGTGAAGCGTCATGAGCCAACAAACCGGGATCTGGGTCGTTGACGATGACGAAGCCATTCGCTTTGTGCTACAGCGTGCTCTTCGCAAAAGTGGTTTTGAAGTGGCCTGTTTCGATAGTGTTGCTGCCGTTAACAAGGCGCTGGAAAAAAGCTGGCCCCAGGCAATTCTGACGGACATTCGCCTGCCCGATGCAGACGGCCTCAGTCTGGTGGATTCACTGGAGCGCCGGTCGATCAGTATTCCGGTAATTGCCATGACGGCATATTCCGATCTGGACCAGGCCGTCAGTGCATTTCAGAAAGGGGTTTTCGAGTATCTTTCCAAGCCCTTTGACCTGAACGAAGTGATCTCGGTGATTGAACGGGCAGTGGCGCCCGGCATAAAAGAAGAGAACCAAGCGGAAATCAAGACCGGTAAGCAGTTATTGGGTGAATCACCCGCCATGCAGGAAGTCTTTCGCACCATTGGCCGCCTGTCTCGCTCCGATGTCAGTGTACTAATCACGGGTGAGACCGGTACCGGCAAAGAGGTGGTCGCGCGGGCGCTGCATCAGCACAGCCCCAGGGCAAAGGGACCCTTTGTGGCTATTAATACGGCGGCGATTCCGGCCGAATTGCTTGAATCTGAGCTGTTCGGTCACGAACGGGGCTCCTTTACCGGAGCCCATTCCCGAAGAGAGGGGCGGTTTGAAGAAGCCGCCACGGGCACACTGTTTCTGGATGAAATTGGTGACATGCCGCTAGCACTGCAAACCCGCTTGTTGCGGGTGCTGGCTGAAGGAGATTTCTATCGTGTCGGCGGGCGTGACCTGCTGCTGGCCGATGTGCGGATTATTGCAGCGACCCATCAGGATCTGGAGGTCAAGGTTCGCGAAGGCAGTTTTCGCGAAGATCTCTATCACCGCTTGAATGTGATCCATATCGCACTGCCTCCCCTGCGCGATCGTAGCGAGGACATCGCCATGCTGGCCCGGCTTTTCCTGGTCCAGGTCGCGGACGAGCTTGGCCTGGAAGAGAAGCACTTGCGGCCGGAGACTATTCGGATCCTGGAGAAACTGCCCTGGCCCGGCAACGTGCGTCAACTGCAGAACCTGTGTCGCCAACTGTGCGTCATGGCGCCCGGAGAACAGATCTTCCCCGGTGATGTTCCCAGTGAACAGTCTGGGCAGGTGCCCGGTGCGGCTCAAGCGGATCAGTGGTCTGATCTGCTGGGAAAATGGGCCCGCTCAGAATTGAGCGCAGGTGGCACCAATCTGGTCGGTCGGGCCCAGGCAGAACTTGAACGCGTGCTGATTGAATGTGCACTGGAACAGACCGGCGGACAGCGGCAAAAAGCAGCAGAGTTGCTCGGCCTGGGGCGCAACACGCTGACCCGGAAAATCCAGAAAATCAACGGCTAAGCGGAGGGGCTAATCCGGGGGGGAGACCTGCAACCAGAAAGTTACCGGCCCGTCATTGACCAGGCTGACCTGCATGTTGGCACCGAAGACACCGCTTGCGACGTCATCCATCTTCAGATGAGCCTGTTGTAGCAGGTATTCAAACAGTCGCCGGCCTTCCGAGGGTTCCGCCGCTGAGGCGAAGCTGGGCCGATTGCCGCTGTTCGTGTCTGCAGCCAGGGTAAACTGGGGCACCAGCAACAGGCCGCCTCCTGCCTGCTGAACGTTGATGTTCATCCGGCCCGCATCATCCGGAAACATCCGGTAGGCCAGAACGCGCTGCAACAATCTGTCCGCTTGTTTTTCACTGTCGCAGCGCTCGACGCCAATCAGTGCAAGCAGGCCTTTTCGGGTTTCTCCCACCATTTTTCCATTAACATGAACGGCGGCTTCGGATACTCTCTGTAACAATGCGATCATGGAATTCAATCAATTTGGTCTGTCAGCCTGCCCATGTTAACAGGGGCAGGTCGGCGTGCGTATATCGCTGCAGTTTGAAGGAGCGGTTTACATGATCGTTTCGCTGGCCAAATTCGTTCTCTGGCTGTTGAGCCTGATGCCGGCAGGTATGCCCTATTGGCTGGCGGAAAGAAGTGCCGGCTTGTGGATGGTCCTGTCACCAACGAAACGACATACCGCTGAGCGTAATTTACAGCGGTGCTATCCGGATATGGGGGATGAAGAACGTGCCCGGCTGGTGCGGGACAGCTTTCATCATTATCTTTGTTCCATTCTGGAAACAGGTCACAACTGGTACTGGCCGCTGGAGCGCCTGCAGGCCCGGTGCGATGGCATCGTGGGTGAAGAACTGCTGCGTGAAGGCCTGGAGAGCGGTCGGGGTCTGGTCGCTTTGGCACCGCATTTTGGTGCCTGGGAATATCTGGGGGTGTACCTGCAACGATTTTCGGGTATTGCTATCCTCTACAAGCCACCCGCCAGTCCCAGGCTGGAAAAAGCTTTACTCGAGAGAAGGCGCCGCGGTGGTGCAAACCTGATTCCCGCAACTGCCGCCGGCCTGCGCCAACTCTATGCTCATATCAGGTCAGGCAAGGGGGCGGGTATACTGCCCGATCAGCAACCATCCGGCGGACGGGGAAGGTTTGTCCCGTTCTTTGGTATTCAGGCACTGACCGGCGTCCTCGCCCCGCGTCTGGTTCAGCGCACCGGATGCGTGGTGTTGTCGACCGTATGTGAAAGGCTGCCGGGCGGGCGTTACCGGGTGCACTTCATGCCTGCTGATGAAGAGATTCATTCCAGAGATCTGTTGACGGCCCTGACTGCAGTGAACCGTGGTGTGGAACGCTGTATCGCCATCGACCCGGCGCAGTACCTGTGGAGTTACAAGCGCTTCAAGGCCCGCCCGGAGGGTGAGCCGCCATTTTATGACTGATGGATATGCTATGCGGATTAAAATACTGAAGGGTTATCGGCCCCTTGCCTGCGTCGCCCTTCTTTTCTTCCTGCTCTGTATGCCGGCCCTGGCAGATCAGGAGCCGGATGTAACCCTGGGTGTCACCTTAAGGGGTATCGCCTATTTGCCCGCCGACAGCTTCACTTCCGGGCCGGTTTCCGGTCAATTTATCAATGCCGCCAATGGAAGAACCGTACCCTTTCGTCGCGGCCAGCCGGTTCAGGGATTTTCTGCGCTGCTGGATAATGGTGACGGAAGCTTCCTGGCGCTGGTGGACAACGGTTTTGGGACGCGGGACAATTCTGCCGATTTCCTGCTGCGGGTTTACCGGATTCGGCCACAATTCAGGACGGCTGCAGGAGGCGCCGGAACCCTGCTGATCGAGTCTTTTTTTACGCTGCACGATCCGGACCATCAGCTACCCTTTCCGGTCACCGCTGACTACGAATTTTATCCCGTTGGCGAAAAGAATATACCGGTGGATCCACGTATCAGGACGGGCCGCCTGCTGACGGGTTCGGATTTTGATCCCGAGTCTTTTCAACGTTTGCCGGATGGCAGTCTCTGGTTTGGTGATGAGTTTGGCCCCTGGTTGTTGCACACCGATGACACCGGCCGGGTGCTGGAACCCCCTGTTTCACTGCCCGGAATAATGGGCCCGGATCATCCCGGCCTGGAAAATGGTGAGGCACGGGTGGCACGCAGTGGTGGCTTTGAGGGTATGGCGATTGGTCCGGATAATGCAATCTTGTACCCCATGTTGGAAAAACCCCTCGTAGGTGGCGGCCGCAAGCTGGCGATTTTTGCCTTCGACCCGGCGTCCCGCAGATTTCTTCAGGATGCGCCTGACAAGCCCTGGCTCGATTACCCGCTGGATGAGGGGTCGACCTCCATAGGAGCTTTGACCGCCTATGGAAAATCCGGCTTTCTGGTCATTGAACGGGATTCGCGTGAAGGCCCCGCCGCACTGATCAAGCGAATCTACCGGATTGATTCTGCTCAGAGGGACGATCTGGGCCTGTTGTGCAAAAAACAGGTGGTGAATCTGCTGAATATCTCTGACCCGGCCCGTCTCGGTGGCGAGACGGCTGCCGTTTTCTCTTTTCCGTTCTGGACCACAGAAAGCCTTGTTGTGATTGATGAAAAGACCATCATTGTGCTGAATGATAACAACTACCCGTTTGGCCGGGGCCGGCAGGCGGATGAGGGGGAACCCGATGGTTCGGAAATGATCCTCCTGCATGTTCCCGGCTTGAGACCGCCTGCTTGCGGGTGAGCTATTGCAAAACCTGTCGCCCGCGAGCAGGTTCCTGTACCCGTGCTCTTGGGCAGCGTGGGTTTCAATCGCGCCAGAAGGCAGGGGTGAGTATCACCAGCAGGGTGTAGATTTCCAGCCGTCCCAGCAGCATGGCAATACTCAGGATGACCTTTGCCATATCATTCAGATCGGCATAGTGGGGGCCAGCCTGACCCAGTGCGGGCCCGAGGTTCGTCATGCAGGCGGCAACTGCTGAATATGCGGTTTCGGCCGGCAGGCCCGTGGCTGCCAGTAGCATGGTCATGACGACGAAACTCGCAATATAAAGAAAGAAAAATCCCCACACGGCGCTGATCACCGTGTCGGTAGTTTTCAGTCCGCCGATTTTTACCGGAATGACGGCATGGGGGTGAATCAGACGCAGGAATTCGCGGATGGATTGCCGGTACAGCAGGATAATCCGGTAGACTTTCATGCCTCCCGAAGTGCTGCCGGCACAGCCACCGATAAATGCGATACAGATCAGCAGGACGGGTAAAAACCCGGGCCAGGTATGGAAGTCTGCAGTGGTGAAGCCCGTTGTCGTCATCGCTGATATGACCTGGAAGCCGCCGTAACGGAACGAAGATGCGAGGGAATCGTAGTAGCCGGTGAAATAGAGGCCAAAGGTGGCCAGAATGACAAAAGCCAGTAACAATGACAGGTAAACCTTAAGTTCCGGATCCAGGATGTAGGGCTGCGCGCTGGCTCGGCGCCAGGCAGTGAAATGCAGTGAAAAATTGACCCCCGAGATGATCATGAAAACGACAGCCACCATTTCCAGTGTTGGGCTGTCAAAGTACGCCAGGCTGTCATCATGGGTAGAAAATCCGCCGATCGCTACGGTGCTGAAAGCATGGCCCACCGCATCAAAAAGTTTCATTCCACCCAGCCAGTAGGCAAATATGCACATTACCGTGATGCCAAAGTAAATCATCCACAGTGCTTTGGCCGTTTCGGTAATACGCGGTGTGAGTTTGTGGTCTTTCATCGGCCCGGGTGTTTCCGCCCGGTACATCTGCATGCCGCCAATCCGCAACATGGGCAGGATGGCCACGGCCAGTACAATAATGCCCATGCCGCCCAGCCACTGTAACTGTTGGCGATAGTACAGTATGGCCCGGGGCAGGGAGTCGATGTTGGTGATGATGGTTGCGCCGGTGGTGGTGAAGCCCGACATGGATTCAAACACCGCATCGACATAGCTGAGTTCAGGCGAAATCAGCAGAACAAACGGCAGGGCTCCTACCAGCACCAGCGCCACCCAGGAAGTGACGACTATGAGGAAACCATCGCGCAGGCGAAGGTCTTGCGTCGCCTGCCGGACCGGCAGAAAAATGACCGCTCCCACCAGCAGCAAAATGCCGGCACTGAGCAGGAACAGGTTTGTCGTACCGTCCTCGTACCAGAGGGAAACCAGCACAGGGGGTAACATCATCAGGCTGGAACCTGCGATCAGGAATCCTACAACCCTCTGGACGGCAGCCAATCTCATCAGATCACTTTACTTATTACATCAGGTCAGACAAAAAGTGCACTGACCTGGAAAAGTTGTTCCACGGCGGCAATCTGACGCTTGTCAGGCACGAACAGGATGACGTGATCGTGTTCTCTGATCACCGTATCGTGGTGCGCGATGATGACTTCATCCCCTCTGACAATAGCCGGTATGGTCGTGCCTGTGGGAAGGTCGATTTCCTCTATCGCCCGCCCAACGACTTTCGAACTCCGTTTGTCGCCCAGGGCAATTGCTTCAATGGCTTCTGCGGCCCCCCGTCTGAGGGAGTGGACACGGACCATGTTACCCCGCCGGATATGGGTTAACAGGGCGCCGATGGTCACTTGTTGCGGTGAAACGGCGATATCAATGGTGCCGGCTTCAATCAGGTCAACGTAGGCGGCCCGGTTGACCAGGGCAATAGCGGTTTTTGCTCCCATTTGTTTGGCCAGCATGGAGGACAGGATATTGGCCTCGTCGTCGTTGGTCAGAGCGCAAAAGATATCCGTCGTGTCAATGGCTTCTTCACGCAGCAAATCAACATCGGCGCAATCGCCGACCAGTACGATGGCTTTCTCCAGGTTTTCCGCGATGGCTTCGGCCCGGTCGAAATCCTGCTCAATGATTTTTACATGGTGCCTGCGTTCCAGGCGTTGGGCCAGGTTGCTGCCGATATTTCCTCCGCCCGCCAGGATGATTCTGCGGGCTGGATTACCGAGAGGACGCAGTTCTTTCATCATGGTGCGGATGTTGCGCTGGGCCGCCAGGAAAAAGACCGTATCATTTTCCTCGATAACGGTATTTCCGTCCGGGATGATGGTTGTGTCCTGCCGGTAGATGGCGGCGATGCGTGCATCTGCGTCTGCCGGCATGTGTTCACGCAGGGTTTGCAGGCGGTGTCCCACCAGCGGGCTGCCGGCGTAAGCCTGGGTTGCCACCAGTTGGGCGCGCCCATCGGCAAAATCCAGCACCTGCAGGGCGCCACGGTACTCAATCAAGCGGGCGATGTGTTCGGTTACCAGCCCTTCCGGGCTGATCAATACGTCAACCGGGCAATGTTCACGGTCGAATAGTTCGGGATTCTCGGTGTAGTCCGAAGAACGGACCCGGGCGATTCGGGTCGGCGTGTTGTACAGTGTGTAGGCAACCTGACAGGCCATCATGTTGACCTCATCGCTGTTGGTCAGTGCAATGATGAGGTCGGCGTCCTCAATACCCGCCCGGACCAGTACCTTGGGATGAGAGGCATGACCAATCACACCGCGAATATCCAGGCGGTCCTGCAGAACTTTCAAACTGGAAGGGTCCGTATCGACAACCGTGATGTCGTTTTCCTCGTTCGAGAGGCTGTGGGCGACTGTTGAGCCAACCTGGCCAGCGCCCAGCACGACAATTTTCATGTGTTTTTCTCCTTTCTGGCGGCCGTTTTGGGATCAATACCCAGAGCTCGCAGTTTTCGGTACAGATGCGTGCGTTCCATGCCAACGACCTCGGCCAATTTCCCCACGCTGCCGCCCGTTTCGCGCAACTTGAACGCGAGGTATTCACGTTCAAACTGCTCGCGGGCCTCGCGCAGGGGAAGGTTAAAGAATTTCGGATGCTGTGGGCCGGCGGCGGCTGAACTACAGGGGTTCTCACGCAGCGCATTTTCCACATCATCAACCGTGACTTCGCCTTCTCCGCCCAGGATCAGCAGACGTCTGACGAGGTTGCCCAGTTCGCGAAGATTACCGGGCCAGCTGTGGTTGCGGAGCCGGTTCTGGGCTGACACTGAAAAAGGACGATAGGGCAGGTTCTCGTGATTGGGAAACCATTCGGCAAAGAAGCGAACCAGTTCCGGGATGTCATCTTTTCGTTCGCGCAGCGGCGGCAGTTGCATTGGAAGCACATTCAGCTTGTAATACAGTTGCTGCAGCACGGAGTCTTGCTGCGACCGGTCGATCAGGTCGGTGCTGCCACTGGCTATTACCCGACAATCCGAGGGTAGCTTGTTATTGCCTCCCTCGTGTAAATAGTGATCCGATTCCAATACCTGGTTGATGACCTTCATCGAATCGGCCGGAATGTCCTGCAGTTCCGGAATGAACAGGCTGCACTCGCGAATCCGTTCCGTCGCGCTCTGATCGTCCGACTGGCCGGCTTCCTTGCCTCGCATGAGTGCACGAAGCGTCTCAGTATTGACATCACAGGGGTCCAGGATAACAAATTCACCGCTACGGTTGCTGCGCTTATGGATGAAACGTGCCAGAGTTTCGCGGCCGCTACCCGGCTCGCCGGTAATGAGTACGGGTGAATCATGCTGGGCCGCCTGCTCTGCCTTTTTCCGCAGTACTTGCATCAGCGCGCTGCTGCCGATCGGTTCACTGACCACTGGCGGGGTGGTGCGACTGGCCGGTTTTTCGGGGAGCTGACGGGATTCAAGCGCCTGGCTGACAACGGACAGTAACCTGGCCAGGGAAACGGGTTTCTGGATGAAGTCCTGTGCTCCAAGGCGCGTGGCCTCAACCGCAGTTTCAACGGTGCCGTGACCGGACATGATGACCACCGGACAATCCGGCTCGCCTCCTGCGGACCACTCTTTGAGGAGTGTGATTCCATCGACATCAGGCATCCAGATATCGAGCAGCACGAGATCCGGAGTTTTGCGGGCAAAGGCCGTCCGTGCTGCCGCTCCATCTTCGGCCACCATGACCTGGTAACCCTCATCCTCCAGAATCTCACTCACGAGTTCCCGGATATCCGGCTCATCATCAACGACTAATATGTTAGCTTGTTCCATCGATAATTCTTATATCTGTTGTATCGACGCAACATGCTACTCCAATAAAATCGGCCTGCCTACTCCTAAAGCCGGTGCCTGTAAAGCCGGGGTCGGGTTCAGGGAACCTGACCCCTTTCGAACGGGCGGAGCGGGTTCCGCAATTGACGCGGTTTGTAAGAATGGGCGTCAAACCAGCCTGACACCGCTTCGCGCTCCGAACAGGGGTCAGGTTCCCTGAACCTGACCCCTGCTGCGACCCCGGAGAGGGTCGTTGAGCGGAAAATAGATGCTGACCCGCGCACCGCCGCCGGCCGGGTTGGACAGGGAAATTCTGCCGTTGTGTTCGCTGACAATTTTGCGGCAGATGGCCAGCCCCAGGCCGCTACCGCCGGGTTTGTTGGTGACGTACGGTTCGAACGGATTGTCGAGGACCATCTGCGGGAAGCCGGGCCCGTCATCCAACACTTCAAGCAGCAGTTGTGTCCGGTGATCATCACGGGTCATGCTGGTTTTTATCTGGATTGAAACCGGAGCACCTTTGCCGGCTTCTTTTGCATTTCTGAACAGGTTATGCAGCATTTGCCGCAGGCGGCCGCTGTCGGCGGCGAGTCCGTCCGGTCCCGGGCACAATTGCAGCGAGAATTTTATTTGTGACTCTCCCTGCTGATACAGAGCAACCACTTCGCTGATCAGTTCATCCAGCCTGACTGCGCTGCGGCTAAGCACCGGTTCGCTGGCATAATCGCCAAAAGCGTCAACCAGGGTCCGCAGAGCTTCGACCTGGCTGACGATCGTGTTTGAGGCGCGCTCCAGTAATTCGCTGTCGTCGGGCTCCAATTTATCGCTCAATTTCATGCGTAGCCGTTCGGCGGCAAGGCGGATCGGTGTCAGGGGGTTCTTAACTTCGTGTGCGAGCCGGCGTGCGACCTCAGACCAGGCCGCCTCCCGCTGGGCCTGGTTGAGAACGGTCACATCGTCGAATACAACGACCTGGCCATGAGCGCTGACTTCTCCAGCCACGGTGATATTGGGCAACTGAGAACCCCGCATCAGCAGCACCAGGGGTGCGTCCGGTCTTTCCATGCGAATTTCCTGTTGCCACTCCGTTTTTCCGCGGGCAATCTGGTGTTTGATCGCGGCGACAAATGGATCAAGGAAAGGCGCGATACCGGAAAGGCTTTCCAGGGGCCGTGCTACCTGTCGACCTTCTGCAATTGCAGCACCGAAATTCTCCGGCAATCCCAGAATCTCCCGGCATGCGGCATTGGCGGTGATGATGATTCCTTCATCGTTCAGTGTGAGGACACCGGATGACAGGTTGCCCAGTACGGTTTCGAGGTATTCACCCTGGGCCTGTTGTTCAGCCCGGCTCTCTTCCGCAGATTGGCTGGCTGCTTTCAGTGCCTGGGTCATGTCGTTGAATGAGCTGACCAGAAAACCAATCTCATCCTTGTCGCTGGCTTCAACTTCACGGCCAAAATCCCCGGTAGCAACCTGCCGGGTCGCCGTCGACAGTCGCGACAGCGGCGACACCATACGGCGCGCAGCGGTCAATGCGGCCAGGATAGCCAGCAGGA
Organism: Gammaproteobacteria bacterium; assembly: GCA_024279945.1. Lineage (GTDB taxonomy): Bacteria > Pseudomonadota > Gammaproteobacteria > Xanthomonadales > SZUA-36 > JAJRRA01. The sequence goes on from JAJRRA010000061.1 coordinate 16,312, forward strand.
TGGTGAGCAACAGCACCAGTGACAGGATCAGTAAAAAGCTCTGCTTCAGGGAGCTGCGCAGGTAACTGACATTCTGGTAGCGGTAGTACTCCCGCTCGATGGACTCAGCCAGTGAAGTGATGTCGTTCGGCAGGGGATAAATGGCCTGCAGGATGCGGGCGGATGACCCCGGATAAGCTGCCGGCATCAGCTGGATTACACGTATTTGAAGCCCGCCGTCGATGGTCGGTTCAGCCGCCGCATATTCGCCTCTTTCACTGGTTTGCAGCAAGGCAAAGTCACCGGGGCGTTCCGGCAGGTCGGTCAGGGCATTGATATTGGCGGTCGCAATCAGAGTGCCGCTGGTTTCCATTACGGACAATTCCGTGGGGCCTGAGGCTCTTACCCGGCTGAGCAGTTCCCGCCGTAACGTTTCTTCGTTTTCGGGTAAAGAACTCAGGTCAGTGGAGATCTCACGAAGCTGGTTTCTGACCTCCAGCGTGCGCGTGTCGAGAAATTCCTGACCAAGCTGGAGCGAGTCGGCTAGTGCGGATTCCACCTGGACATCAAACCAACTGTCAATGGTGCTGGTAAGGAACCAGGCAGAGAAAAAATACACGATCAGCGCGGGCGGCAAGGACAACATCAGGAAATTTCTGACCCAACGGGCGGCCAGGCGGGCACCGGGTTCCTCTGCACGAACCCGGCGCAACAGGGTGATTAAACGGTGGGCAATAGTCCATAAAAGAACGGTCAGGGCCAGCGCGGTTGCGATCAGAACCCAGACATAATTGTGGTCGAGAAAAGAAACCCTGGCGCCCGGGGAATTCTGCTGAACATCGCTGATCAAAAACAGGGCAAGCAGCAAAATCAGCAAAATCGCCACCAGAGGCAGCAAGCGCTTCTGGCGTCTGTTCCACTTGTCAGCCGCCATTTTCATTTCCCACCGGCCACAGGGTCCAGTTTGAATCGTGTCGCCAATCCGCGGAGAAAAGCATAGGCAGTCGCATGGGCGATGGCATCGTCTTTTGGTCGAGGTGGGTTCTGACCATTATTTCAAAACTTCCGGCCGGCAGATCGCCCTTGCTGAAGGACTGCGTGATGGTGGAGAGCCTGGTCAGCAGGTGGCGCAATCTGGGGAATGTCTTGATCTCAACCGCACCCGGCCAGGTCAGTTGATAGTGGCCGAGTAAGGGTAGATAGCGAATTTCGTAGTTGTAAATTCTTTTGATATATGGCGTTCGGCTGCCGGTTGAGTGGATCAACAACTCCATCTGCAGAGTCAGCGGAACTCCGTGTACCAGTGCTTTTTTCGCCTCGCCACTGAGCTTGAGTTTTTGGTGTACGGTCACATTTAATTGGCCGTTTGACCAGTGTGTATCGACTTGTTGCAATTCGAAATTACGCTCATCTTCCTGTTGCATGCAGCCTGTAATCAGCAGCACAGTGAGTAAAAAAACAGACTGGAATATACTAGCCCGCATGTTGCACCAGGGCGGACCCTGTTTTGCGCATACGGGCATAATAAAATCCGTCCATTTCTTCCTCACCAGGCAGAATCTGTCGGCCAAAGTCCAATTTCCGGCCCCAGGCTACTGCGGGGGGCAGCGCTTCGGCATCGGCATGCCCCACCATAAAACGACTGATTTGCCGTTGGTTTTCATCTGCCAGCACCGAACACGTTGCGTAGACAAGGATACCGCCAGGCTCCAGCAGAGGCCACAGTTGTTTCAGAAGACGTTTCTGAGTCTGGACAGCTTTGCGTACTTGCTCTGCGGTTCTCAGCCATTTTATTTCGGGGTGCCGGCGAATCACACCGGTGGCGGTGCACGGAGCATCAAGCAGTATCCGCTGGTACAAAACCCCGTTCCACCAGGACGATGGGTCTGCAGCGTTGGCGCAGAGTAACTCCAGTCCGGCTCTCTGCGCCAAACCCAGCCGATCCAGATTGTCCTGCACCTGGGTCAGGCGGGACCGGTTGATTTCCCCGGCGGTCACGTCAACGGTGGGACATCGCTCCAGGATATGACAGGTTTTGCCGCCGGGGGCGGCGCAGGCGTCCAGCACCCGCATGTGATCATCCAGTTCCAGCAGGTCGGTGGCCAGTTGCGCGGCGGGATCCTGCACTGAAACCTGCCCTTCGGAGAATCCCGGGATGCCGGAAACCGGGGCAGCCGGGTTCAGTTTGATGGCATCCGGGGCGCTTGGGTGGTCGACTACGGTGAAGTTGTTGCTGAGCTGTTTCCTCAATTTACTTTGTTCCGGCTTTGAGCGGTTGATCCGCAGCCACAGCGGTGCGGCAAGATTGTTTGCCTGCACCATGGCTGGCCAATCGTCCGGCCAGTCTTCCTGCAGCAACTGCAGCAGCCAGTCAGGGTGCGCATAACGTTCTACCCGCGATTCCAACCGCTCCAGCAATTGTTGACGCTCCCGCTGGAAACGCCGTAACACCGCGTTAATAACGGCCACAGCCCAGGGTTTTCCGAGCAATCGTGCACATTCTGCGGTTTCGTTAATCGCAGCATATGGAGCCGTGCCATCCTGCATTAGCTGGAAGAGCCCCATCAGGATCAAGCGATGGATGTCCCGGTCACGTTTTTTCAGGGGTTTGCGCAGTAAGCGGTCCGACAACCATTCCAGGCTGCCGAGCCAGCGGCACACGCCGTAAGCCAGATGCCTGGAAAGAGAGCGATCACGTTCATCCGGCAAGCCAGCGGTGCTGTCGGCATCGGACAGGTTCAGACCCTGGTCGAAAACTTTTGCAAGGGTTTTGACGGTACTCAGCCGAGGGATTTTCCGGGGGTCTCTATTACTCATCCAACTGACCCGGCAGCGTGCGGGAATTGAGATATTCTGTAGCAGTTATTCGTTTTCCACCCGGCCGTTGCAGTTCCAGCAGGCGCAGAATTTGCTCGCCGGTGGCAACTTCAATACCGGCTTTATTTGCCTTCAACACGGTTCCCGCCGGATCATGGTGGTCCCGTTTTTCATGTACGGCATGCCAGATGCGTGTGCGCTCGGTGTCAATGTTGCACCAGGCGACCGGCCAGGGGTTGAAAGCACGGACTCGCCGTTCCAGTTGCTGTGCCGGTTCATGCCAGTCAAGTTGTGCTTCCGCTTTCAGCAGTTTGTGCGCGTAGCTGACACCCTGTTCGGGCTGTCTGACGGGTTCCGGTGGTGTGCCGCTGGCCAGGGCGTTAACGCAGGAGAGCAGAGCCTCAGCACCCGTTGTGGCCAACTTGTCATGCAGGGATCCGCCGGTGTCAGTCTTCTCAATGGGCAGCACAACACGATGCAGAACCGGTCCGGTATCGAGGCCCTCATCCATTTGCATGATGCAAACACCCGTTTCGGAATCTCCGGCTTCAATGGCACGCTGAATGGGGGCTGCACCGCGCCAGCGGGGAAGCAGGGACGCATGGATATTCCAGCAGCCGTGCTTTGGCAGATTCAGGATGACTGGCGGCAGGATCAGACCGTAGGCAACGACAATCAGCAGGTCGGCCTGGAGTTCAGCAATGTGTGCTGTTGCTTCCGGAACTGCCAGGGACACAGGCTGATACACCGGTATATTTGCCGCTTCCGCTGCCTGTTTGACCGGGCTTGCCTGCAAATGCCGGCCGCGCCCCGCAGGCCGGTCCGGTTGGGTCAGGACGGCCACAGGTCTTAAGCCGTTCCCGAGCAGTTGCTGCAGCGCCGGGACGGCAAAGTCAGGGGTACCGGCATAGATAATCCGTAGATTTGGCTGCTTCGGCATGTGAACTAGATTCGATTCCCGGTGGTATTTTTGATTTCCTGTTTGCGTTGTTTTTCCAATTTTTTCCGGACCATGCGCTGTTTGAGCGGCGACAGGTAGTCGACAAACAGTGTTCCTTTCAGGTGATCCATTTCGTGCTGGAAGCACACTGCGTGCATGCCATCGAGTTCTTCTTCAAATGAATTTCCTGCGGGATCCTGGGCAGAAATACGGATTTTTTCGGCGCGGCTGACCTCCGCGTAAATTCCGGGTACTGAAAGGCAGCCCTCTTCACAGGTCTCGCTGCCTTCGCTTTCAATGACCTGAGGATTGATATAAACATGGGGCTGATCCCGGGTTTCGCTGACATCAATCAGCAACAATTGTTTGTGAATATTCACCTGGGTGGCCGCCAGGCCGATTCCCTGGGCCGAATACATGGTTTCAAACATATCGTTGATCAGGCGGCCCAAATCAGCATCAAAAGCCTCTACAGGCCTTGCGACCGTTCGCAGGCGGGGATCGGGGAATTCAAGAATATCCAGATTGGCCATATAGTTACAGATGCAAAAAAATAATTTAGGTGAACTTTGTTTCAGTATTTACTATGATAGCTAATGGCGGGCCTTGTTCGCCAGAGTAAATACTGACCGCATCTACAAGATGGCTGGATGCCTACTAGAGAGGAAGGAACGTGATCAGAAAACTCATCTACATTGCCTTTGCGGCATTGTTGACAGGGGTTGTAATGGCACAGGACGTGTCTTTGCGATCCGATCATCCCGATGAATACGTTGTAGTCAAAGGAGATACCTTGTGGGACATATCCGGAAGATTTCTGGATAAGCCCTGGCAATGGCCTGCGATCTGGCATGCCAATCCACAGATTGCAAATCCGCACCTGATTTACCCGGGCGATATTGTTTCCCTGGTTTATATCGATGGAGTTCCGCAATTACGGCTACGCCGGGGAGATACCGTCAAGCTCAGTCCTGCGGTGCGCGTTGTTGAACGGAGTGATCCCATCAATGCCATATCCTTTGAATCCATCAGGCCGTTCATTCGTGACATCAGGGTTCTGACCCCTGGTGAATTTGAAGGATTGCCCTATATCCTGGCTAATACTGAAGACCGCCTGACGGCCACCTTCTCTGACCAGACCTATGCCCGGGGGCTCAATGCCCGGGTTGGTGAGGAGTTTGTTGTTGCCCGTCTAAGCAGCGTCTACGATGCCATTGGCGATCCGCCGGAAATACGTCGCGTCAATCCCCGGAAGCACTGGAAACGGCAGGCTAACGTTTGGGATCACAATGAAACCATACATGACTCAACTCGTCCGTGGAATCAGAAGGCGAAGAACCCGGTTGCTTACGAGATGATTGTGGTCAGCCGCGTGCGAGTCAGTCAGGCAGGGGAAATATCCGTCCTGGATATTATCCGCGATCGTACAGAGGTTAAAGAGGGAGACTTTATACTACCGGTAACTGACATGGGTTATGAAAGCACCTTTTTCCCCCGCGCGATGGATTCGACTCCTGACGGTCTGAGGGTACTTGCCACTTCAGGTCAGAAGGTGGGTGTGGGCGCTTCCCAGATTGTCTCCATTAACGGCGGCAGCAGGCAGGGTCTGGAGTCAGGCCACGTTTTTGCTTCCTTCCGGCCGGGTGAGAAAGTCCGGGACCGCAGCGGTTACCGTTACGGTAGTTTTCATGAGGATGCCAGTGTTCGTCTACCAGAGATTTATGACGGTCTGGTGATGGTGTTCCGGGCATTCGACGACATCAGCTACGGAATAGTCATGACGGGTTCAAAGCGGGCTGTGCAGGAATTTGATCGACTGCGCGACCCGGATGAACGCCTGTAACCCGCTGTAGGCAAGTTTCTGCTGGCAGCAATTTTTGGGGACTGCCGCCACGAAGCAGAAAGCCTGGCTCATTGCAATTCGCGCCCCCCGCCTGGGTGGCGCGCCGCTTATCCAGCTTGTTGAAAAACTGGGTGGTATTGATGTGCTGCTTGCCGCCGGGTATGCGCAACTCAAACGCGCCGGGTTGGATGATACGACCATCAATGCACTCAGGGATCATGATCCGGAGCTGCTGGAATTGGACACTCAATGGCTTGCATCACCAGACCATCATTTACTGACCTGGGATAGTGATCAATACCCCGCACTTTTACGGGATATTCCTTCGCCGCCGGCAGCGCTGTTCGTGGACGGTGATCCCGATACCCTGTGGCAACCGCAGATCGCGGTGGTTGGCAGCAGGAATCCAACGGCTGGTGGCCGCGACAACGCCTTGGATTTTGCCGCCGAATTGTCCCGCCAGGGTCTGACGGTGACCAGCGGCATGGCCAGTGGTATCGACTCCATTGCGCACGGCGCTGCGCTGGATGCGGGTGGTTACACTGTCGCCGTCACGGGTACCGGGCTGGATATCGTGTACCCGGCCAGTGGCCGTGACCTGGTGCCGAGAATTTGTCAGAAAGGTGCGCTTGTTTCTGAGTTTCCACCGGGAATCCGGCCCAAACGGTCACATTTCCCATCCAGAAACCGCATTATTTCAGGTCTCAGTCTGGGGGTTCTGGTGATCGAGGCCGGCTTGAACAGCGGAACTTTGATTACGGCACGGATGGCGGCCAACCAGGGCCGGAATGTATTTGCCCTGCCGGGATCCATTCATAACCCCATGTCCAAGGGCTGCCACCGTCTGATTCGGGAAGGTGTGCGGTTGGTAGAAAATGTTGCCCAGATCATGGAAGAACTGGCGCCCATGGCGGGTCAACTGGCAGGTGAACTGGAAAAACAGTTGCGGCAACCCCAGCAGCAGGAACTTGAGATTGGAGCGCAGGAGCCCCAATTGGAGCAGGATCCTGATTATCGCTTGTTATGGTCCTGCCTGGGCTTTGATCCCAAGCCGGTGGATTCAATAATACAACAAAGTGGATTGACGGCGCGTGCCGTCTCAGCCATGCTTCTAATGCTGGAGTTGAGAGGAAAGGTTGAGGCCCATCCAGGAGGAGCCTACAGCCGGAAATAACGAGGTTAATAATGAAAGAAAATGTACTCGACGTCCTGATGTACCTGTTCGAGAATTATTTTTACGATGAGCCTGAAGACGAACCCGATCGCGCTTCAATGGAAGAGAACCTGCATGAAGCCGGGTTCAGCAATGGTGAAATCGGCAAGGCATTCAACTGGCTTGATGGTCTGGCCGAGCAGCGCTTCCAGCCTGAGTTCAAAATGCAGACCGATCAGCCTATTCGGATTTTTGTGGATTCTGAAACCACTCGCATTGATACTGGTTGCCGGGACTTTATTATGTATGTTTCCAATGTCGGCATCCTGGATGCGCAGCGCCGGGAGTTGGTTATTGACCGCTTGCTGGCCCTGGAAAGTGATGAAATCACCCTGGATGACGTGAAGTGGGTGGTGTTGATGGTACTGTTCAACCAACCCGGGCAGGAAGCCAATTACGCCTGGATGGAAGATATGATGTTTGACACAGAGCAAGACTACCGCCATTAATAAAAGGGGCGGATGCGGCTCGGCCGTATCATTCGCCCACAAACAGCCTTTGAATTGAACTGCGAAATGTCTCGCTCTTGAGTGTGAGGATTTAATTATCAAACTGCTGATCGTAGAGTCGCCCGCCAAGTCGACTACCATAAACAGATACCTGGGTTCAGATTTCCAGGTACTGGCTTCCTATGGCCATGTCAGGGATTTGCCATCGCGGGACGGTGCGGTTGATCCCGACAATGATTTCGCGATGACCTATGAATTGAATGAGGGCAGTGAGAAGCACGTCCGGGCCATCATCAAGGCTGCCAAAAAGGCAGAAGCGGTCTATCTGGCCACTGACCTTGATCGCGAAGGGGAAGCCATTTCCTGGCATGTGTATGAAATTCTCCGCGAGCAGGGAATCACCGAAAAAATTCCTTTTTATCGCATCGAATTTTCAGAAATTACGGAAAAAGCGATCAAGGATGCGGTAGATAACCCACGGGAACTCTCCATGGACCTGGTTAATGCGCAGCAGGCGCGCAGGGCGCTGGATCATCTGGTGGGGTTTAACCTTTCACCGTTGCTGTGGAAAAAGATCAAAACCGGATTATCAGCCGGGCGGGTGCAGAGTCCGGCGTTGCGGATGATCGTTGAGCGTGAATACGAGATAGAGAAATTCGATCCGCAGGAATACTGGACTATCGAAGCGGATATGAGCCGTGCAGGAAAAGCGTTCGAGTCGCGCCTGGTGCGCCTGGAAAATGAAAGGCTGAAGCAATTTGACATCACCACCACGGAACATGCACACCGTGTCCGTGACCGCCTGAGCACAGCCGCAGCAGGCAAACTGACGGTCAACCGGGTCACTCGCAAACAACGTAAGCGGCGTCCGGCTCCGCCCTTCATTACCTCAACGCTGCAACAGGATGCTGCGCGGAAACTGCGATTTTCCGCACAAAGAACCATGCGCACGGCTCAGGGCCTGTATGAGGGTGTCAAGATCAGCGGCGTAAGCCAGGGCCTGATCACCTATATGCGAACCGATTCGGTTCACCTGTCCAACGATGCATTGAGCATGTTGAGGAGCCAGATAAAGAGTCGCTATGGTGCAGAATTTCTACCAGAGAAGCCAAATTTCTACAAAACCAAAGCCAAGAACGCCCAGGAAGCACATGAGGCGATCAGGCCCACCTCGGCAGCTTTGATACCGAATGAGATAAAGTCGAGTTTGTCCGATGACCAGTTTCGTCTCTATGAGCTGATCTGGCGCCGCGCGATGGCATCCCAGATGACACCCGCGCTGGTCGATACCGTGCAGGTCGAATTCGACTGTGATTCCGACGCTACCTTCCGGGCGAATGGTTCAGTTATCACTTTCCCGGGTTTCCTGAAGGTCTACCAGGAATCGCAACCCGTTGGTAAGGAAGAGAAGGAAACTCATCTGCCTGAAATGAAAGAGGGTGATGTGGTTGATCTGGCGGAAATCCGGGCAGAGCAGCATTTTACCGAGCCGCCACCACGTTTTTCAGAGGCCAGCCTGGTCAAGGCCCTTGAAGATTATGGCATCGGTCGGCCCTCGACCTACGCCAGCATCATTCAGACTCTGGTGCGGCGCAAATACGTGGAATTGGACCGCAGGCGTTTTTTCCCTACCGACACCGGCCGGGTGGTTGCACGGTTTCTCGCCAACCATTTCGAGCCGTACGTGGACTATGAATTTACCGCCAGGATGGAAGATACGCTGGATGAAATTTCCCGGGGTGAAATTCACTGGATTCCGCCGTTGATGCAATTCTGGAAGCCGTTTATCCGCCGGGTGAAAGACAAGGAAGAAACCGTCAGCCGCCAGGAAGCCAAGCTTACCCGGGTACTCGGCAAGGATCCGGCAACCGGCAAGGATGTCTCTGTCCGCCTCGGGCGCTATGGTCCGCATGCACAAATCGGCACGGTCGATGATGAGGAAAAGCCACGCTTCGCCGGGCTGCGCCATACGCAGCGCCTCGAGACGATTACGCTCGAGGAAGTACTTGAGTTATTCAAATTGCCCCGTGACTTGGGAGAGACGCCGGAAGGTGAGCCGGTATCGGCCAGTATCGGGCGCTTCGGCCCCTACATCCGTTACGGCAACAAATTTGTGTCGCTGAAAGACGCCGATCCGCATACGGTAGAATTGCCGCACGCGCTGGAACTGGTAGCGGCCAAGAAGCAGGCAGACCTGGATCGAATTTTACGAACATGGGAAGGCTCTGATGTACAGGTTGTGAAAGGTCGTTGGGGGCCCTTCATTACCAACGGCAAGAAAAACGCCCGCATGCCCAAGGACCGTGAGGTGGAATCACTGACCCTGGAAGAGTGTGAGGCGGCAATCGAAGCGGCTCCCGATAAACGGCGGGGCAAGAAGGCATCCCGAAAAAAGACCAACAGCAAGAAAACGTCGAAGAAGCGCAGTACAAAAAAGACAAATAAGACGAAGTCTTCCACCAAGAAAAATACCAGGAAAAAGACAGCCAGGAAGAAAACAGACAAAAAGGCAGCCGGCACTCCGGTAAACAGCGAGGGATAAGCCGCTTTGTCAGAGCATAGCCTGCTGACGGTCGAACAGGCAGCGCAATGCCTGCATGATGGGAAGGTCATTGCTTATCCCACCGAAGCCGTGTTTGGTTTGGGTTGTGATCCCGCCAATGAGGCAGCAGTCCGGGAATTGCTCTGTTTGAAGGGGCGCCCGATCAGCGCAGGCCTGATTCTGATTGCTGATCAGTTTGAGCGATTTGATCCTTATATCGGTCCGCTAAGCGAAGCCTTGCGCCAACGGGCCTGGTCAAACTGGCCCGGGCCGGTCACCTGGCTGTTTCCACGAGCGCAAGGGGTCCCCGACTGGCTGGCAGGCCAGCATGAAACCATTGCATTGCGCTTGACTGCACATCCCGTGTGCCGGGCTCTGTGTGCCGCTTTTGAAGGCGCCATTGTCTCAAGCAGCGCCAATCCCAGTTTATCCGAGCCGGCCAGAAGTGCGCAGCAGGTAACCGGGTATTTCGGTTCTTCGCTTGCTGGAATTGTTGCCGGCGCGCTGGGGGCGGAAGAAAAACCCAGCGAAATTCGCGACCTGCTCAGCGGTGCCGTCATTCGGGGCGGGAAATGATGAGTATTAGAACTGAAGCGGTTCGGGACTACCTGTTGGCCCTGCAGGATCGAATCTGTACTCAACTGGAAAAAGAAGACGGTAAGGCTGAATTCCTGCAAGATAACTGGTCGCGCACGCACGCTGACCAAGCGGGTGAGGATGAATCTGCCGGGCCGGTTCTGGGTGGCGGCGGGGAGACCCGCATACTGAGCAAGGGAGCCATATTTGAGCAAGCTGGTGTTAATTTCTCCCACGTGACCGGCACCTGTTTGCCACCTTCAGCAACCGCCGCACGGCCGGAACTGGCTGGACGCAGTTTTGCGGCTCTGGGTGTGTCGCTGGTGATTCACCCAGAAAATCCATATGTGCCGACCAGCCATGCCAATGTGCGTTTTTGCCTGGCTGAAAAGGAGGGTGAGAAGCCCGTCTGGTGGTTTGGGGGTGGCTATGACCTGACCCCTTATTATCCCTTTGTCGAAGATATTATCGGCTGGCACCGGGCAGCCCGGGCAGCCTGCAAACCTTTTGGTAAAGACGTATATCCACGCTTCAAGGAATGGTGTGACCGCTATTTTTTCCTCAAGCACCGCGATGAGCCCCGAGGGGTTGGCGGACTGTTTTTTGATGACCTGAACGAATGGGGTTTTGAACGAAGTTTTGCGTTCATGCGCGCCATTGGTGACAGCTACCTGAACGCCTATTTACCGATCGTGCAGCAGCGTAAAGACCATCTGTGGACTGCGCAGCAGCGGGAGTTCCAGCTTTACCGCAGGGGTCGTTACGTGGAGTTTAACCTGGTCTATGACCGGGGCACGCTGTTTGGCCTGCAGTCGGGCGGGCGCACGGAATCGATCCTGATGTCCATGCCTCCGCTGGTTTCCTGGCGCTATGACTATCATCCGCAAGCCGGTAGCGAGGAAGCCCGACTGTATGAACTCCTGCCTGCCAGGGACTGGCTTAGTTAGGGTAGAGAGTACTTATCAGCTACCCGGTGGCCCCTGGATTTGCCTGTGCCTGTCGGGCTACCACAGGTAGGGCAGGAATTCCTCCGGGATGGGGTTGTCCCTGCTCTCATTGCCCCACAGAACCGTCACAATCCACCAGCGCCCTTCGTGTTGCAGGAGTTGGATGCTGTTGATGCCTCGGGCAATAGCGGCGCTGTCCGGGTGGTTACGGGCCTCGTAGGTACTGAATGCCTGGATGATGTCTCCAAAACGGTCCATGTGGCGCATGACTTCTGTTTCATAAAAGTCGTTTTCAGCAAAGTAGTCCTGCACATCATCGATCCATTCATCGACAGTCATCACCTGTAGCTTACTGTCCTTGTGCAAGCGTTCTCCGGTAGGCACCAGACGTGCACCCTTCAGGTAGAGGCTGCGCAGCCGGTTCCAGTTGCGCCCACCAGCCGGCCCGGAAATACACTCGTACAGGGCCTTGACGATAGTGTCCGGTGAACTGACGTCTTCGGGGCGGGGTTTGGGCGGTGCCTTGGCTTGATTTACGCTAGTCACGGGTACTGGGCTCCGGGCCGGGTATGGAATTATTGTAGCGGTTTCATGAATCTCATGCGGCTGATCAGTGCGCGGTTTCCCAGTCCGGGCCGTGGCCGGTATCAACCAGCAGTGGCACCTTGAGGTCGGCCGCCGCCATCATGTGTTCAACGACGGCATCCTGCAGCCAGTCGAGCCGGTCCTCCCGGACCTCGAAAACCAGTTCGTCGTGCACCTGCATTACCAGGTAGGCATCGGATGCCCCCTCTGAGTCCTGCCCAGCCCGTTCGTCCTGCAGCCAGGTGTCGACGCTGATCATGGCCCGTTTGATGATGTCCGCCGCCGTGCCCTGCATGGGCGCATTGATGGCTGCCCGTTCTGCACCCTGGCGCCTTTGCATATTGCTCGCATTGATATCCGGCAGGTACAGGCGCCGACCGAACAGAGTTTCGACATAGCCCTGCTCCCGGGCCCTGGCGCGGGTGTCCTCCATGAACTGCTGCACGCCGGGGTAGCGCAGGAAATAAGTATCCATATAAGCCTGGGCCTCGCTGCGGCCGATTTTAAGCTGACGGGCCAGGCCGAAAGCCGACATGCCGTACATCAGTCCGAAATTGATTGCCTTGGCTGCCCGTCGATGGTCCTTGTCCACTTCATCATAAGGAACGTTAAAAACTTCACTGGCGGTCGCCTGGTGTACATCTATGTTTTCCTGAAAAGCCTTCAGCAGACCCGGATCACCCGACAGGTGGGCCATGATGCGCAGTTCAATCTGGGAATAGTCGCATGCCATGATCAGGCAACCTTCCGGGGCGACAAAGGCCTCACGGATACGCCGGCCCTGGGCTGTCCGGATGGGAATATTCTGCAGGTTGGGATCTGATGACGACAGGCGCCCGGTGGCGGCCACTGCCTGGTGGTAGGAGGTATGCACGCGCCCGGTGCGCGGATTGATCTGTCGGGGCAGTTTGTCGGTATAGGTCGACTTGAGTTTTGACAGGGAGCGATATTCCAGCACCAGGCTGGGAAGTTCGTACTCAACGGCAAGCTCCACCAGCACATCTTCTGCGGTGGAGGGCTGCCCCTTGGGCGTTTTGCGGATCACCGGCAGGCCCAGTTTCTCAAACAGTATCTGTTGCAGTTGTTTGGGTGAGCTGAGATTGAACGGCTGTCCCGCAACGTCATGAGCCTGCTTTTCCAGTTGGTGAATTTGCTGTGCCATTTCATGGCTCTGTTCGGCCAGTTGATCACCATCGATCAGCACGCCGCGCTGCTCCATACGCGCTAGCACCGGTACCAGGGGGACTTCGATTTGCTGCAGCACATCCGCCAGCGCCGGTACTTTGCGCAGCCTGGGCCAAAGGTGCTCATGCAGTTGTAAGGTGATGTCCGCATCTTCGGCAGCGTAGTGGCTGGCGTCTTCGATCGACACTTCGCTGAACAGGATTTGCTTCGCTCCCTTGCCCGCGATGTCCTCGTAGTGAGTCGTCTGCCGGCCGAGGTATTTCAGCGCCAGTGAATCCATGTCGTGGCGGCTGCCGGTGCTGTTGAAGACATAGGATTCCAGCATCGTGTCGAAGGCGACGCCGGCAAGCTGGATGTCATACAGGGAAAGCACGTTCATATCGTATTTGATGTGCTGGCCCACCTTGGACTGATCCGGATCCTGCAGTACCGGCCTGAGCAGGTCGAGCACGTCCTTACGGTCCAGTTGTTCCGGCGCACCGGGATATTGGTGGCCGACCGGAATGTAAACAGCATGACCGGCTTGCATGGAAAAACTCAGTCCAACCAGTTCTGCCTGCATGGAATCCAGGCTGGTGGTCTCGGTATCAAAAGCGAACAATTCACTTGATTCCAGTTCATCGACCAGCGAAAGCAGGGCAACCTTGCTGTCGATGGTCCGATAGTCGGTTTCCACGGTTTCCTGAGAGCCGTTATCACTGCCCAGTTCCTTCAGCCAGCTGTTGAACTCGTAGCGTCTGAGCACTTTGCTCAGGGCTTCCTTATCGACATCCTTGCGTTGCAGTTGCCGGGGATCGATTTCGAGGTCAAGGTCACGCTTGATGCGGGTCAGTTCCCTGGAAAGCGGCAGTCGTTCCAGGGCAGCCCGGAGGTATTCTCCTACCTTGCCGGCTATTTCATCCGAGTGCATCATGACCCCATCCAGCGTGCCGTATTGATTCAGCCACTTAGCTGCAGTCTTCGGACCGCATTTTTCCACGCCGGGAATGTTGTCGGATTTGTCGCCGGTCAGCGCCAGAAAATCAACAATCTGCTCGGGTGTTACGCCAAATTTTTCGATGACGCCTCCACGGTCCGAAGCCAGGTTGGTCATGGTATTGACCAGTGTGGTTCGTTCGCTGACCAGTTGGGCCAGATCCTTATCTCCGGTGGAAACCACGCAGTTCATTCCCTGCTCTTCAGCAAGCCGGCACAAGGTGCCGATCACGTCATCTGCTTCCACGCCATCGACCTGCAACAGGGGCAGTCCGAGCAGGCGGGTAAATTCGAGAATCTGTTCAACCTGTTGCCGCAGTTCGGCCGGCATGGGCGGGCGGGTAGCCTTGTATTGCGGGTATAACTCGTGCCGGAAGGTCGGCCCTTTGGCATCGAAAACCACGGCAATGTATTCAGGATTTTCCTCAGTCAGCAGACGCTTGAGCATATTGGCAACGCCGAGCAGTGCGCCGGTAGGTTCGCCCCGGCTGTTGGTGAGGTTGGGTAGTGCATGGAATGCCCGGTACAGGTAGGAAGAACCGTCAACGAGATACAAAGTAGGCTGCTTGCTCATATCATATTCGGGATTATTTTTTCTGTTTTGCGGTCTGCTATTATGAGAGTCATGAAACGGACTTTGAAAAAATCAGATTCTGGATGCTATCCAAGTCTAACCCAGGGGGAGGACAAAACAATGAAAAAGCAGGAATTCATATTGTGGAAAACCATGGCGGCAGTCATGTTTACTGCATCGTTGACGGTTGTGTGGGTTCCTCTCCTGGCACAGGATGATCTTGAAAAGCCCCCCCAGATCCCGCCGGTGGTTGTAGAGGAAGAACCGCTGCCGCCAAAAGTCCAGAACGAGCAGATTGAGCCCACCGTGACAATTCGTGAAGAAGAGGATCGCCGGATCGAGGAATACCGGATGAACGGACGTGTTTACATGATCAAGGTGACGCCGGAGAAAGGGGTTCCCTACTACTATATTGATACGGACGGTGACGGACGGCTTGAGCTTGATCTGGACCAGCAGGCATTGAACCCGGTACAACCGGTGTACTGGAAAATCAAAGAATGGAAGTAGGCCTTGCCGGGAACAGTCCGGCGGGAAGGGATGTTGCCTCCTCGCTCACCGGTTGGGTTGGCCGTACGGTCTCCTGGCTGACGCTGCTCATGGTGTTATTGACCTTCGGCATCGTCGTCCTGCGTTACGGCATGAATGAGGGCTGGATCTGGTTACAGGAAAGCGTCACTTATCTCCATGCCCTGGTGTTTATGACGGCAGCAGCCTGGGCTTTTCAGACAGACGATCACGTCCGGGTTGATATTTTTTACCGTGACCGTTCCCGCCGTCACAAGGCTTGGGTGAACCTGATTGGAACATTGGTTTTCCTGGTGCCATTCAGTATTTTTCTTATCGTTATCGGCTGGGATTATGTCATCGCCTCATGGATGACTAAAGAAGGCTCGCGTGAAGCCGGCGGCCTGCCCTTGGTCTACCTGCTCAAAAGCCTGATCCTGATCATGCCGGCCTTGTTGCTGATCCAGTCGTTCAGCACAGTGAGAAGTTGTATTTCCACTCTGGGATTCAGTGATTCCCGACAAACCGTTCCCTTCCGGGAGCCAGAACATTCCCAGGAGTCTGACCCGTTATGAAGAAAACCGGTGCATTTCTGGTTCGCTATGCCCTCGAGCAGTTGGGCGTGCAGTTCACATTTGGCATCCCGGGTGTGCATAACACCGAAATATACGATGAACTGGCGGTTTCGGAGCAGATACGTCCCCTGTTGGTAACGCACGAGGCCGGCGCGGCGTTCATGGCCGACGCCGTTAGCAGGACCAGTAACAGCATCGGGACTCTGTTGGTGGTGCCGGCCGCAGGCCTGACACACGCCATGAGCGGAATTGGTGAAGCCTTCCTTGATGGAATCCCCATGCTGGTAATCTCCGGCGGTATTCGGACCGATACCGGACGTTCGTACCAACTGCACCAGATGGATCAGCAGGCACTGCTCGCACCGCTTAGCAAGGCGCAGTTCAAATGTCTGACACAGGCTGATATCGTGCCGACCCTTTATGAAGCCTACCGGATTGCGACCACGGGAGAACCCGGCCCGGTGTATGTCGAGGTACCGGTCAACATCCAGATGATTAAAGGTGAAGCCGGTGAGTTATCGCCCCCCATTCCCATGGGGCCAGGGGAGTTGCCGGCCTCCAGCGACATCGAGACTGCGGCAGAATTGTTGGCAGGTGCAGGCAAGACCGGGATTTTTGCGGGGTGGGGATCGCGCAGTACACGTAAGGCCTTGCTGTCGATCGCTGAAATGCTGGGCGCGCCTGTCGCAACCAGCCTGCAGGGACTCAGCGTATTTCCGGCTGATCATCCCCTGCATACCGGTATGGGTTTTGGTCCGTCATCGGTTCCGGCGGCTGAAAATGCTTTTTCCGGCATCGATGCCATGCTGGCCGTGGGCGTACGCTTTGGTGAGATTGCCACCGGTTCCTATGGCGCAAAAGCACCGAAAAACCTGGTTCATGTCGACATCAACCCGGAGGTGATGGGCGCCAATTTCAAAGCGGCGGTGGAACTGGTGGGTGATGCCGGGCAGATCATGCCGGAATTGGAGAAGGCCCTGCGCCGGCACTTGGAAAATGCATTGGATTATTCCGCCCTGGCCACGCAGATCAGTTCGGACAAGGACAAGTACCGGCAGCAATGGCTGGACCATGATTCTGGTGATCGGGTCAATCCCGGCCGGTTTTTCCAGGCACTTGATGCAGCAGTTCCGGAGGATGCCATCATCGTGGCCGATGACGGCAACCACACTTTTCTGGTGGCTGAGTTGATGCCGATGCGCGGAGAACGAAGCTTCATCTCACCTACGGATTTCAATTGCATGGGCTATTGTGTCCCGGCCATTGTCGGGGCTCGCCTTGCCAACCCCGACCGGGTGGTTTGCGGAGTTGTTGGAGACGGCGGCCTGATGATGACCGGCTTTGAGGCATTGACCGCTGTGGCCAACAGGCTGGGAACGGTCTGTTTTGTTTTTGCCGATGGCGAACTCAGCCAGATTGCCCAGGCGCAGGAAGTGACGATGAACCGCAAGACCTGCACCATCCTGCCGCCACTGGATATTGCCGCCTTCGCCCGGTCAGTCGGGGCGGAGTTTGTCAATATCGACCGCGATGAGGACATCAAACAGGGAATTGATCAAAGCCTGTCGCTTGCCTCAGAAAATAAAGCCGTATTCGTTCGCGTGAATATCGATTACTCGAAAAGAACCCGTTTCACCAGCGGTGCGGTCAAGACCAACTTCGCTACTTTTGACATGTCAACGAAACTGCGTCTTGCCGGGCGGGCTTTGTTCCGTAAATTCTCAGCTTGAAGTGTTGTGGCTACTACCGATCGTTGCAACAGACTCAACCGGGTGCTGCAACAAAGACAGCCGGATTTGACCGTTCTGGCGGAAAGCCTGAATAAACCCCGCAATTTTTCCGCCATCGTGCGGACCTGCGATGCTGTGGGTATCAATGAATTGCACGCCGTTCCAGGTGAGGAAGGCCTGGGTATTTATTGGAAGACTTCCCAGGGTGCGGAAAAATGGGTCAAAGTGCGGGCGCACGATACGCTTGAGGCGGCATGCGCTCACCTGAGAGCGCGCGGGTTCCAGTTGGTGGCCGCGCATCTTTCGGATCAAGCGCGGGATTACCGGACACTGGATTACACGCGCCCGACCGCCCTGGTGGTGGGAACCGAGTTGTTCGGCGTTAGCGAACTTGCCCTGGCCGAGGCCGACCAGCAGGTTAAAATCCCGATGATGGGCGTCACCCAGTCGCTCAATGTTTCCGTCGCCTGCGCTATTGTGTTGTACGAAGCCCTGCGCCAGCGCCAGGCTGCCGGCATGTACGGACACAACCGTCTTGATGATCGCCTGTTGAGAAAACAGCGTTTCGAATGGCTGCATCCCCAGGTGGCTGAATTCTGCCGTCAGCGTGGCCTGCAATACCCGGAACTCGATGAAGAGGGAAGCATAGCCGGAGATTTTCCGAGGGGCGTATAGTACATATGGATGCCCCTGGCTTTGCTGGTTAACAATAGGAGTGTTACCCGTATCTTACGGATTACCGCTAAACTTCATTTTGTTCCATTATCCATGGATAAAATCAATTCCGAGATCGGTTGACGGGGAGAGCAATGCGGCGTCTGATCCAACTTGCCATAATTAGTTTGTTGTCGTGCCTGCCGTTGACTCGCGTCTTTGCGGACGAGGTTCTGGCCGGGTTGGGCTGGGATCACGCCCACAACGGCCACGGTTTTGACCTGCACAAGTCCGGCGACCAGTGGATTCTCTATTTCTACACCTACGATGAAGCCGGCAACCCCGAGTGGTACGTGGGAGTCGGCGAAATGCAATACGAAACCATCGCCGGTGATTTCTTTCTGATCCGTTATGATCCCGACCAAGATCCCCCCCAGTCTGCCGACCCCGACTTCAGCGGCCGGTTCTTCCTCGATTTTAGCGCTACCGCCGTCGAACAGGCCTGCGACGATGGGGTCGACCGGGACCAGGCGGAACAGGTTGCACTGTTCGAGTGGCGCATCGGCGAGGAGACCGGCAGTTGGTGCACCGAGTTGCTGCGGTTTGGCGATGGTCCGGGCGGTGGGCCTTATCTGGGCGGCGTCTGGTACGCCGGGGAAGAGGATCCGGGCTATGGTGTGACGATGGCGCACATGGATCACCGGCTGGTGGCAATCGCCTATTACTACGATAGCGAGGGCAACCCGCGTTGGGCTCTGGGCACCGCCGCTGAAGACGACCCGGTCGTTAAGCTGAACCATTTCTACGGCTATTGCCGGGGCTGTGTCCCGCAACCCCTTGAAACCAAGTCCGCCGGTACGCTGGAACTGGACTGGGCGGAGGGTAACGAGCCTGGCGGCGGGAGCGATTTCGCCGCACTGCATCTGGATTATCCGACTTTTCCCGGAGGGCGATTCGAGCGCGAATTCACCCTGTACCGGCTGTCGGACGGCGTGCCATCCGTCCCGTACCGGTCGTGGAGTTACCAGCAGCCTTCGTTCACGTGGTGTGATGCGGGGTTGGAGGTGGACAGCGGTTTTCTGTGTGCCGTGAGGCCTTCTTCCCTCGACGCCGCCACGCGCGATGTCTACGGCTCCGGCAGTTCGAGGGACCAGCGGCTGGGATTCGGCTACCACGCCCTGGCTTTTCCACCGGACGGCTCCGCGATCCGGGGCGTCTATTTGCACCTGACCGGAACCTTCGGCCGGCCCTGGAACCAGGCGAGCGGGGAATTCGCCAATCGCACGTTCCTTGATGAGGCGCTGGCGGCCGGTTACATCACCATTCAGTTGGCGTATGACAACCGCTTCACGGTCAACTACGACGACTGCGGCAACGCTTACGGACGCGCAGTGGACAATTGCGCCGGCGATGTGCGGCGGGAGAAAATCACCGGCGAGGACGTGAGCGAGGTAGCCGTCACGCCGCGCGCCGACTCCGTGGAATACCGTCTGATTAAGTTGGTGGAATACCTGGAACGACAGGGCGTCGATTTTCCGTATGCGCTGGTTCGGGGAGGGCGCGTCGAGTGGCCCCGACTGCGGGTGGGCGGACACTCACAGGGCGCCACCCACGCACTGTATCTGAGTAAGTATTTCGAAGCAGCCCACGCCTGTGTGCTGGCCGGAGGTTACGATGTGCCCGACGACGTACCCTTCGCGCCGCCGGAAAACATGGCGGACTGGATTCTGGACGACTCGGTCGCGCTGGATCTGTCCCGCATCCGCGTCATAACCTCGGTCAGCGACCCTTCCTACGATGCATTCGTTGCCGCCTATGCGGTGATGGGTATGGAAAAAGGTGTGCACTGGCAGGAGTTCAGCGGTGCGCCGTACCGGAACGCCGAGGGCAAGGTGATCAGCGGCCACACTGCCGCTGTGAAGGACCCCCGATTCAGGAGTTTGCGCGTTAGCGCCTGTTTCGAATGAGCAACGACAATTCCGTTGCCAGCAAATAGACACGCAAACATAGTGATGCAGAGCTGGTGATACCGAACTATAACTGTTCCAGTAACGGCAGGGTATCCGGCTTTTTTCCGGTCCACAGCTCGAACGACAGGGCAGCCTGTTCCACCAGCATGCCCAGGCCGTCCTGGTATCGGATCGTCGCTTCCCGGCAGAATTCTCGCAGTGGGTCAGCAGATTTGCCATAGTTCAGGTCATAACAAAGGCTATCGGGATGAAACAGGGACAGCGGTAAGCCAGGGTGCTTGCCGTCGTGGCCGAGGGAAGTAGCGCTGATGATGAGATCAAAGGGGGCTTGCACCTGAAGCGCTGGAAGGGAAATGGCTTGCAGATTAATGCCTGGAGACTTGGCAATGCCTGGTTCGCGCGCAAGCGCGCTCTTACAGGCAAGGTCCGCGAATGATTTGCATAATTGCTCTGCTCGCTCCGGGTTACGGTTGGCGATAACGATGCATGCCGGTTTCTGTGTCAGCAGATCTCCGAGGATACCGGCCACCGCGCCGCCCGCACCGATGATGCAGATCTGCGTTCCCGCAAGCGGGTGATCCAGATTGGAAACCAGATCCCGGATCAGGCCGTGGCCATCGGTGTTGTCCGCGAACCAGTTCTTTTCATTTCTGAACACAAGGGTGTTGGCAGCCTGTGCCCGCCTGGAACTGTCGCTGTGTTTCTGCGCGATTTTCCATGCCTCATGTTTCAACGGTACCGTGACGTTGCAGCCCCGCCCGCCCTGTTCGGCGAATTCTTTCAGCAGGTGGGGGAACGTTTCCGCATTCGCCTCAATCGCCCGGTAATCAAGCTCCAGCCCAAATTGCCGGGCAAACAGGTGGTGAATTTCGGGTGAACGCGAATGGCGCACGGGTGAGCCGAAAACGGCCAGCCGGATCACTGATGATCCTTGATCCACTGTGCCGCCTGCAGGGAGTAGTAGGTCAGAATGCCATCGGCGCCTGCGCGTTTGATGCTGGTCAATGCTTCCATCACCACGGCTTCCTCCTCCAGCCAGCCATTGATAGAGGCGGCTTTGAGCATCGCGTATTCACCGGAGACCTGGTAGGCAAAAGTCGGTACGCCAAAGGCATCTTTTACCCGGCGAATAATGTCCAGGTAAGGCATCGCCGGCTTGATCATGACCATGTCGGCGCCTTCTTCCAGGTCCAGATCAACTTCCCGCAGGGCTTCGTCGCTGTTGGCCGGATCCATCTGGTAGGAATATTTGTTGCCGCCGGCCAGATTTGCCGCCGAGCCTACCGCGTCGCGGAACGGGCCGTAAAAGCTTGAGGCATACTTGGCTGAATAGGCCAGGATCTGCTTGTTGGGGAAGCCTTCCGTCTCCAGTGCATGGCGGATGGCACCGATCCGCCCGTCCATCATGTCCGAAGGTGCGACAACATCCGCCCCGGCTTCGGCATGAGACAAGGCCTGCTTGACCAGTACGTCGACAGTGGCATCGTTCATCACGTAACCGGTTTCATCAATCAGGCCGTCCTGGCCATGCGTTGTGAAAGGATCCAGCGCCACATCGGTGATGACACCCAGTTCGGGGAAGTGCTGCTTCAATGCCCTGATGGCTTTTTGCGCCAGGCCTTGCGGATTCCATGCTTCGCGTGCGTCTTCAGATTTGTATTCGCCTGAGACCACAGGGAACAGTGTGATGGCCGGTATCGCAAGCTCCTGACAGCGTTCCGCTGCACTGAGCAGGCGGTCAATAGTCATCCGCTCCACACCCGGCATGGAAGCGACGGGTTCGGTAAGGTTGTCGCCCTCCAGGATGAAGACCGGCCAGATCAGGTCAGCGGGAGAAAGACTGCTCTCGCGCATCAGGCGGCGGGAGAATTCGTTGGCGCGCATGCGCCGCATTCGCGTGGTGGGAAAGGTCATTGCAAAATTCCTGTTCAGTGTTAGCTGATTTTATCGTGAGTTTCATATCCGGTCAGCATGATTTTCGACCAATTATTGATTTAGGTTCCGGTGGGGTGATGTCGTACCAGGAGTTCAGATGCCGGATCAATTCAATCAGTCCATCCCCGCTTTTGGCGGAGAAGACCTGTATCGTGGCGCCTGCAGGCAGTGACTTGCGGGCTTTCAGCAAGCTTGCCTGAGCTGGTCCTCTCTTGAGTTTGTCCGCCTTGGTCAGCAATACATGACAGGGCACAGCTGAACTTTCACACCAACTCAGCATCTGTTCGTCGAAAGGACGCAGGGGGTGGCGGATGTCCATCACCAGCACCACACCCCGCAGACAGGAGCGCTGAACAAAATACTGCTGCAAGACGCTACGCCAGTGTGCTTTGAGCTTTGGCGGGACCCTGGCGTAGCCATAACCCGGCAAATCGGTGATCCGGCGATATTCATCGATATCAAAAATCACAATCTGCTGAGTACGTCCGGGCGTCTTGCTGGTGCGTGCAAGTGACTTCTGGTCAGTTAACCTGTTGATTGCACTTGATTTACCTGCATTTGAACGGCCCGCAAATGCGACTTCCATGCCGCTGTCATCGGGTAGTTGATTCAGCTTATGAGCGCTGATTACGTAGCGAGCCTGCCGGTAGGGGTTGTAATTTGTCGGCTTGGAATTCATTTAATTACCTGGATAAGGTGGAACGCAGCGGTCGAAACCATGATAATGTCGGGCCGTCAAGGTTCGTGAGAGCCCTATATTTTACGCGAAGATTTCAGGAGAACGTGAAATGAAGTTTTTCATTCAGGCCGCTGCCAGCCTACTGGCAGTAATCAGTCTGCAAGCTGTTGCCGAAGGTGACGCTGCCGCAGGGCAAGCAAAATCCGCTATTTGTGCCGCATGCCATGGCGCCGATGGCAACAGTGTCGTCCCGAACTGGCCCAAGCTGGCCGGACAACACGCCAGTTACATGGTGCGTCAGTTCGGTCTGATCAAATCAGGCGCCCGTCCCGTACCCGAGATGCAGGGAATTGTGGCCACGATCAGTGACCAGGATATCCAGGATATTGCTGCCTGGTTTTCTTCGCAGACCAGGAAGATCGGCGTTGCGGACGAGTCAGCCGTTGAATTGGGAGCTCGGATTTACAAAGCAGGCAATGCGGAAAAAGGTGTGCCGGCCTGTATGAGTTGCCACGGTCCTGCCGGCGAAGGAAACCCACTGTCCGGATACCCGGCGCTGGCGGGCCAGCATGCAATGTATACCAACAAAATGCTGACCGGTTTTCACGCCGGTGATCACTGGGGTGATGATGACGGACCCAGTGTCGTGATGAGTGGCGTTGCCTTGTCACTGAGCAGGGAAGAGATCGATGCGGTGTCCAGTTATATCCAGGGGCTTCACCTGGATCTGAAATGAACTGATTTCATGCCTGAGGGTCTTTTAATCAGACCATAGGGGATTTATTCCGAATTCATGGAAGGATTCGGATCTGCAGGAGTGTAAAATGAAGAAGAGTTTTTGTCGTTTGGTTTTTATGTTGGTAGCGGCCCTGTTATTGGGTGCGCCGCTTCAGGCCCAAAGCGGTTCATCCGCGCCGTACCAGGAGGGTCTGCATTATTTTCTGATCGATGGAGCCACCCCTGCACCAGAGGGCTTACCTGAGCTGGTTGAAGTTTTCAGCTACATGTGTTCACACTGCAATACCTTTGAGCCTTACATTGAGGACTGGGTGAAGCGTAATGCCGAAAAGGTCAGGTTCAGCAGGATTCCTGTTGTGTTTGGCCGTAAGGCGTGGGAAATTTATGCTCGCGCCTACGTGACGGCAGAAGTGATGGGTGTTGGCGACGAAGCACACAGCGCCATGATGGACAAGCTCTGGAAGGAAAAAGCCGTCATGCGTTCAATGGAAGATCTGGCTGGGTTCTATGCTGGTTTTGGAGTTGATCCGAAAGCCTTTATTGCAACTTCAAAGTCTTTTGCTGTCGATGCCCGGATGCGCAAGGAGCAACGCCTGGTCCAGACTTATGGTGTGCGCGGAACGCCTACACTTATTTATAACCGCAAGTACCGCATCGCGGGTAATGCAGCCGTTCCAAGTTTTGATGTCATGCTCGATGTGGTCGACTACCTTATTGCCTCGGGGGCCAAGTAGGAATTCTCCGGCCGGTTTCAGGAGTGGAATAACAAAGTGCCACATTCTGAAACTTCCCGGGAAGGCAGGCAAAAGATCCGCCTGTTGAGTTTTAATATCCAGGCTGGCACGTCTACGGCCCATTACCATCACTATGTTACGCATAGCTGGCGGCAGGTTCTGCCTCATTTTCAGCGGGTTGAAAACCTTGATGCAATTGCAGAGCTGGTCGCGCCTTACGATATGGTCGCGCTGCAGGAAGTGGATACCGGCAGCCTCAGGTCGGGTTATATTAACCAGTCGCGTTACCTGGCCAATCACTCCGGTATGCCTTTTTGGTGTCACCAGTCCAATCGCAAGGTTGGAACAGTTGCCTACGCCGGCAACGGTTTTCTCAGCAAGTTTGAGCCACGGTCCGTTGAAGATCACCGCTTGCCAGGCATTATTCCGGGCCGGGGCACTTTGCTTATCCGTTATGGCGAGGGCGAAAACCGCCTTGACGTGGCCGTGGTGCATCTGGCATTAGGCAAGCGGGCACGGCGGCAACAACTCCTGTTTCTGACCCGTGAGTTGGCAGACAGTAAGAACCTGATCGTGATGGGGGATCTCAATACACGGGTCGATAGCCCGGGCCTCCTTGAATTCCGCCTGGCGCTGGGTTTGGCGGCGCCGACCGCCGGACTGGCCAGTTTCCCGTCCTGGCAGCCGCAACGTGCTATCGATCATATCCTGGTGAGTCATACCCTGGTTTGCAGAAAGTCAGATGTACTCGATATAACTTACTCGGATCATTGCCCGGTGGTGTTGGAAGTCGAACTGCCGCCGGGACTCAGGCTGCGGCGGGCGACACGCGCGGTGATCAGTGTCGAAGCACGTTAAGCTGCATAAATCCCATCAAAAATTAAGCAGCATATGGCTGCCGACAAGGGTCAGGAACAGGCCAAATACCCGCCGTACCGTGCGCGGCGGTAGACGATGCACGGTAGCTACCCCCAGGGGGGCGGCCAGTGCGCCGAGCAGTGCAATTCCTGCGAATGCAGGCAGGTGCACGTAACCCAGAGCAGCATCCGGCATACCGCTGCCCTGACCCAGCACGACGAAAGACACTGACCCGGCGATGGCAATCGGGTAGCCGCAGGCGGAAGACGTTGCAACTGCTCGTTGCGGCTGCACGCCGTGCCACAACAGCCAGGGTACCGTCATGGCGCCGCCACCGATTCCGATCAGGGCTGAAATAAAACCGATAAAACCGCCGGCAACGGAGGTGGAAGGCTGTTTGGGTAG
>JAJRRA010000062.1 GCA_024279945.1 Gammaproteobacteria bacterium
CAGCAGGGAACTCAGTGAGGTCACCAGCATGACGGATAGGGAAGTGGCCACGGCCATATGGATGGCCCAGGGGGCGGTTGTGGGATCCTTCAGAAACAGGAAAGTCAGGGCAGGGACGATAACAAATCCTCCACCAATTCCGAGAAAGCCCGGCGAGCGGGAACTGTTTGAGCAATTGATGCCCGGCCTCAAAGATTACCTCTTGTATCCCTATCTCCAGTATGAGGATTTGCGTTTCCACAGGGGCCGTGTGGATGATCAAGAGATGGTCGCTTTCCTGGATGGGCACGGCGACTGGGCATTTACCGAGGGGTTGCGCACGGCCTGGTTGAAATCGCTGGGTAAAAGGAAGCACTGGGATTCATTGCTTAAATATGCGCCGGGTTCAGGTGATACCGAAGTTCGTTGTTACCTGGCTCATGCCCGGCTTTTGCGCGGCCAGACCGAGGGTCTTTTGACTGTGGCTCAGCAACTGTGGACGGTTGGAAAGTCCCAGCCGGATGCTTGCGATCCGGTATTTAAATGGCTTCGGAAGCAGGGTGGCATCACGCCGGGGCTGGCCTGGGA
Organism: Gammaproteobacteria bacterium; assembly: GCA_024279945.1. Lineage (GTDB taxonomy): Bacteria > Pseudomonadota > Gammaproteobacteria > Xanthomonadales > SZUA-36 > JAJRRA01. The sequence continues at coordinate 568 of JAJRRA010000062.1, forward strand.
ACGGATTCGCCTGGCCATGGAGGCCCGCGAACCGCGCCTGGCCTTGTATCTGGCCCGGTTTCTCCCGGCCGGTGAACGGGCCTGGGTGGATCGCTGGTATCAGCAGAACCGGGCCGCTTACTGGCCCAAGACGGCCACAACGACCTTTGCGCCCGGGTCAAGCAGCAAGATTCTGACATTGATTGGCGCATTTTACTCACAGCACTTTGAGAAAAAGGCCATTGCGGCCTGCAAGACTACAAACGAATACTTTCTATATTTGTTTGGATCATGGGATTGCTCGCGCACAAAGCTCACCAGGAACGGCCAAATGCAGCTGCAGCATATGTACGCCACCGGCCCGAGACGACTTTACTTTACCAAATCGTTCAGGAGTACTGGCCGGAGTTTCAGGCCGAGTTGGCAAGTCATGGCAAGACCTTGCCAGCATACGTTACAAAAGAATTTGACGAGTACCTGAAATGTGGAAGACTTGAATATGGCTTTCTCAGAGTTCGGTGCGAGACTTGCCATGATGAAAAATTGGTTGCGTTCAGCTGTAAGAAGCGGGGCTTCTGTCCGAGCTGTGGAGCACGACGCATGGCCGACAGTGCCGCCCTGCTGGTCGATGATATCCTACCCCATCAGCCGATGCGTCAATGGGTCCTCAGCGTGCCGTTCCCGCTACGTTTTCTGTTCGCCAGCCAACCCGCCGTCATGGGCCGTGTGCTGGGCATCGTCTATCGAGCCATAGCCACGCCATTGACACGCAAAGCCGGTTACACCAAAGCCACCGCACGGACCGGTGCCGTCACCTTAATACAGTGTTTCGGTGGATCGCTCAATCTCAACATTCACTTTCACATGCTGTTTCTGGATGGCGTTTACGCTGACAACAAACATGGAACCTCACGATTTCGCCGGGTTAAAGCCCCTACCAGTGATGAACTTACCCAGCTAACACACACCGTTGCGCATCGTGTTGGTCGCTATCTGGAGCGCCAGGGATTGTTGGTGCGTGATACTGGCAACAGCTATCTTTCCGCAGATGCTGTGGATACCGCTAATGAAACACCGATGAATCACCTGTTGGGAAGTTCCATTACCTATCGAATTGCCGTGGGACCACAACAAGGGCGCAAGGTATTCACTTTACAAACTTTGCCCGATTGTGAAGATGATCAGTTTGCACCCAGAGTGGGCAATGTAGCTGGTTTTTCACTGCATGCAGGAGTTGCCGCCAGAGCACATGAACGAGACAAACTGGAACGCCTGTGCCGTTACATCGCAAGACCAGCGGTGTCTACCAAACGCTTATCAATGACCCGCAACGGTCAGGTACGCTATGAACTGAAAACACCCTATCGTAACGGTACAACCCATGTCATATTTGAACCGTTGGATTTCATCTCCAGGCTGGTTTCCTTGGTTCCAAAACCAAGAGTTAACCTCACGCGTTTTCATGGTGTTTTCGCCCCAAATAGTAATCATCGTGCTCAAATAACACCCACAAAACGGGGCAAAGTTAAAAAGCCCCAGTCACTTGATGAGGGCCAAACTCCTGCCGAATGCCGGGCTGCCATGACGTGGGCGCAACGATTGAAGCGTGTATTCAGCATTGATATCGCAACCTGCGGCGAGTGCGGTGGTGATGTCAAAATCATCGCCAGCATCGAAGACCCCGCAGTGATCAGGACGATACTTGCTCACCTGAATAAAAAAAGGGTATTAGCTGGAAACAATCTACTGCCGGATTGCCGGGCATCGCCAAGCTCACCAATGGGTTTGTTGGTTTGAAGGAGTGAACCCAACCGTAGCTCTGATTTACCGTTCCCAACCGGATAACGGCAGGGCTCTTTTCGCCCAGACGTCGGAAATGTCGTGAAATAGAGAGACAACTGGGCAGAATCCAGCTCTCACCGTTCAACTGGCCCAACGTTCGCAGTGAATTGACTGAAACGCTGACGTAATGCGGCTTTTAATACATGTGGGATTCCGGCAATATAGTGTTTAAATTTCCTATACTCCCAGCCATCATTGTGATGGACATCCACCAAGGTTTGCGCGATAACGATCGCTCCAGGCGGCTTTTATACTGTGCAATGACCCGGGCGACGGTCAGGTTGGAGTTGCTGGTAAACAGGAAATCCTATTGGAGCGATATATTTAAAGAGGGCGAATAGGAAGGTATGAACGCTATTCTTTTTCAATCTGAAAATTGTAAGAGAATGTGATGCTTGACAGCCGTTCTGCCGCCTTTCTTTTTGTAGGTTGTTTGAAAGAATAACGAAAGTCACCTCCGGTCTTCGCCAGCAGGCCAACCAGGTAGTCCGATGAAATTTTCTCAACCTTCCCGGTCGTGATGTAGCTGATTTTTGGCTGTGGTACACCAAAAAATCTGGCCGCTCTAATTTGGGTCAGATTATTTGTTTTGATGAATTTGCGAATCTCGGACATGAGATAAGTGCGCAACGCCAGATCGGCAGACTCTGCAGCATCGAAGCCCAGTTCTTCAAAAACATTACTTTTGCTAACCTTTGCCACCGGTATTAATTCCTATTTATCGCCTTGCAATTGCCGATACCGTGATTTGCCCAAGTTCACGTCAGGCCTTGATATTCGTTGCGTCTTTTTCTGAAACGCGTGGAGCACATGTATGCGGTTGTTGTGTTTGACAAGATAGAGAACACGATATGCATTCTTATTATTTTGAACTCGAATCTCCCATACACCACGGCCTACGATCGACATTGGCTTGCTGTCAATGGGTTTTTCCCCGGTTTGTAGTAAATACAGCTCACTACCGATACAGACTCGAACTGACCGGGGAAACTTTCGAACTGTATTCAATGCGTTTCCATGCCAATGAATTATTTTGAGTTCGAGTTTTTTCAATATCAATTATACCTATATTAGTATATTTATCAAATTGCTGTTGCCGTCTGAATTGCTTGCGTGGAGGTAGTTTGGACTGGGCTGAGCTATCTCAGTAGAGTAAATTTGCTTTGATTTTTGTAGGACTATTGATGAAAGATGCGGGTTTCAGGTGCCTGGGTGAGAGTAAGCAAAATATCAGGACCGCCTGGAAACCAGCGTTTAATGGTAATTCTCATGCCCTGAGAACACCGTGTGCCACATTGGAAACTGCAAATAGACACATGAAGGAGTAAGCGATGAGAATTTTCCTGCTTGTTTTGAGCATATTTTTCACTTCTGCCGCCCTGGCTGACCCACCTGGCGAGTACATTGGCCAGTTAAGCGAGAACCGCTACAATGCCGATTCCACCAGCAATCCTTATGGCCAGTATGGCTCGGAATATTCTTCCGACAGCATCAATAATCCCTATGGGCCTTATGGCTCACAGTATTCAAACGACAGCGCCACCAACCCCTACGCCACCAATGCGCCCCGCTTGTACGACAGCGACGGTAACTACCGCGGAAAGTTAAGCAGCAACCCCTACGATGCGGATTCGATCTCCAATCCCTATGGACGTTACGGCAATCCCTACTCTTCTGACAGCATCAACAACCCATACGGCGCCGGGAACCCGTATCGCAGTGACAGCCCGAATAATCCCTACGGGCAGGGATTATCGATTTATGGCGATGACGATGGGTAGCCTTTCTGAATAGATAAAAGAGGACATTTCTATATCAATTCCCCAAAACGTTTCTGCGGAAACGTGATTATGTTAAATAAGCTGTATGCGAATGGCTGGAAAATATCAATGAGGCCCGACTAAGGGAGATCATTTTTGATGCGCTGGATGAAAGACTCGGCTGGTCAGCGAAAGTGCAAATCCAGATACCGTCCTTCTGTCCCATTTTCGGCTCGCTTTCACCGCTGGATTAATTACTGTTCTATCATGGCGACTGTGAAACATCGTGCTTCCAGTGAGCGGCTAAACCTCCTCCACCATATAAAAAAAGGACCCAGGAAGAAATATCTTGTTGGCCTGGTGGAGTTGATGTCATGAACCCAAAGGTCAGTCATGCCATCAGAGCGCACGCAGAAAAGAAAGCTGCTGAGCGGCTGGCGGCATTCAGCGGTCACTCGATTTTTCGTGATGCCCATGAAGCTTACACAAAACTCCCGGAACAGAACCTGATTCCGGGCGTTGAAAAGAATGACTTCTGGACTGACCTGGGCGCGGGTGCCGGCAACGAGTTGGTGGATGGCTCAAGGGATCCCGCGAAGTTCTGTGCTGCATTTTCTTCTTCCGCCCTTGCAGTGAACGCTTTTGGGCCGTTTCGACACCAGCCACAAAACCTGGAGCTGGTGGGTTACCAGGGGTTCTCAAGTGCCCAGTTTGAAAAACCGCTGCCGACCGGGCTAAAAGGAACAGATCCACATCTGGATTTTTATGCGGCAGGGCTGGTGCAAATTGTGTGCGTTGAATCGAAGTTTCTCGAACCTTTATGGCCGAAGGTTGCCAGGTTCACGAATAGTTACGAAGGAGCAATTGAATCCTTGGCCGAGCCCATGTGGACGAATGTTTACCAGGAATTGAAAGGCGATCCGAGCTTATTCAAATTTCTCGACGCGGCGCAACTGGTGAAGCACTACCTGGGCATGCGAAACACCCTGGGAAAGGTTACCGCAGAGCAGGCGCTCTTTTATATTTACTGGGAACCGACCAATTCGGGTGATATTGAAGAATACCGCAGCCACCGAAAAGAACTTGAGCACTTCACTGAGGCGGTGAGAAACAGCCAAATCAAATTTGCTGCTCGATCCTATCGGCAGCTTTGGGCTGAGTGGCGAAATATGTCCAACTGGAGTGGGATGGAGGCCCATTTATCCAACCTTGAGCAACGCTATTCTTTTCCAATCTGAAATTCGGATCCTACCTGACGGCCAGGGCAATACTCCTACACAAGCTAAATCGAATTTCCTATTCTGTATCGATAGCGTAAGGCTCAAACTGAGTTCCATGTCTGAATCGAGGGAGTATTTTGTCTGTGTACACTATAAACATGTTCTCAATATAGCTACAATCGTAGTAAATCTGAGAACAGAAGGTGTGTGTCATGGCAAAGCAAGCTGTCGAGTTGATGTTCGGCGCCTATCGGCGTGAACTGCTGGCCAAATTATTGCTCCGGCCGGATGAAGATTTTCATCTCCGGGAACTTGAACGGATGACAGGCATTCCCGCGGGATCACTGCATAGGGAGTTGAAAGCCTTGTTTGAAGCAGGGTTGTTGCTGAAAGAACGACAAGGAAACCAGGTTCGCTATCGGGCGAACCGAACCTGCCCGGTGTATGAAGAACTGGCCAGTATATTCCGCAAAACCGTGGGTTTGGCCGGAGTGCTGAGTGATGCATTGGCTGATTTATCCGGCAGAATTGCTCTGGCATTTGTTTTTGGTTCACTGGCTGTCGGCCGGCAGAACTATTCCAGTGACGTTGACTTGATGATCATTGGAGACATTTCATTGCTCGAGGCGGTAACGGCTCTGGCATCAACGCAGGGAAAACTGGGTCGGGAGATCAACCCGGTGGTGATGACCGCAGACAAGTTCGGTGCTCAGGCTGAGAAGAAAGAGCGCTTTATTTCCCGTGTGGTGGAGGAGCCAAAGATTTTTGTAATAGGGCACGAAAATGACTTTACGCAACTTGCTGAGCACGGGGCAACTGGCTGAGCACGAAACCGATGCGGCACAGGTCGGGCAAATGCTGTAGGTCCGCACTGCTGTGGTTCCCCCAGGAGCCGGCGGATTTCCGGCGGCCACACAAATTGTCCTGCAGTTGCACGGATTGCAGCGAATTGAGCCGATTCCTGGCCAATCCGAATCAGCGCGAAAAGCGATTGAAGTTGAATAAGAATCGCCGCACGAACGGGATTTGAGCAATCTGTCTCGCATCGAGCGTCTCGAAAACCGAATCGTCTGACGCAACCCCGCGAGTCTTCAAACGATTTTCCTTTTATTCAGAAAACCGGTAATCCTTACAAGTTTACGAGTTCATATCCTCTTCCAAGTAATTCTTTGTCGTGAGATTGTATCCATATGGATACAGGCGTATCATGAATACGATAGTCCGCACCGAAATCTTTGATGCGTGGCTTTCTAAACTCAAAGATGCACGCGGTAAAGCTCGTATTGTTGAACGCATCCGTTCTGCCGAGCGTGGTAATTTTGGCGATTGTGAACCAGTAGGTGCCGGGGTTTCAGAAATGCGTATTCACTTTGGGCCGGGCTACCGGGTTTACTTCACTCGCGATGGTGATGTGGTTTATGTACTGCTTTGCGGTGGCACCAAACGCGGACAGCAGCGGGATATTTCCAAAGCCCGGGAACTCGCTCGTCTGCTACAGGACGTATGAAACTTGGGGATGCATTAAGAATGGGCAAAACAAATCACTTAAACCTGGAACCATTTGACGCCAGCGATTATCTGGATAGTGATGAAGCAATTGCAGAATATCTCAGGGCTGCTTTGGAAAACCCGGATCCTGATGCTTTTTTGGTGGCGGTGCGTGATGTGGCAAAGGCCCAGGGTATCGCAACAGTCGCAGCAAGTGCCGGTCTTGGCCGGGAGAGCTTGTACAAGGCACTTAAGCCTGGCGCGCAACCACGCTTTGATACGGTACGTCGTTTGCTCGGAGCATTGGGTGTAAAGCTTGATATCACGCCCCCTCACGCACAATCCTGACTGCAATATGCTGTTTCTGTATCACTTCTGCAAAAAGAAAAATTACCTGGTATGGAATCGGTGGATAAGGCCGAAGAGATTACCAGGGATTGGAATACCGGCTTGTGAATAGCGGGACGGAATTGCTTGAACTGCGGATGACGCCGCACGGCATAGTGTCATCGCTGCCTTACCACGGACATGATCGCTGGGCACAGGGGGTGGTGTCTCGCTTTTTGGAAAATGAAGCTGCGGGGCTGCTGGCTTTGGCTGCTGCGGGCGTGCCGCATCATGTAAGCACATCCATAGGGTTCTGGCACGATATTGCGACGGACTTCCTGCGGTCTCTTTGCCATGTGCCTGAGACGGAACGCTTTACTCGCGAGGCCATCGACCCACCCTCTGCAGCACTTCTGGCTGAGTGGGTTCAGAACGCGCCCCCGATGCCGGGAGCAGAATATCTGACTGCGGAAGTATTGCGCAGCGTTTGGCAACGCCTGTTGGACTGGACAGTGGACCAGGCGGGCGAATGCGGGGGATTGGGCCCTTTTCTGGAGACCTATGCGCGACAGTGGTCACGCGTCGGGCGAGTGACCCTGCACCTGGCAGAGAACAAAGGAGATACAAAATACCCGTTTGCTTTCATGGCAACCTATGCCACCGGTCTGTCCCGAGGAGGCCGGGTGCGCCGTCTTCCGTTGGGGCTTGCCTTGCAGGAGTATGCCGGCGCGTCCAGGAAATCTGAGCTGTTGAGGTTGCTCTCACCCTTGCATGCGGTTGCTCAACGCAGCGAACTGATTGCAGACCTCGTAGAGACCGGCGACGTTTTTCAACCCATTGTCTGGACGCCCGGAGAAGCTTATGCATTTCTCAGGGAGATTCCCATCTATGAAGAGTGCGGTCTGCTTGCACAACTACCCAATTGGTGGCGCAAACGGGCGCGACCGCGCGTAGCCATAACCCTGGACAGTGCAAAGCACGCAACCATGGGGAAAGATGCTTTGCTGGATTTCCACATGTCGCTGGCGCTCGGGGATCAACAACTGTCCGATGAAGAGGTGCAGGCCCTTTTGCATGGGACGGAAGGGCTCATGCTGTTGCGAGGCGAGTGGGTTGAGGTGGACAGCGAGAAGCTGCGCGAGGCATTGGAGCATTGGCAGCACGTCGAGCATGGATTGGCTGCCGGCGGTGTTCCGTTCATCGAAGGCATGCGCCTGCTGGCCGGGGCGGCGGCGGACTTAAGGGAAGATGAGGCCATTCACGAACATGCGTCATGGGCGTTCGTAGAGGCGGGTGACGGCCTGCGCGAAACCCTGGCTGGCCTACGCGCCCCAACGGGATTGACTGGGCTGCCGCCGTCGGACTTGCACGGAGCGTTGCGTGACTACCAACTTGCCGGCTTGAACTGGCTCTGGTTCTGCTCGCGACTCGGTGTTGGCTCTTGTCTGGCTGATGATATGGGATTGGGTAAAACGATCCAGGTGCTGGCCCTGTTGTTGAGGCACAAGCAGGAATCACTGGGGGGAACGGCAAAACCATCCCTGCTGGTAATTCCTGCGTCATTGATTGGCAATTGGAAAGCCGAAGCCGCCCGGTTTGCACCTGGTTTGAATCTAATGATTGCGCACAGTTCTGAAACATCAAAACGGACCTTGACCGAACTGGCGGCGAACCCGACCGAAAGCCTGTTGGGCGTCGACCTCCTGATCACGACCTACAGCATGGTCCCTCGTCTTGAGTGGCTGTGCTCGGTCGCCTGGAACTGGGTGGTCCTCGACGAGGCCCAGGCGATTAAGAATCCATCCGCGCGACAAACCAGGGCGGTCAAGAAACTTAATGGAAATGCACGTGTAGCCTTGACCGGAACGCCTGTCGAAAACCGCTTGGGAGACCTTTGGTCCATCTTTGACTTTCTCAACCCCGGCCTGCTTGGCAGCGCCGCGCGTTTCAAGTCCTTCGCCAAATCGTTAGAGAACAAGGAGCACGCACGTTATGCCCCCCTGCGCAATCTGGTTGCGCCCTATATCTTGCGGCGCATGAAGACAGATCCGGACATAGCGCCTGGCTTGCCGGACAAAACCGAGATGCAGGTTTTCTGTGGTCTGTCCAAGCCTCAGGCGGTGCTCTATCAGCAGAGCGTTGCTGCACTGGCCACGGCTCTCGAGCAAACCGGTGACGAAGGGATCAAGCGTCGCGGTCTCGTGCTCAGCTACCTCATGCGCTTCAAGCAAATCTGTAACCATCCCAGTCAATTCACGGGGGATGGCGAATACGATCCCTCTGCAAGCGCCAAGTTTGAACGCCTGGGAGTTCTTTGCAGAGAAATAGCATCACGCGGTGAGAAGGTGCTCATTTTTACCCAATTCCGCGTAATCACGGATCCACTGGCTGAGTTTCTGGCTACGGTGTTCGGTCACGATGGGCTGGTATTGCATGGGGGAACCGCCGTCAAGAGCCGCAAGTACCTGGTAACAGATTTCCAGCGCGAAGACGGTCCTCCTTTCTTTGTGCTATCCGTCAAGGCCGGAGGCGTGGGATTGAACCTGACGGCAGCCTCGCATGTTATCCACTTCGACCGATGGTGGAACCCCGCCGTCGAGAATCAGGCCACCGACCGCGTGTTTCGCATCGGCCAGGAGCGAAATGTACTGGTCCACAAATTCGTTACACGAGGTACAATCGAGGAGAAAATTGATGCCCTGATTCGCGGCAAGCAGGACATGGCCGACGCCCTGCTCAAAGGGGGCGCCGAGAGGGCCTTGACGGAAATGACCGACGAAGAGATTCTCAGTATGATATCGCTGGACATTGAACGCGCGAAGATTTGATCGCAATGAAAAAACGAAGAAGACATCGCTATGAAGACTACGGTGGCTGGCCGGCTTATGTGCCGGTGGCGCAGCGTCGCGCGCAGGCCAGGCGGGAGGTGAGCAAACTGCTAAAGAAGGGGCAGGACATCCAGCCCGTCGAGATTGAGGGGCGCGTGATCGCCCGCAGCTTTTGGGGTAAAGGTTGGTGTGCACACATGGAATCATTCGGAGACTACGCCAACCGGCTGCCGCGTGGCCGAACCTATGTACGGAACGGGTCAGTTTGCCATCTGAGTATCAAAAAAGGAAAGGTTGAGGCCATTGTTTCCGGCTCGAAGCTGTACCGCGTCAACGTCGATATCAAGACGCAGAGCAAAGCGAAGTGGATGGAACTGAAGAAGCGTTGCACGGGCAAGATCGGCTCCCTTATCGAGTTGCTGCAGGGAAAGCTGTCTGAAGAGATCATGAGCACCGTCACCGACCGTGAACATGGGCTCTTTCCATTGCCTGGTGAGTTTCGGTATACCTGCGACTGCCCTGACTGGGCCGATATGTGTAAGCACATCGCCGCCGTCATATACGGTATTGGAGCGCGGCTTGACACGCAGCCGGCCCTGTTGTTCCTGCTGCGCGGTGTTGACCACAATGAACTGATTAGCGCCGGTGTCACCGCCGATGCGATTGCAGGCGCGGGATCGCGTCGCGCCAGGCGCCGATCCCTCAGCGGCAAGGAACTTGAGAATGTGTTTGGTGTGGAGCTGGAAGAAATACCAGATGAAGCCAGTATCGCAGCGCCCATCAAACCTACTGCACGCTCAATTGCCAGTCTGCGGCGGCGGCTTGGCATGAGCAAGACCGAATTCGCGCATGCCGTTGGTATAACTGCCGCCACTGTCACCAGGTGGGAAAAAGCGCGAGGCCCTGTCAAACCACAAGCCAGGGGCCTCGCTGGGCTGATCCGGCTGTGCAGGAATAATTAATCGAAAAGTACGCATATCTGTAAGTTGGGTCCGGTCAGTATTGAAGAATACCGCAGCCACCGAAAAGAACTTGAGCACTTCACTGAGGCGGTGAGAAACAGCCAAATCAAATTTGTTGCCCGATCCTATCAGCAGCTTTGGGCTGAGTGGAGAAATACGTCCAACTGGAGTGGGATGGAGGCCCATTTATCCAATCTTGAGCAACGCTATTCCTTTTTAATCTGAAATTTCAAAAGCGAGGATTTACTTACCCATCCAGCAAGCCATGACACAGTCCGGGTCTCCTTGCGGTAATATTAAAGACACACGATGCCTCAGCCGGTATTGTTGGCTTTGGGTTTAGAGAATCAAGACGATGATCATTATGATCAAAAACAACAATAATCCGATTAGCAATAGCGAAAAAATCACACCCAACGCCCAGTCAAACACCCGGGCCAGCTTTTCCACATTTGGGTAATTCGCTAAACTCACTGATACATCCTGGCCATGTTTGCAACCATCTCGCTGATTTCATGGCGCAACGCCTTGGGCCCGATCACTTCCACACCATCCCCAAAACCCAGCAGCCACCAGCGCAGTTCGGATGTGTCCGCCACGGTGGCAGTCAGCCGAAAACAACCATCCGGCAATTCTTTGAGCAATTGATCCTCCGCAAGCTTCCGTTCGGTCAGATGAAAGGCAGCACCTTCGTCAAACAGGGCTTTAAGCCTGATTGGTCCGGGCGACTCCGGAAGCCCGAAAGCAGACTCCTCGTGGACATATTTTTCCAGGCTGAACCCGTCAATGGCCGCAGCTTCCTTGTCCAGCAATGTTGCTGACCGGAACAGGCACGGCTACTGCCCACTACCATCACTATGTTACGCATAGCTGGCGGCAGGTTCTGCCGCATTTCAAACGTATTGAAAACCTTGATGCCATTGCAGAACTGGTAGCACCGTACGATATGGTTGCGCTACAGGAAGTGGACACCGGCAGCCTCAGGTCAGGCTATATCAATCAGTCGCGCTACCTGGCCAATCATTCCGGGATGCCGTTTTGGTGTCATCAGTCAAATCGCAAGGTTGGAACAGTCGCCTACGCCGGCAATGGTTTTCTCAGCAAGTTTGAACCGCGGTCTGTCGAGGATCACCGTTTGCCAGGCATCATTCCCGGCCGGGGGACGTTGCTTATCCGATATGGCCAGGGCGAGAGCCGCCTTGATGTGGCCGTGGTGCATCTGGCGCTGGGCAAGCGTGCACGGCGGCAACAACTCATGTTTCTTACCCGTGAACTGGCAGACAGCAAAAACCTGATCGTGATGGGGGATCTCAATACACCAGCCGATAGCCCGGGTCTGCTCGAATTTCGCCAGGCACTGGGGTTGGTGGCGCCGACTGTCGGCCTGGCCAGTTTTCCATCCTGGCAGCCGCAACGGGCAATCGATCATATCCTGGTGAGTCATTCCCTGGTTTGCAGAAAGTCAGAGGTGCTCGATGTAACTTACTCAGATCACTGCCCGGTGGTGCTGGAAGTTGAACTGCCACCGGGGCTCGAGTTGTTGCCGGCAACACGCTCGGTAATCAGTGTCGAAGCGCGTTAATCCACCATAACTTCCATTAAAAATTAAGCAGCATATGGCTGCCCACAAGGGTCAGGAACAGGCCGAATATCCGCCGCACCGTGCGGGGTGGTAAACGATGCACGGTTGCCACACCCAAAGGGGCGGCCAGCGCGCCAAGCAGTGCAATTCCCACGAATGCGGGCAGGTGCACGTAACCCAGCGCCGCCTCCGGCATACCACTGCCCTGACCCAGTACGACGAAAGACACCGATCCGGCGATAGCGATCGGATAGCCGCAGGCTGCAGACGTTGCAACTGCTCGTTGCGGCTGCACGCCGTGCCACAACAGCCAGGGTACCGTCATGGCGCCGCCACCGATTCCGATCAGGGCTGAAATAAAACCGATAAAACCGCCGGCAACGGAGGTGGAAGGCTGTTTGGGTAG
>JAJRRA010000063.1 GCA_024279945.1 Gammaproteobacteria bacterium
AATACCCGGCCAGGTACTTATCAAAACGATCCCTGCCGAATGCGGCCTCAAGGGTCTCCAGCATCAACTGTCCTTTGGAGTATTCCAGTCCCTCCTGGCCAACATCCGGATCCCCAAACTGAAAAACCGGCGCCAGGTGCTGCATTTCCGGGGGCAGCGATTGCAGTGTTTCCTGCAAGGACTGATAGGTCAACAAACGCTCCTCATCGGCACGCGCTTTTCCATACAACACTTCCATCAAGCGGGCATCCAGGTAGGAAGTTGTTCCCTCATTCAACCAGATGTCTCTCCAAGTGGCGTTACTCACCAGGTTACCTGACCAGGAGTGTGCGAGTTCATGGGCAATCATGGAAACCAGGCTGCGATCACCGGCGAGAATGCTGGGGGTGATAAAGGAAAGGCGTGGATTTTCCATCCCGCCATAGGGAAAGCTGGGCGGCAGGATCAACAGGTCATAGCGACCCCACTGATACGGGCCGTAGAGGGATTCAGCAGCATCCAGCATGGCCTGGGTGTCAGCAAACTCCCATGCCGCATCCTGCAATACCTCCGGCTCTGCATAAACGCCGGTATCATCGCCAATCGGTGCGAAAAACACATTGCCCACCGCCAGCGCCAGCAGGTAGGAGGGAATGGGTTGAGGCATGGAAAAATGATATTCCCCACTTCTCGCAGCAAGGGGGTCATTGTCCGCACTCATCAGCGCCAGTAACTTCCCTGGTGTATGTATTTTCGCTTCGTAGGTGAATCGAACACCCGGTGTATCCTGCAGCGGCACCCAACTGCGTGCATGAATTGACTGCGACTGGGTGAACAAAAAGGGATACTTTCCACCCGCCGTAAGTTCCGGCGGCAACCACATCAATGCTGAAGCATCGGATCCGGTCCGGTAATCAATTTCCAGCCGGAATTCAGCCGGGGATTCAAAATCCTCCGGCAATTGTATCCGGATGGCTTCCCCCTTAATTGGATCCGTTGCACCCACCTCAAAACTGACCGGTTTTTCCTCCAATTCCCCGGCCACGATCCGAATGCCATTGATCTGCAGTCCACGGCTGTCCAGTACGACCGTCATCGCATCAGGATCCAGTCGCTCCATATGAAGAACGGCGCTGCCGTCGAGTGTCTGGCGATCAAAATCAACACTCAGATCCAGTTCCAGGTGCCTGATCACGAACTGGTCGCTGTTGGCAAAAGAAAAAATATCCTGTGCAGGATCATATTCGTCCCCGGAACAGGCTACCAGGATCATGACAGCAACAAGCACGGCAATCAGCAAACGAAACATGGCAATTAATTGAAAATTCCGAAATAGATTACGTAAAACCACGACAACAAACCGTGGATAATAGCCCAGCCAAGAGAATGATTGACATTGAACGAAATCGCCATGGCCAACGCAGAACCAAAGCTGACGCCGTGCCAGCCGAATTTTTGAATCACCACCTGTTTCATAAAATGCTCCTTGCTGCAAAATATCTGCTCATCTTAAAGCATCGTGGCAGCAGATCACCTTATAATTCGCTTATGAAGGCTCCTGTTACGCCATCTGTTTCACTTTCCGGCTGGATCGATACGCCCCCGGTCCGCATTGCACCCCGGGATCGCGAGACCCATGTACGTTACTGCAGCTATTTTGCCGGCAACGTGCTGGACCGTTACCCACAGTGGGCAGAAGGCCTGGATCAGCACCAGGCCCCGGTGGCCAATACACTGCAAACATTCGTCACACACGCCGGTCTGGATGCCGGCCTGAGACGCTTCCGCAACCAGCAGATGCTGCGTATTATCTGGCGTGACCTGTGCGGACTGGCCACCCTGGCTGAAACTTTCTCTGATCTCACTCGCCTGGCAGAACTGTGCCTGCAGACTGCAATTGATGTGCACGCGCATCGTTTGCAGGAAAATATGGCAAACCACGCGGGGGTGACGGCAGCGAGCAAGGGTTGTTTGTTATCGGTATGGGCAAATTCGGGGGAGGTGAACTCAACCTGTCTTCGGATATTGATGTGATGTTTTGCTACCCGCAAACCGGTGAATGTGATGGTCGGCGCAAACTCGCCAACGACCAGTATTTCACCCGCCTGGCCCGCGCAGTTATTGCCAGCCTGTCGGAGGTCAGCGGGGATGGCTTCTGCTTCCGCGTGGACACACGGCTGCGCCCTTTTGGTGATTCCGGTCCGCTGACCTCGAGCATCCCGGCCATGGAGCAGTATTATCAGCGCGAAGGGCGTGATTGGGAGCGCTACGCTCTGCTTAAAGCGCGGCCGGTTGCCGGTGACCTGGCTTCGGGAGCACGGTTGCTGGAAAGCCTGCGACCGTTCATCTACCGTCGTTATATTGATTTTGGATCGGTTGAGGCCTTGCAGGAAATGCATGCAAATGTGCGTGAGGATGCGAAGCGGAAAGATCGTATGGATGATGTCAAACGCGGGCCCGGCGGTATCCGCGAAATTGAATTCCTGGCTCAGTGTTTTCAAATCCTTCGCGGAGGCCGCGAGCCCAGCCTGCAAACACCTTCACTCGACCAGGCGCTGGAACAGATAGCCGGCCTGAAGCTGATGGGCCGCAAAGCTGTGCTCGAAGTCCGCCAGGACTATGTTTATCTGCGCCGGCTGGAAAACAGAATACAGGCCCTCCGCGATCAGCAAACCCATCACTTACCGTCTGGCGATGATCTCAGGCGTATCGCACGAGGCATGGGGGAGAAAAACCCCGCAGCACTGGCCGGGCATTTGGCCGATACCCGGCGGCGGGTTTCAGAACGGTTCCAGGCAATTTTTCCTTCCCTGCCCCCAGTCAAAGAAGACGACCGCTGGATCCGGCAATGGCGCAAACTACAGACCGACCGGCAGAGTATTGACCAGAATCCGATCGAACTGGCAGACGGTCCGATGAAAGCATTCCTGCATCAACTCAAGCGCTTGGTGGTGAGTGATCGGGCCCGCCGCCGGCTGGATCGCTTCATGCCGCTCCTGCTGGAGCGTATTGACCAGCAATCGCTGGAACAGAAAACCCTGAACCGGGTATTTGACCTGGTGCTTGCCGTCTGCAGGCGTAGCGCCTATCTGGTACTGCTGGTTCAGCATGTACCCGCCCTGGACCGAATGCTGGAATTGTTCGCCCGCAGCGACTGGATTGCAACCCGGGTCATTCGCTTCCCGGCCTTACTGGACGAGTTGATCGACCCCTCGCTCGGCCGGCAAATACCTGCCGAAACCGATCTTGAACGCAGCGTTAAACGCCTGGTGACTGCAAACCAGGACACCGAAGCAGTGCTGGAGGGGCTAAATTACCTCAAACTGGCCACCGGCTTGCGTATTGCTGTTGCACAACTGCAGGGCACATTAGGTGCTGAGCAGGCTCAACTTGCTTTGTCCGGTCTCGCCGCCGCCATCCTCAAAGGTGTGCTTGCCATCGCCAGAAAAGAACTTGAAGTCCGTCATGGCCATTTCTCTTCTGTCAATATCGAAAGTGGAGATAAAGAGCGCAGCGACGGAAACATGGCCATCATCGCCTACGGCACCCTGGGAGCCCAGGAGTTGGGCTACGATTCGGACCTGGATATTGTATTCCTGTTCAGGGCGGGTCAGGAAATATCCGATGGCCCACGCCCCCTCCCTGCCGAACGGTACTACGCACGGCTGGCCCAGCGTGTCCTGAGCTTTCTGACCGTCACGACCCGCTCTGGACGACTGTATGATGTGGATACGAGGCTCAGACCTAACGGGCGGGCCGGTTCACTGGTCAGCAGCATTGATGCATTCCGGGAATACCAGCTGAATGAAGCCTGGACCTGGGAGCTTCAGGCTCTGACCCGCTCCCGCTTCATCGCCGGCAACCAGTCCCTGTCTGTCCGCCTTGATCATATCCGACAGGAAGCTCTGTGCCGGGAGAGGGATCCTGAAAAACTGCGCTCAGACCTGTGGGAAATGCGCCAGAAAATGCGCCGGAACATGCCCGGGGAGCGTGACTCAAATACCCATCCTGATAAAGCCCGTTCTGCCAAATACCGGCCGGGAGGCCTGATTGATATTGAGTTCATCGCACAACTTGGTGTACTGGCATCAGCGCATACCTTCCCCGAGTTCGCGAAGGCTCGGGGAACGTTGCCCCAAATTGCGCAGCTTGGAGCAGCAGGATGGCTCACGGAGGATGAAACTTCCATACTCCGACAAACCGTTAACGAGCTCCGTCAGCAACGAATGATTGCTTCGCTGGCGCCCGGCGAGCAAGCCCCATCCGTTGATACTCAGGAATCTGCCCGAATTTTTGCACGCAAGCTGGGTGCTCATCGGATTTAGTCCGCCGAGTACCGTAGAATACCCATATGAAACTTTTCGAATCACCCACTCTTACACACTTGGGAGGCCACCGTTGACTCACGCCACAGATGCCACTGATTCCAATCTGGAATCCGCTAACACTAAAAATGAATACGAGGTCAAGCGGGCTGATCTGCCCCTGTCATGCCCAACACCTGAGCAGAAGCTATGGAATTCTCATCCCAGGGTCTATCTGCCCATTGAGCAAACCGGTTCCGCCAAGTGCCCCTATTGCGGTGCCCGGTATCGCCTGGTGGATTAAACCAGAGGTTTCCTAAAGCCATGCACATAGTTCAGGCGCTGGTATCGCTCAACCTGGGCGGATCGGAACTGGTCGCCACCGAACTAAGCGAGTACGCGGTTTCACAAGGCCACCGCGTGTCGGTAATCGCAGCAGATGGTCCGCTGGGTGACCGTGTACGGGCATGCGGCGCCGAACTTCTTGACTGGCCCATCGGAAAAAAACAGCTCGGTACCCTGCGATATATTTCCCGGCTCAGTGAGTGGCTGGATCGCGAGCGCCCCGAAATCCTGCATGTGCATTCGCGCTTACCCGCCTGGATTTGCCGACTGGCGATCCGCCGGCTGCCTCCCGTAAACAGGCCGGTTTTCATTACCAGCATGCACGGGCATTATTCGGTTAGCCGCTACAGCGCGGTCATGGCGGGTGGTGACCGCGTCATCGCCGTTTCCGATCACATTCGTGACTATATGCTGCACAACTATCCCACAAGCAATGCCGATCGGGTTGTTACGGTTCTTGGCGGTGTCAGTCATCGGGCTTTCCCTTACGGTTACCGCCCCGGATCGGACTGGTTCGAGCAGGTTTACGCTGAATTTCCTGAACTGACCGACCGGCGACTGCTGTGTCTTCCGGGCCGTCTTTCGCGCTACAAGGGACACCCGGACTTCATCGAACTGACTGCAAAGCTCCTGCCTGAGTTTCCCGACCTGCACGGTGTCATCGTGGGTACTGCAAAACCCGGATCGCGTTATCGCGACGAACTTGAGGGACTGGCGGAGCGCTACGGCGTACTTGACCGAATTACCTTCACCGGCGCCAGGATGGATATCAGGGACTGGCTCGCCGCCTCGGAAGTCGTTTTCAGCCTGTGCAGTGATCCACCCGAAGCATTCGGCAGAACGGTACCCGAATCCTTGCATCTTGGTGTGCCGGTGATCGGCTGGAACCACGGTGGTGTACAGGAGGTTCTTGCCGAAGTATTCCCTGCCGGGGCCGTGGCGCCAGGAAACCGTTCGCAACTGTGTGAGCGTACCCGGGAGTTCCTGCACCAGCAGCCCTGCGTCCCACACAGCGGTGCGTTTGGTCTGCAGGAGTCCATGCACAAAACTCTTAATGTTTACTACCAGGCCCTGGAAGCCAAAAACACATGAGTATTCTCCTCCGTCGTTTTCAAAATGAATGGGCCAGTTGGCTGGCTGTCGCCTTCATTGCGTTGCTGCCGTTCCACCGTCTGGCTGAAATTCCTCTGTCGACTTTTGCCCTTGCGCTCGCCGTATTGGCGCGCAGCGCTGAGCAGCGGCGAATGATCCGTTCTTCAGCTACGTTCATCCTGCCTTTGTTCCTGTGCTACTGGATTCCCGTTGTGCTGTCGAGTGTGGACTCAATGGATCCGCAAAGGAGTTGGATACACAGCATTGCCGCCCTGCGCTACCTGGCTGCCGCACTGGCCATGGCGGTACTTTTAGCTACCCCATCCGCCCGGGAGCGCGTACTGCGCTGGACGGCCTACCTGTTGTTGTTCTGGGCACTGGATGCCTTTGTGCAACTGCATTCTGGCAGTGATCTGTTCGGCATCGCGATGAACCCGGATCGCCTGAATGCATTGTTCATAAAGAAGTACCAGTTTTTTGGACCCACGCTGGCGATGCTTTCGCCGCTGGTTCTGGAGCATGCCCGCCGCCAGTGGCCATCCTGGGCCTGGGCACTTTCTTTTGCCCTGATTCTGGGCGCCGTGATGATTTCCGGAATGCGCTCTGGCTGGCTCCTGATGGCCATCGTGCTGGGAACCTACCTGGTGCTGATGATGAAGCGGGAGAACCGGGAATTGCGGCGGACGATCTTTGCTATTCCGGCACTGGTTCTGATCGTTATCGCGGTTAGCTACTACTCATCTCCGCTATTCCAGGAACGCTTGAATGTTACCCGGGCATTCACGATGGGCAGTGAAATGAGCCTGGATAAATCCTCCATGGAGCGTATCTCGATCTTCAACACCGCACTGAAGATGTACCGGGCGCATCCTGTCAACGGTGTGGGCGTTCGCGCATTCCCGGTCGCTTACCTGAAATACGCGGAACCCGATGATGTGCTGATGCGTAAATCGGGCGGTAAGTCCGGAGCGACCCATGCCCACAACATTGTGCTTGAAGTGATGTCCGATACCGGAACCATCGGTTTGACGGGGTTGTTGCTGGCGATATTCTTCCTGTGGAGACGCCGGGCCAATACAACACCCAGCGAACGGCATGATGCTTTTCCATTCGCGCTGGCCGTGTTCCTGGTGCTATTCCCCTTTAACTCTCATTTCGCCATTTATGGCACTTATACCTCGTCACTGATCTGGTTCCTGGTGGGGCTGTGGGCCTCTGCACTGCGTAAACCACCGGGAAAGTCTCGCTGAGGAGCCCCAGCGGGTTTGAACCGCTTCGCGCTCCGGACGGGGGTCAGGTTCCGCGGAACCTGACCCCGGTTGTGCAGCCTGGCAGGCCTCTACACCATGGAGTGCAGCAAGGAAGCTGTAATCAGCGCCACCGTCAGGATAAAAAATACACGAATCAGATTTTTCATCTGAAACAGTTTACCAGTGATTGCATAAAATGTACGGTGGACTGATGCGCCCATAACGACTAATCATAAAAAGGTGGTTCACCCTCGGGGCGAGTCTTGAATCGCCGGTGAACCCACCAGTACTGGCCCGGCGCTCGCCGGATCTGCTCCTCCATGATCCGGTTAATGGTTTCCAGAACCGGCCCCGGATCATCCCCCGAAAAGTCTTCGATCGGTGGCAATAAGCGGACCGTATAACGGCGTGTTTCCGGGTCATAGGAAGGAAACATCGGCACGACGGCGCAACCGGTCATCCGGATCAGGCGGTGAGTGGCCCGCAAGGTAGCGGTCTGGATGCCAAAAAATGGCACGAAGACACTCTGCTCCGGGCCAAAATCCTGATCAGGCGCATACCACAAGACACCGCCCTGGCGCAGGTGGCGGATCGCGGATCGTATGTCCCTTTTACTGAACATGCCCTCTGAATATCTCGCCCGGGCCCGGGTCTGGTACCACTCCAGGACCGGGCTTTTAAGCAGACGGTACATTCCTCTGCCTTGAGGAATGGATTGCGCAGTAATCCTCGCACCGATTTCAAGGCAGGAGATATGGGCAGTAATCATCAGAACACCGCGGCCGTCATTGTGCGCATCAAGCAGCCTGTCCAGACCTTCCAGCCGACCCATTTTGAGAATTCGGCTGCCGGATGCAGACCAGGACCAGGCGGTTTCAAATACCGCTCTGGCCAGGGAGCGAAAACAGTCGTCAACAACAGCCTTTTGTTGACCGGCATCAAACTCCGGAAAGCAACGCTCCACATTGCGTACTGCGATGGCCCGCCGCTTCTTCATCAGCCGCGCCATCAACCAGGCCAACGGCGCCGATAAGGCCAGACCTATGCTCTGTGGCAGCTTTCCCGTGAGCCACAAGAGGCTGACGCCCAGCCAGCCGGCCCAGTACTTCGGCGTCAGCGGAGGCCTTTGCAGTGATTCCTTGTTCATACACCTATTGTTACCGCTTCGCCCGCATATTGCATTAGTATTCCCTTCTGGTCTGTTAAGCCTTGCCAGAATGCTGCGACAGGAGCAAATTTTAAAATAAATGCGCTGGCTGTATACCCTTCTCATCTACCTGACCACGCCGTTGCTTTTCGTGCTGCTGGCAATCCTTGGCCTGCGCAACAGGGCCTGGCTGCAACACTGGCCACAACGGTTTGGCTACTTTACTCCCCCGCATAAAACCGGGGGCATCGTTGTGCACGCCGTATCGGTGGGTGAAGTCAATGTAGCCAGTACCCTGGTAAAAGCCCTGCTGCAGCGTTTTCCAGAGCTGCCCCTGTGCCTGACCACCTTTACGCCTACAGGCTCAGATCGTGCGTGGGATCTGTTTCATGATGACGTGTTTCACCTGTATGTCCCGCTGGACTTACGGGGGGCTGTAAATCGCTTTTTTGACCACGTTCAACCCCGCCTTCTCATCATCATGGAGACCGAGATATGGCCCAACCTTTACTTTGAAGCCAAGCAACGCGATATTCCCATACTGATTGCAAACGCACGTATCTCGGAACGATCCATCCGTGCTTATAGCCGTTTCAGGCGATTGACCGCCGCAACGCTGCACGCGGTTTCAATCGCGGCACAAAGCAAATCCGATGCAAGCCGCCTGATCGAAATCGGGGCGGACGAGGCGCAGATTGAAGTGACCGGTAACCTCAAATTTGACCTGGAACTCCCGACCGACCTGCTGGAGCAGGGCGAGGAAATCCGCCAGTCCTGGGGCACAGAGCGTCCCGTCCTGCTGGCCGGCAGCACACACGAGGGAGAAGAAAAGCCCGTTCTGGAAGCATTTCGACAGTTACTCAAACGGTTTCCGCAGGCCTTGCTGGTTCTGGCGCCCCGTCACCCGGAACGCTTTAGCCGCGCAAGCCGGTTGGCACGGACTTGTGGCTTCACCGTCTGCCTGCACAGCGAATATGCTGATTGTCCGCCGGGCGCTCAGTGCTTCATTGTCTATGCCATGGGTGAACTCCTTCGCTATTACGCAGCCTGCGATGTGGCCTTCGTGGGCGGAAGCCTGGAGCCGATTGGTGGACACAACACACTGGAGCCTGCGGCCCTGGCCAAACCTGTGCTGTTTGGCCCTCACACCTTCAATTTCGAAGAGATTTCGAATCAATTACTCCACGCAGGGGCTGCAATTCGTGTGCACCATGCACGGGACCTGGAGCGGGTTGCTACTCGTCTGTTCCGGCAGCCGGAATTACGTCATCAGATGGGCCACGCCGGCCTCGAACTGGTCAAAAGCGGCAAAGGCGCGCTGGAACAAACGCTGAAAATCGCAGAAAAGCTGATCACCTGACGGCGACCATCACTCCAAAAGCTGGTTAACAACCCTGAGGTCTTCCGAGTTCAGCAATCCCGCTATGCTTTTCAACCGCAGGTGGCGAAGGATATAGGTGTGACGAGCGACCGAGTTGTCACGTTGTGCCTGGAACTTCCGCTGCTGCGCGATCAGCACATCTACAATGGTGCGTGTACCCACTTCAAAACCAGCCTGTGTCGCCTCCAGTGCACTTTCTGCGGAAATCCGTGCCTGTTCGAAGGCCTCAACCTCCTGGATGCCTGCGATGATCGCGCGAAAAGCGTTCTGTGTTTCACGCACTGTTGCGCGTTGTACTTGATCCAGGTCCTGGCCGGTCGCGTCCATTAGCAAACGAGCCTGGCGAGTGCGGGAACTGACTGCTCCGCCCTGGTAAATTGGAATGTTGAGCTGGAGTTGAACGGCCATGTCTTTAACACCCAGGGCAGTGCTGAACAACGGCTCCTGGAAGTCATTGCGAATAATAAACTTGCTGTTTTCAAAGTCACTGTAAGTCGCAACCAGATCCAGTGTTGGCAGGTGCCCCGATCGGGCGAGCCTGACATTGGAATCGGCAATTTCAACGGCTGCACGGCTGGACAGAACGGCCGGATTGCTTGACAGCGCAATCTTCACCCAGGTCTCGGCATTGCCTGGGTCCGGTTCAACCAGCGGGAGTACCGGTTGCAAGGTATCGAATTCCTCAAAATACTTGCCGGTCAGCACTTTGAGCTCTTCCTTGGCATCCGCCAGGTTATTCTTGGCCACGATGGCGCGAGCGCGGGCATTATCGTAACTGGCCCTGGCTTCGTGCACATCGGTCACTGCTGTCAGCCCAACCTCGAAACGCTGTTCCGCCTGTTCATATTGCCTTTTCAAGGCCAATTCTTCAGCCTCAGCAAAAGTGACGCCATCGATCAGGTTCAGCACCAGAAAATAGCTATTGGATACCCGGAGCAGAAAATCCTGAAACGCGACCTGATAAACCGCCTCTGCCTGGGTGATCTGCCCACGCGCTACTGCTAACTGCTCGTAGTTCGCCTGGCGATACAGGCTTTGTTGCAGCCTCAGCCCGTAATTTCGGGACGCCTTGGTTTTTTCATCGATAAAACCGACTTCGTCAATAGTTGTCGTGACATTGCCCTTTGACCAGTTGCCACTGGCGCCCAGTTGAGGCAGCAGGTTCGCCCAGGCCTGGGGCTTGCTCTCAGCGGTGGCCTGGCGACGATACTCAGCAGCCTGTAATCTCGGGTCACTTTTCAGCGCCAGATCATGTACCCCAATGAGATCAACAGCCATTGCCGCCGGAGAAAGCATCAGGCCTGAGCATATGATCCACAACGGCTTGAACTTATTTGACATACCCCACTCCCAAAGAAATTTACACCCGGCTAAAAAACGAATTCTGCCGGCTCTTCTGCATTGACCAGCCTTGGCAAATCTGTTTCAAACAGGCTTTCCTCACGCCACTCCGTGACATCCAGGCGGGTCAGCAAACGGACTTCCATGGCGGGTGATTCGCCGGTGATCACCAACATCCGTCCGCCCGGATTGACCCAGCCGAGAAACTGTTCCGGCACCAGCGGAACGGAGCCGGTAACCACAACAACATCGTGCGCCTGCTCCGGCTGCCAACCCTGCATCACATCACCCATGAACAATTCAGTGTTTTGGATGCCTTTTTCTTCCAGTCTGGCTTGTGCCAACTCGTGCAACTCTGCAAAAACCTCAACGCTGACAACACACTTTGCCAGGGAGGCCAGGCAAGCCGTTAGAAAACCACTTCCGGTACCGATTTCCAACACCGTTTCATCCTCGGCCAGACTGAGCGCCTGTAACACACGGCCCTCAATATTCGGCCGCATCATTACCTGCCCCATCCCCAGGGGAATCGCCATATCCGCAAACGCCAGTTTGCGATATTTCACCGGCACAAAATCTTCCCGGCGAATGGTTTCCAGCACAGACAATACCCTGCTATCGAGTACCTCCCAGGGTCGAATTTGCTGCTCCACCATATTGAAGCGCGCACGCTCAAAATTCATACTCATTGTTTAGTTCTCCGGCCAGCGTTGATTCAATACCAGCCTTCAAGGTTAAGGCTTTAGGAGCATTGCATCAAGCGAAAGAATGCGCGTATCAGCGCCCCGGATTAAGTGCCATTAGTCACACAGACAACTGGAAACTCATAGCCCGGACCTGCGGACCGCAAATGTGCAAAATTTGGCCAAATCAGCCTTTCAGGGCTAATATGACCACCTCACTTCACTCGATTGTTGATTTCAGGTCTTATATTGATGTTTTCAGTTCAATTTCAATGAAAAAGATAAGCAAATTTTTGCAAGCATTTAACAAGTATCCCGGTCATGGTTAATGAATCGGACCGTCATGCAAGATTTAATGAGCTTGCGAAAAACTATGGTGCTGATCTGTATCGGTATGCAATGTGGATTTGTGGAAACGATGCGTTGGCCAAAGACCTGGTTCAGGAGACCTATTTACGGGCCTGGAAAGCGCTGGACAAATTGAATGATATCGCTGCGGCCAAGAGCTGGATGATCACTATTTTACGCCGGGAGTATGCCAGAACTTTCGAGCGCAAGGTTCCAAAATTCACCGATGTGGAAACCGTAGTGATCCCTGAGGACAGTGAGCTTGAACCGGACGACCGCGCCGAAATCAAGCTGCTGCGCGAGAGCATCATGGAACTGGCGCCGAAGTACAGGGAACCTCTGCTGCTGCAGGTGGTTCTGGGACACAGTTGTCAGGAAATTTCAGATCAACTGGGAATCAGTAAGAGCGCCGTAATGACACAACTTTTTCGGGCGCGCGAGCAGTTGAAATCAAGACTGCGAAAAGATGGAGTAACAGCTAATGTCCATGAACTTTTCTGAGTTCATTCGTCAATTGGGAGCGGAACCCCGCAGCCAGGATCCGGAGTTTCTGCGCGCCCGTCAGTCAGTGCCGGAATTTCGCCGGGCAGCTGAAGAAGCTGATATTTTTGAAGAAAAACTGACCCGAGCGATGGATTTGCAGTTACCCGAAGGCATGATGGATAGCATCCTGCAAATCAGCCACACCCCTTCATCAGACACAGCGGCTGCCGCCAGGCCCCGGTGGCGGTCATTGGCGCTGGCCGCCGGCGTTCTGATTGCTGTCGGCGCGGCCGGCATTAGCTGGAACATGAACCGGGGGTGGGACAGTGTCGATGACTACCTGGTTGACCACTACCAGCACGATGGTCCCGGTCTGCTTGCGCTCGCCGGCGAGAAAACCAGCGAAGATGTCCAGGCGTTTTTTACCCGGTTCAATGTCAAAGCATCTTCCGAGCTGACACAGATTGTCTCCGTCATCAAGTACTGTCCTACTCCGGATGGCAAGGGTGTGCATATGGTCCTGAATACAAAAGATGGGCCGGTGACGGTTATCTATATGCCTGCTACAGAAGTCAGTGATCGTGAGACGCTTGAATTTGATGGCATGCAGGCTATGCTGCTCACCCTGGAAAAAGGCTCTGCCGTCATCATTGGATCCGAGTCGCAGAGCATTTCGGCCCTCTATTCGGTTATCCATGATTCCATCATTCCTGAGTTCAGCAACGCTTGACCGGATTGTCTCTACTTTCCTAAAATCGTTTTCGGCCTCTGAAAATCTGGTATCTTGCTGATCATGATCAGTCTAATAACCACCCGGACCAGGATTCTTTGGATCGGTATTCCTTCGGTGTTGCTTGTGCTCTGCGCCGTGATGATGCTCTGGCTTAATCACGAGCCTCCTCTTTTCAACCCCATTGCGCGAGCGACCGTCTATGCCCAGGAGCATGGCCAACAGGTCGTCACCGGATACACGACCACCGCCACCCAGATCGAAATCGTTGATGTGTTGCTTAATAAGCGCGGCGGATACCTGTCCAATGACATCCTGCCGCCCTGGGTTTTTCTGGACAATGTTCCAAACTGGGAGTTTGGCGTTTTAACCCTGGTGCGGGATCTGGCGCGCGTGCTGAGGAACGACTTCAGCCGCTCCCAGACTCAATCCACAGAGGACCAGGACCTGGCCCAGGCAGAACCCTTGTTTAACTATGACAGCGCACGCTGGCTTCCGCCGGACTCCGAAGGGCGCTATCGCAAAGCTGCGCAAGCCACGCAGCGTTACCTGGTCCGCCTGTCTTCCCCAACCACGCCCGAAGCACAGTTTTTCGCCCGCGCCGATAACCTGACTGACTGGCTGGCGGTGGTGGAAAAGCGGCTTGGTTCGCTGTCACAACGTCTTTCAGCCAGCGTCGGTCAGGTGCGGCTCAACACCGACTTATCCGATGATCCGGACGCTCGCCAGTCCACTGCTTCACCTGAGTTGCAGGAGGTCAAGACGCCGTGGACCCAGGTTGATGACATTTTTTACGAATCCCGCGGTTACTCCTGGGCTCTGGTGCATGTCCTCAATGCGATGGAAGTAGACTTTGAGGAAGTGCTCCGCAAGAAAAATGCACTGGTCAGCTTCCGCCAGATCATCCGCGAACTCAAAGCCACCCAGGAACCTCTGCACAGCCCGATGGTGCTCAACGGCAGTCAATTTGGCCTTTTCGCCAACCATTCCCTGATTCTGGCCAATTACATCGCCCGCGCCAATGCGGCCATCATCGACCTGCGGAACCTGTTGCAGCAAGGGTGACTGGACTCGTTATTCACCAGGCCCATTTGCCCTATGCGGGGCAGCTTGATCCGCGTGAGGCCGATGATATCGACCTGGTGGTCATTCATTGCACGGAACTTCCCGACCTGGCCACCGCACGGGAGTTTAGCTTGCGAATTCACTACCCGGAGTCCGGGACAGGCCATTGCGGACATTACTACATCGACCGTGACGGCCGCGTTGAACAATGGATACCTCCTGACCGTGTTGCCCATCACGTACGCGGCTTCAATCAGCGAAGTCTGGGTATCGAACTGATTAACCGGGGACGCTATCCCCATTGGCTTCATTCCAACCGGCAGGCCATGACTGAAAACTATGCAGCGGAACAGATCACCAGCCTGCTCCATCTGTTGACTATATTGTGTCGTGCAAACAAGGGGCTGCGGTGGATCGCAGGCCATGAACAGCTTGACCGTGAAAAGGTCCCCGCCACCGACAATCCCCACCTGCAGGTCTGTCGCAAGCGTGATCCCGGCCCGCTTTTCCCGTGGGAAAAAGTGCTGCGCACGATCCCGCTGAAAGCCTACCGCTAACGCAGCGCGGTCCGCTATCGTCGACCGGTATTTATCGCCACAATGCGACCTTTATGAATGAGCACAATTTGTTCCAGTTGCCGGGAGCTCTTTTTGTAATACCAACGCTCGACCCGAAGCTTTTTCTGTCCTCCCTGCACCCGCAGGTTTTCATATCCTCTGTCCTTATAGCGAGGTTCTCCGCAGCGTTGCAACAACTCAGCGGGGGAATCTCCGGTGCGAACTACTTTCCGCCCACAGCGAAAACTATCGGCAATGGCCGGGTCAACAAACATCGACAGCAACAGGAAACCGGCGATGAAGACTGGCTGTTGCCAGCCCCTGAATCTGCCGCTTTTCCCGGTGTTTGTTAAGACCCCGTTTTGCATACCGTCAGTGTAGTCCCGAGAATTGGGCGATCCGATAGGAAAAACACCCGGAACACTGTAAGAACCTGCTGGTGTAAAATACATTTTTTAGTCCTGTTTGATTGAAGGTCACACGAAGTGAAAATGAACAAGACCCTTATTTTTAACCACGCAACAAGTACCGTTATCGTGACGCTCGCCCTCCTGGTGGCGCTGCCTGCATATGCTGCTGGCAGCCGAAGTGATCGCCAGCAGGCCAGACTCGATGCTGCCTGTGAGGCAGCCCGGGAAAAAAACCTAAGCCCGCTGCGGGCGGGCTATGTTGAAGAATGCATTGATAACAAGCAACGTCCTGATCGGGCAGCCTGTGAGCGGTTTTATGCAGACTTCGGCAACCAGTCCGGTCGCCGGGCAGCATTGTTCTACGACCTGCCCGAATGTGTCAAAGCTTTTGAATACAGACAGAAGTAGGCCTGTGAGTACTTTCCTGATTGATCGCCGCTTTTGCGGACCACCCGAATCCGGCCACGGCGGTTACGTGGCAGGCTGTCTGGCTGACCATATTGACGGACCCGCCCGCATCCGTTTGCTCAAGCCACCACCGCTGGAAACCCCCATGGAGATCATCAAAACCGGGGAAGGAGCGGAGCTTTTTTGTCGTGGTGATGTATATGCCCGAGCCTGGCCCAGTGATTTTGAGGCGGACGCTCCGGTTGCGCCTTCGCTGGATGAAGCACGCGCCATGAGCGAGAATTTTGCGGGTTTTAATAACCACGCTTTCGCTACCTGCTTCGGCTGCGGACCGGACCGGCACAAGGGCAGCGGTATGAGAATATTTGCGGGTTATGCAGCAGGCTCGGCACAGGTTGCGGCGCCCTGGCAACCCGACCGCTCGCTCGGTGACAAAGACGGTTGGGTTTTTCCCCGCTTCATCTGGTCGGCCCTGGATTGCGCCGGCGCCTGGTCATTCATGGAATCAACCGGATCCCCCGCCCTGCTGGGTGAATTCTCGGTGCGCATTGATGGTCCGGTTTTCACCGGCCGCGAGTACATTATCACCGGTTGGGAGATTCGCCGTGACGGCCGCAAACACCGCACCGGCACGGCAGTTTATACTGCAGAGGGCGAACTCCTGGCGGTTTCCCGGGCCACCTGGTTTGATATCGACCCGAATTACCTGGCTTGATGCGGATTAGCCGGCATAGCGATAGCCCAATCCATACACCGACTCAAGCAGTTCGGTCTCTGCGCCGGCCCGGGATAACTTTTTACGCAGATTCTTTATGTGGGTGTCTACCGCACGGTCACTGACGATTCGGTAATCCGAATACATTTCGTTCATCAACTGATCACGAGAGAATACCCGGCCGGGCTGGCTGGTCAGCGTCTTGAGCAAGGAAAACTCCACCGGGGTCAGCTGTAATTTTTTTCCATTCAGTTCGGCCGTATGCATGGCCTCGTCCATTATCAATCCGTTGAGCTGCCCGGCATCCAAGCCTGATGCTGAGCGCCTCAGAACGGCCTTGACCCGGGCGACCACTTCACGCGGTGAGAAGGGCTTGCAAATATAATCGTCCGCGCCAAGCTCCAGGCCCAGCAGGCGATCCAGCTCTTCCACACGGGCCGTAATCATGATGATTGGCACCGCGCTTTGCGCCCTCAGCCGTTTGCATACCTCAATGCCATCCATACCCGGCAACATCAAATCCAGTAATATCAGGTCAGGGGAATGGCTCTCTACCCACTCCAGCACCAGGTCACCTCGGGAAAGATGTGAGGTGTTGAATCCGCCCTGCTGGTGCAGGTAGTCCGACAGCAAAGCGGCAATCTTGGGTTCGTCTTCAACGATCAGAATGTGTTGTTCAAAAAAATCCATTTATCGTGGCAGCTCAACGTGTATTCCAAGACCACCCAGGCTGCTGTGTTGCGCCCGGATAGTTCCCTGGTGGGCCTCGACTATATTACGGCATATGGCCAACCCCAGCCCGCTGCCCCCGGTTGAACGCGAACGGCTTCCTTCAGCCCGGTAGAAACGTTCAAACAATCGTTCGAGCTGTTCCGTTTGCAACCCAGGGCCGGAATCGTCCAGGCTGAGATCAGCTCTCTGCGCACTCGCCGAGAGCACCAGACGCACCCGCCCGCCCCTGTCGACATAACGGCAACTGTTTTCCATCAGGTTGTGAAGAAGCTGTCTCAGCCGTTGCGGGTCGGCATTGAGAATGATTCCGTCGCCGACGTGCAGGCCCAGCTCAATATCCCTTGCAGCCAGTCTTCTGCGGAAAGCCTCGCCCGTTTGCTGCACCAGTTCACTGAAATTGACCGCCTCGGTTTGCAAATTGAGTGCACCAGCATCCGACAACGCCAGCGCCTGCAGATCATCAACCAGGCGCACCAGCTGTTCGGTCTCTTCTCGCAAGGATGCGGTCGTCTGTTCATTGACCGGACGTATGCCGTCTTCCATGGCCTCAATTTCTCCCTTAAGTATGGCCAGCGGTGTGCGTAGTTCATGGGCAATATCCGCCATCCAGCGCCGGCGTGCCGAGCGGCTCTTTTCCAGCGTTTCGGCCAGGCGATTCACGCCCTTGCCGAGGCTTCCGATTTCATCCCCTGTCCGGATCGTTGCGCGCTCAGCGTATTCCCCCCGTGTCAGGGCATCGACCACATTCGCCAGGTCTTTGACCGGGCGGCTCAAATGACGCGCCAGCACAAAACCTAAAATCGCCGCCAACACCAGAGCAATCACCAGCGAAACTGTCAACATGCGCGCCTGATTGCGTAAAAAACGTTGTGCTTCCCAGGGCAAACCTGCGTGAGCCGGAACGAAGCCAAGCCAGCCAACGATTTTTCCTTCAACCGTAACCGGTTCCATGCGGTAGGTTTCCTCCGCCGCAATCATTGCCCCGGCCAGCCGGTTTTTTTGCTCATCCAGCAAAAACAAACGATTCCTGAAATTTAACCGATCCGGCACAATCAGCCGCTTTGAACCCACTACAGCTTTACTGCGGCGTCTTCCTTCAAAGGTCTCTGAAGCGCTGCGTGCCGGTGGCCGGGTGAGACGTAAAAATCGCTGCCAGCGTTCAGGGTAAGCCCGGAGAAATCCCCAATCGCCCTGACGCTGATACAGCTCCGCCAGTTCGGGCGCCAGTTTTTCCAGTTGGCCGGTCTCTTGCCGTTCGATGTAATCGAGCATGCCCCGGTGTAGGCTGGTGCGCGTAATCAACAGAACGACCACTAGCGCGATTACCACACTGGCAAGCAGTGACAGCAATATCTTGGATAACAGGCTCTTCATACCCGGCTATCCTGCACCCGGGTGAATCCACGGCGCAAGTTACACATTAAAACTTCTTTTTTTCTCCACATTTTATTTGTATTTGGGTAACAGACTGCAGGCTCTGAGAAGCCCATGGCATTGAGCCATCGGCAACCAGCCCAAGGAGATCAAGATGATCCATATTCTCAACAAACCATTATTTATTTTTCTGGCAATCGCCCTGTTACCGGCAACAAGCCTTCAGGCCCAGCCGGATCAGAACCGGTACCAGGGCCGGCCTGATGCGGAAATGCGTGTTGCCCGACTGAGCCGCGCCCTGGATCTGAGTGATGAACAGTCTCTTCAGTTGCTGGAAGTTTTTCAGGCCGTTGATGCAGAACGCCAGGCGCTGCGGCGACAGGCAAGGCTGCAAATGAAACCGCAGATCTGTGCGCTTCAATTGACAACGGTTGCAAAAATCAGCCATATTCTCGATGAAGAACAAATGACCAGGCTGGAAGATTTCAGAGCCAGCCAAAAACTGCCACGCGCGCGTGGTGGTCAGCACAGACCTCAACGGGAGGATTGCTCAGACTTTGAAGCAGGCAGTTCCTGACCCCTTTTTTGCGACCAACAAAGCTCTTACCGGGGCCGGGTGACCCTCAATGGTCTTTCCGTGATCGGCAGGATCAAGCGCTTCGGCCAGTGACTCAAACTGCATCCAGGCGGTGCTGCGTTGCTCCTCAACCGTTGTTGCCGTGATGTCCAACAGTTCAATAGCCGTGAACCCGGCACGATGAACCCGCTTGAGCAGGCGATCTGTTCCCGGTACCGCCCAGACATTTCTCATGCGTGCATAGCGTCCCGGGGGCACAAGCTCCTCCTGCTGTTGATCTTCGGGCAACACCAGCGTTTCCAATACCAGGGTTCCGCCCGGGCGTAACAAGGAATGAATTCTCTCAAGGTGATGAGACGGATCTTTACGATGATAAAGCACACCCATGGAGAATACCGTGTCAAACCTCACCGGATCTGCAGGCAGGTCTTCAATGCCCAGCGGCAGAACATAATTGGCGATATCGCCCGAAAAATGCCGACAGGCCAGCCATTGCATGACAAACAGCAACATTGGGTCTATCCCAACAACCAACGCAGCGCCTGCGGCCAGCATGCGCAGGCCGAAATAGCCGTTGCCGCAGCCGATATCCAGCACGCGGCACCCCTCAAGCTCAAGGTGTGGCGCTATCCGCGCCCACTTCCAGTCCGAGCGCCATTCGGTATCGATCTTGAGCCCGCCAAGGCACAAGGGCCCCTTGCGCCAGGGGTGCAGTTCCATCAGCGTTTCGCGTAGCGCCTGCGGCTCTTCAATTTCACCGCCCAGCACCGGCATCACGCCACCAAGACTGGCCTGTACCTGCACATCAGGTAACTGCTGCAACGCACAAAGCCAGCGTGGCAGGTCTCCGTGAAGATTTGTGGCCAGTCTTTTTTGAGCCAGCTTGCAGACTGCATCTACCCAGGCCTGGCCCGGCCAGTGTTGCGGCAGCATTCTAAACGGGTCAAGTTCTACATGCATGTTTCAGGGCCTGATTCTGTCAAATAGTCGTGGTGCCGGGTATGGCGCTCTTGTGCTCATTATCCGGTATTGTGACTTTTGGGACACCCCCGTCTTGCGTGGTTCTGCTATGGTATAGACAGGAAAGCTTACTGCGCTCATGCCTCACCCTCGCGGTGTCTGCCGGAGCCTTATTATCCAAGGAGGTCTGCTATGTTGGAAGGTGCATTAATCTGGGCCGTAATCGCTGCCGTTCTCGGTGTCACCATTGTTCGCAAGGCGGTCATCATCGTTCAGCAGGGATACGAATACACCCTGGAGCGGTTCGGCCGTTACCACTACACTGCGACCGGGTTTCCATTTTGTCCTTCCCTTCATTAACCGGATCGGTCACAAGGTCAACATGATGGAGCGGGTGCTGGACGTGCCTTCACAGGAAGTTATTTCCAAGGACAACGCGGTAATAACGGTTGACGGAATCGTCTTTTTCCAGGTGCTGGATGCCGCCAAGGCGGCTTACGAGGTTTTCCGGCTTGAACATGCGGTTTTAAACCTGACCATGACCAACATCCGTACCGTACTGGGTTCTATGGATCTCGATGAAACCCTGTCCAAACGCGATGTAATCAACGCCCGTTTGCTCGCTGTGGTTGACGAAGCCACCACGCCCTGGGGGCTTAAGGTCACCCGAATCGAAATCAAGGACATCAGCCCCCCGAAGGATATCGTGCAAGCCATGGCGCGGCAGATGAAAGCGGAGCGTGAGAAGCGCGCCAACATCCTGGATGCTGAGGGCTTTCGTCAAGCTGAAATTCTGCGTGCAGAGGGTGACAAGAGATCTGTTGTGCTCGATGCCGAAGGCCGCAAAGAGGCTGCCTACCGGGATGCCGAAGCCAGAGAACGTCTGGCTGAAGCGGAGGCACGGGCAACCGCCATGGTATCCGAGGCCATCTCAGCCGGAGACATTCAGGCAATCAACTACTTTGTAGCCTTGAAATATGTCCAGGCTCTGAGTGATTTTGCCACCGGTCCCAACACCAAGACCCTGCTGCTGCCGATGGAGGCCAGCGGTATACTTTCCAGCCTGGCCGGCATCACGGAAATAGCCAGGGAAGCTTTTTCCAAGGGAAGCGAAGGCCCTGAAAAGGTGAACGGCGACAAGTAAGGGGGCCTGGTATGGAATGGTTAAAACAGATTGTATTCTGGCACTGGTGGATCCTCGCCGGCGTGCTGCTGATACTTGAGCTTTCTTCCCCGGTTTATGTTTTTCTCTGGCTGGGTTTTGCCGCTGTGGCTGTTGGCTTTCTGCTGCTGGTTTTTCCTTCCACTCCGGTGGAGGCCCAGTTGACCCTGTTCGGGATTCTCTCCGTCGTGGCAGTGCTTGCCTGGCGCCGCTACCGCGAAATCCGCCCGCCGCAATCAGATCAACCCCTGTTGAACCAACGCGGTCAACAGTACAGGGGCCGGATATTCACGCTGGATCAAGCCATCGTTAATGGCGTCGGAAAAGTGGAGGTGGATGATTCCAGTTGGCGGGTCAAGGGCCCGGATCTTCCCGCCGGCACGCGGGTGAAGGTAACCGGTGTTGACGGGGTTGTTTTTATCGTCAGCCGGGCGGACTGACCACGCCCGCCAAAATGCACTGCCTCGAGAGCTGGATGGCTGCGGGCACTTCAGCTCTTCATCCGGTTAACGGTGGGGGCAGAAAACCTTTTTATTCTGTCACAAGCGAGCTTTGTCTATACTAGTGCCTGCTACCATTTTGGGCCTGCAACGCAGTGACCCGACTCGGATTAACAAATCCTGGCCGGCTTGTTGCACCATATTAAAAACAATGACTTTTCAGCAATTCATTCTGCAACTGGCAACGTTCTGGTCTGACCAGGGCTGCGTACTCATTCAGCCCCTCGACCTTGAGGTAGGTGCGGGCACTTTTCACCCGGCTACTTTCTTGCGGGCGATCGGGCCCGAACCCTGGAGTGCCGCCTATGTTCAACCGAGCCGGCGGCCGACAGATGGCCGCTATGGTGAAAATCCAAACCGCCTGCAACATTACTACCAGTACCAGGTGGTGCTGAAACCCTCTCCGGAAAACATTCAGGACTTGTACCTGGAGTCACTGGAGGCGGTGGGCATCGATCCCAAAATCCATGATATCCGCTTTGTTGAGGATAACTGGGAATCGCCCACTCTGGGTGCATGGGGGCTTGGCTGGGAGGTCTGGCTGAACGGAATGGAAGTCACACAATTTACCTATTTTCAACAGGCCGGCGGCCTGGAATGTAAGCCCGTCATGGGTGAAATAACCTACGGCGCCGAGCGCCTGGCAATGTACCTGCAGGGTGTCGACAGTATTTATGACCTGGTATGGACCGATACAGGCGGACGTATCGTCACCTATGGCGAGGTCTTCCACCAGAACGAAGTCGAGCAGTCCCGGTACAATTTTGAGCACGCCAATATTGATGCTCTGTTCAACTGGTTTGACACCTGTGAGAGCGAGGCCAGAAAGCTGGTTGATCTGAATTTGCCGCTGCCTGCTTACGAGCAGGTGTTAAAGGCATCTCACACCTTCAACCTGCTTGATGCACGCCGCGCCATCTCCGTAACGGAACGACAAAGATATATCCTTCGGGTGCGGGACCTTTCCCGGCGTGTCGCAGAATGTTATTACGCGCGGCGTGAGGCCCTGGGTTTTCCCGGCCTGGGAGGGCAAGGAAATGAGTGACGCCCGCGCAAAGACCATCGACCGCAAAGACCTTCTGATAGAGCTGGGTTGCGAAGAACTGCCGCCGAAGGCGCTCGATAAGATCCGTCAGGCATTTTACGCTGGTGTGGAGGTGGGCCTCAACAAGCAGAACATCCTTTTTGACCCGGCCGCCAGTCGCTCTTTTTCGTCTCCCCGACGCCTGGCGGTGCTTTTTAAAAGCGTTGCCACGAGCCAGCCTGACCAGGATCTGGAACGGCGCGGGCCGGCCCTTAAGGCCGCTTTCGACAGTGACCACAAAGCCACACCGGCTGCAATAGGATTCGCCCGCTCAGTTAGCAAGGAAGTAAGTGATCTGGAAACAATCAAAACAGAAAAAGGCGAATGGTTATATGCCCGCTTGCATGTGCCCGGAAAAAGCCTTGCGGAATTGATTTATCCCATCCTCGAACAGGCCATCAAACAACTTCCGGTGCCGAAACCCATGCGCTGGGCCAGCCACGATTTCAGTTTTGTACGGCCGGTCCACTGGTTAATCGTTCTGCATGGCACGACCGTGCTGGAGGGTCAGCTTCTCGGACAAACTGCCGGCAACACGACCCGCGGACACCGGATCCATTCTCCCGGCCCACATTCGATCCCGATTGCTGCAGACTACAGGCAGGTATTGGAGGCCGCTTGCGTCATTGCCGACCATGACCGCCGCCGGGATATGATCCAGAAAAAATTGCTTGAAACAGATGAAAATGTCCACATTGATCCTGCTTTGCTGGACGAAGTAAACAACCTTGTCGAGTGGCCGGTAACGGTCAGCTGCACTTTCGATGAAGAATTCCTGGCCGTACCCCATGCTGCCCTGATCGCCAGCATGCAGGATCATCAGAAGTTCTTCCCGGTGATGGAATCAGGCAGATCCGGAAAAATCACCAATCGATTTATTGCTGTTTCAAACCTTGATAGCGAGCGCCCGTCATCCGTTCGCGCGGGCTTTGAACGCGTTATCCGTCCACGTCTGGCAGATGCCCGGTTTTTCCTGCAACAGGACATGAAACAACCATTGGAATCATTTTCTGCCAGCCTCGATCAGCTTATTTTTCAACAGAAGATAGGAACAGTTGGCGACAAATCGCTAAGAATTAGCAGATTATCAAAGGAAATAGCAGAATTACTTTCTATAAACTCCGCCCATGCAGAACGTGCTGCCTTGCTGTGTAAATGTGATCTCATGAGCCAGATGGTTGGAGAGTTTCCTGAACTACAGGGTGTGATTGGTCACCACTATGCGCTGGCATCCGGGGAACACCCTGCCGTTGCTGCGGCCATCGAAGAACACTATTTACCCCGTTTTGCGGGTGATGCCATCCCGCTTTCGGGTGTTGGTCAGGCCGTCAGCATCGCAGACCGACTCGATACTCTGGCCGGAATATTTGCCGCCGGTTTGCGGCCCAGTGGGAATAAGGATCCCTTTGGCCTGCGCAGGGCGTCTCTTGGCCTGGTTCGGATCCTGCTTGAGGGCGGGCTGGATCTCTCGCTGAAGCAACTATTAGCGCTTAGCGCCATTGAACTGTCATCGCAACAGACCGTGGGTCCGGCGTTGCTGCTGGAAATCCATAACTTCATCGTAGAAAGAGCAAAAAACTATTACCGCGAGCAGGGCTTTGCCGCCGAACTGATCAAAGCTGCTGTTTCGTCTGACTGGGACTCCCTGCCCGACCTGGACGCCCGCCTGAAGGCTCTGGACGGTTTTATGGGCCAGGAGGCCGCCAGCAGCCTGGCTGCTGCAAACAAGCGAATCGGTAACATCCTACGCAAAACAGAGGAGAGTATTTCGACACATATCGACGAAGATATCTTTGTTTTAGACGAAGAACGATATCTTTTCGACGATATTGCTACTCTTGAAGTGCAGCTTGATTCCCTGCTGGAAGCGGCAGAATATTCCGCGAGCCTTGAATTGCTGTCCGGCCTGCGCAAGCCGGTAGATCGTTTTTTTCAAGCCGTCATGGTCATGGATGAAGATCCTGCCTTGAGAGCCAACCGGCTTGCTTTGCTCCGTCGCCTGAAAGCCCTGTTCGACCGAATCGCAGACCTTTCCTTCTTGAGTTGACACGATGCAGAAACAGCGTCTATTGCTGATCAGTCGAGATGATATATTCAGAGTCATCGAGGGCAAGCATGATGACCGCCTGTTCCAGACGCTGGCGCGCTTTACCCGCCAGGGCTATCACCTGCTTGCTACGGCGCCGGAACCCGACCGCTGGTCATCCAGTCACGGGGGGCCTGATGACGCCCTCCTGGGACCAGGAAGCATTCGTGAGCAATTGGCTGATGCCGGCGGGGTTCTCGATGGTGTTTATTACGTTCAACGCTCGCTGCTGACACAGAAACGTAATCGTATTCAGGCGCTTGAGGACATTCTGCAACGTTATGCAAGCAACCCCAAAAATTGTCACCTGTTCAGTTCAAGTAGAAAATTTGTTGAAGTTGCGCTGGAACTTGGCATTCACGCCACCCACCTCACTGACGAATGCGGGCTAACCAAAGAACTTAAGGCCCTTCTGTAAAAGAATGCACACTATGTGTAGTGTCAAACCCAACAATTCGGGCTTGACGCTACACTAGACGTCCAGGTTAGTGACATACAGTGCGTTTTTTTCAATAAACTCTCGCCGGGGCTCCACTTCATCTCCCATCAGCGTGGTGAAGACCTCATCAGCCGCCACGGCATCTTCTATGGTGACCTGCAACAGGCGTCGTGTTTCCGGATTTACGGTGGTATCCCAGCGTTGCTCCGGGTTCATCTCACCCAGACCTTTGAAGCGCTGAATGCTTCGGCCTTTGCGGCTTTCAGCCATCAACCATTCGTAAACCTCACGGAACGACACGACCTCTTTCTGTGATTTACCGCGCCGTACAAACGCTGCTGGCTGAATCAAGCCATGGAGCGTCTCAGCAAGCTTTCCAATCAGTCGATACTCCGGACCGAGGAAAAATTCCGGGGTGATCCGCTTTTCTTCAATAACACCATGAACGGCCTTCTTCAGCAACAGGTCATGGCCTTCTTCTCCCTTGACCAGATTAAGTTCATATTGGATACTGCTGGCGCTGTTTTCTTTCAGTCTTGCCTCAATCTGCTCGCACCACGCGGATATCTCTTTCTTGCCCCATTCTATAGAATAACGCTGTGAATCAATGAGTTGCTCAAGAAACAGGGGGTCGTGCCGTCTTGCCATTCGCTGATTGGTCAGATGAACCGCGAGGAAATCACGCATTAACTGCTCCAGCGCAGCACCGCTCAAGGGCGGCGCATCGGGATCAAATACCAGCACGGCTTCATCCAGCGCCCTCGCCAACAAGTAGTCATTCAATTCGATGTCATCTTTCAGATACTGCTCCTGTTTGCCCTGCTTAATTTTGTACAGCGGCGGCTGACCGATATAGATGTGGCCTCTATCGATTAATTCCGGCATTTGGCGATAGAAGAATGTCAACAGAAGGGTTCTGATGTGTGAACCATCGACATCTGCATCCGTCATGATGATAATGGTGTGGTAACGAAGCTTGTCCGGATCAAATTCATCCCTGCCAATGCCACAGCCCAACGCAGTAATGAGTGTTCCTACTTCCGCCGAAGACAACATTTTGTCAAAACGGGCCTTCTCGACATTGAGTATTTTTCCCTTAAGCGGCAAAATCGCCTGCGTCTTTCGATTTCTCCCCTGTTTTGCCGAACCACCGGCCGAATCACCCTCTACCAGGAATATCTCCGATAAAGCGGGATCTTTTTCCTGGCAGTCTGCAAGCTTGCCCGGCAGTCCCGCGATATCCAGAACACCCTTTCTACGTGTCATTTCCCGGGCTTTGCGCGCTGCTTCGCGGGCGCGGGCCGCATCGACAACCTTGGCGGTAATGGTTTTTGCTTCAACCGGGTTTTCCAGCAGGAAATCGCGCAAGCGGCTTCCCACCAACGATTCAACCACTGGTTTTACTTCTGATGAAACCAGCTTGTCCTTGGTCTGAGACGAAAACTTGGGGTCAGGTACTTTTACCGAAAGAACAGCAACCAGCCCCTCCCTTGCGTCATCGCCGGTGGTTGATACCTTGTTCTTTTTCGCAATACCGGCATCCTCGATGTAGTGATTGATTGTGCGGGTAAGCGCCGCTCGGAAACCGGCCAGGTGCGCTCCGCCATCCTTCTGGGGAATGTTGTTGGTAAAACAAAATACCGTTTCCTGATACGAGTCAGTCCACTGCAGGGCGGCCTCCACTGTCGTTCCGTTGTTATCTGCAGACATGTACATGACGGTTGGATGAAGTGGGTTCTTGTTGCGCCCGAGATGCTCGACAAAAGACTTGATTCCTCCTTTATATTCAAAGACATCCGACTTTCCACTGCGTTCATCTGTGAGCTCGATCCGTACCCCCGAATTGAGGAAACTCAACTCCCTCAGACGCTTTGCAAGGATATCATAATGAAATACAGGCTTGCTGAAAACATCGTGACTGGGGCGGAAAAATACCGACGTCCCGGTTTCTTCACTGTCTCCGGTCATTCTGATGGGTTCTTGCGGAACCCCCATTTTATAAGTCTGCCGCCAGACGTGCCCGTCCCGCTTGATTCTGAGCCGCAGCTCTTCGGACAGAGCGTTTACCACAGAAACACCAACACCATGCAAGCCGCCGGAGACTTTATAGGAATTATCATCAAACTTGCCGCCTGCGTGGAGCACCGTCATGATAACTTCCGCAGCGGATATGCCCTCTTCCTCATGCATATCAACCGGAATTCCGCGACCATTGTCTTCCACGCTTATTGCATCATCCTCATGAATGATGACCCGTATGGAATCACAGTGGCCCGCCAGAGCTTCATCAATGGAATTATCAACGGTCTCAAACACCATGTGATGCAGACCGGTGCCGTCATCGGTATCGCCGATATACATCCCCGGACGCTTGCGAACTGCATCCAGGCCTTTCAGTA
The DNA here is from genome assembly GCA_024279945.1 of Gammaproteobacteria bacterium. Taxonomy (GTDB): domain Bacteria; phylum Pseudomonadota; class Gammaproteobacteria; order Xanthomonadales; family SZUA-36; genus JAJRRA01. The sequence continues at coordinate 27,552 of JAJRRA010000063.1, forward strand.
CCTTAATATTTGTCGAATCGTATTCGTTTTTGCTCATGGCCTTTCTGATCCTGGGATAGATATGTAATCACTTGAAATTAAATTGATTTGTCTGGTTCGCAGCAAGTTCGAACGGAAACTGAAAATGGGCTGCTCACGGGGAATTCTACCTGTGTCTATTATATCATTTCGCGCACGGTCCCGTGTTCCACGTGGAACACACTACGCCGCCCGGAAAACTCAGGTTCTGCAGTTCCTGTTACCCAAACCTGTCCTTCTGTAGCGAGAAACCGCTCCAATACCCCAGCATAAAATAGAGCATCAAATTCAGAGGCAAGGTCATCCAGCAATACAAGTGGAGACTCACCTCGTAATTTCAAGAAATTTGCCTGCGCCAACAACAAGGCGGCCGAAAGAATTTTTTGTTCGCCACGTGACAGTACTGCCCGCGCAAAAGCGCCGCCTTTCATAAGAACCAAATCCGCGCGATGGGGCCCCTGACTGGTCACCCCCCGAGCCAGATCCCGATCAAGCGACTTACACAGAGCCTGCCGATATGAGCCCGAACCCCAGCCGTTCTTGTACTCCAGCGTAATATCGCTTAATTCACTGCTGAAACCGGCTACGATCAATTGGGTCTCTTTGCTTATGGATGCGCTGTAAACTTCCCTGAACTGACTCAGTTGTGAACCCAGCGGAGACAAAATATCATCAATACTTTCAATTACATCAAGCTGTCTCTGCCTGAGCGCTGCATTTCGTTGCCTAAGCGCTTTGGAGAAACGTCGCCAGACTTCAAGGAACTTATGTTCCACGTGAAACACACCCCAATCGAGAAATCTGCGCCGCACATCGGGTGCGCCGTTTACCAGTAAGTGACTGTTTGGTTCCATCAATACCAAGGGTAAACTGCGTGTTAGCTGACTGATTTGGAGCAGGTCCTTTCCGTTCTTACGAGCCTTCCAGTGTTTACCGGAGCGCTCCAATCCAAGACGTTGATACTGACCGCTGTCCTGCTCGGTCCCTGCAAAAACACTGAAAGAAGTTTTCGCCGGTCCGATCAGTTCTGAGGCCTGTGTTGTTCTAAATGAACGCCCCCGGGACAACACGACTATCGACTCGATAATACTGGTTTTACCCGCACCGTTATTGCCAACAATAAAGTTCAAAACCGAATTCGGCTTAATCGAAACTGATTCCAGATTACGGAAGTTTTCTATCTGGATAGCTTTGATTTTCAAGGAATTCCAAACACGCAAGCAACATCACAACATTACGTTTTGCTTACCCGTCACAACTTGAGCGGCATCACGACATGCCGGTTTGAGTCATCACCTTTAACCGTAATCAGACAACTGCTGTTCGCGTCTTTTAACTCCATGGTGATTAACTCAGAATCAAGCGCTGTCAAGGCATCCAGCAGATAAGTCACATTGAAACCAATAGCAAGCTGATCAAAATTTAACTCTGCTTCCAGTTCTTCCACTGCTTCTTCGTGCTGGGGATTATGTGCAATGATCTTAATGGAATTTCCAGCGGCCTCCAGGCGAACGCCCCGGTATTTTTCGTTTGACAGTATCGAAGCACGCTGCAATGCGTGGGTAAAGCTTTCCTTGTCCAGATTGATGTGCCGGTCCGTACCCACCGGTATAACAGCACAGTAATCCGGAAATCTGCCATCAATCAGCTTTGAGGTAAAAATGGTGCCGCCTTTCACCAGTCGCACGTGATTCTTCCCCAGGGCCAATTCGACCCATTCATCGTTATCAGAAAGCATCCTGGAAAGTTCGATAACTCCCTTTCTCGGCACGATGAGCTGCCGGTTTTGTGGAACCCCCCGATCTTCTTCTAGCTCGCAAATTGCAAGACGGTGTCCGTCTGTGGCTACGGTTTTTAAACGACCGTCCCGAAATTCAAACAGAAGGCCATTCAGATAATAACGCACGTCCTGATTAGCCATAGCGAATGAAGTTTTGTCCAACAGTTTTTTTAGCGCAGTCTCTTGAATTTTAACAGTTTCCAGGGTTTCTACCTGATCAGTAGCAGGAAATTCGGTGGCCGGCAAAGTGGATAAAGTAAAATGGCTTTTGCCTGACGACAAGGTCAATCTGTCGCCTTCCAGAGCAATTAAGATGGTTGCACCTTCAGGCAACATTCTGACGATATCCACAAGCTTCCTGGCCGGCACGGTCGTATCACCCTCGGCAGAAATATCTGCTTTCACTGAAGCGACCAGCTCTACTTCCATATCGGTTCCTGTAACCGATAAACGATTTCCTTGTGCAGCAATCAGAAAGTTAGCGAGCACAGGTAAAGTCTGTCGCCGTTCAACTACACCGATAACCTGGCTTAAAGGTTGTAATAAAACCTCCCGCTGAATACTGAATTTCATGATCGGTTTCCTTTCAATAATTATTTATATATTTATTAAAAACAGTAGTAATAGTAGGCTCTGTGGATAACAATAAAACCATTTATATTCCTTTAAAAACAAACTGTTGATAATATCTGAACAGGGTATAAACCATTCCGTAAGCTGTACATTATCTGTGAATAAAAGTGTGGAATAATATACTCAGTGCTTATCCACAACATTTACTGTACTTTCACACATATTAATTCATTTTAGACCAGTTCACGCCGTCAGTTGCCGTACCAGTTTTGCCTTGTCCTCACGGACCCTGCCGTCAGTGTCACAAAGTTCCTCAATTTTACGACAAGCATACAGTACGGTTGTGTGGTCCTTGCCACCAAAAGCATCACCGATTTCCGGCAGGCTGTGCTCGGTTAACTCCTTGCTTAAAGCCATTGCCATTTGCCGGGGCCGGGCGATCATTCGAGGTCGGCGTCGACCCAAAAGGTCTGAAACTCGTAAATTGTAGTATTTTGCTACGGCTTTTTGAATGTTTTCAATGGTGAGCAAACGATCATGCACCAGAAGCAGGTCACGTAAAACCTCCTGGGCAAAATTTTCAGTGATCGGCCGGCCGGAAAATTGGGAATTGGCAGCCAGGGTATTAAGCGCACCTTCCAGGTCGCGGACATTGGAACGCATTCGGCGCGCGATGAGGTAGGCAACGGCTTCATCAAGTTGCATGCCGCGTTCCTGCGCTTTGTTCATCAGGATGGCGACACGGGTCTCAAAATCAGGTGGTTCGATGGCCAGGGAGAGGCCCCAGCCAAAACGTGATCGTAACCTGGCTTCAATGCCATCGACCTCCTTGGGGTAACGATCACAAGTCAGAATGATCTGCTGTTGACTATCCAGCAAAGCATTGAATGTATGGAAAAATTCTTCCTGCGTACGTTCTTTTCCAGCAAAAAACTGGATATCATCGATCAGCAGGGCGCCAGCGGTGCGGTAGTGTTGTTTGAAGGCCTCCATTTTATTTCCACGCAGGGCTTGAATCATTTCGCTGACAAAACGTTCTGAATGCAGATAAAGAACCTTGATATGCTCATTTTGCTGATGAATTAAATTACCTGCGGCGTGCAAAAGATGGGTCTTGCCCAGCCCTGTTCCGCCATACAACAACAAGGGGTTGTATGCCAGACCGGGTTTTTGGGCTACTTGCTGTGCAGCGGCGTAGGCCAGTTCGTTTGATTTACCCTGAACAAAATTAGTGAAACGATAACGTTTATCCAGGCCGGTTGCGATGGGCGTCGTTGTCTTGCCGGAAGATTCAAGATAAGCCTCCTGGCTGCTGTTAACCTCGACGACCACCGAACTGCGGGCTTCACCCAGATGCTCAAAGATATCCCGGATCCGTTCCAGGTGATTCAGGGCAATATAATCACGGACGTACTCATTGGGTGACAGCAGAACGGACTGGCCTCGTTTTGATTTGATTTGCAAAGGACGAATCCAGGTGTTGAAATCCTCTGCCGGCAGTTCACGTTCCAGGTGTTTTACACAGGTTTGCCAAGTATTTGGGGCCATTCCGGGGCTGGTCTTTATTTAATTTTACGGTTGGGCTATGCGTCTGACGCGCCGGGAACAAACAAGTCTAACCTGCTGTGGATAACTTGACTACAGATTCGTGAACTTTGATCAGGAAACAAGCCGTTTCACTGTCCGCACTTAATCCCTGGCGCTGTCGATGGTTCGGCTAATGAATCACTGATTAATTCTGCCTCATGCCTTGTTTCGTACGCGGATAAAAGTTAAAATTCTCCTCTTTTGTCGGCCGTTTGCAATTCCAAAGGGGTTGCAGGGCCTGGAACCGGGTTAATTCCTGAAAGGATCAAGATAATGAAGCGTACATTTCAGCCAAGCCTTCTGAAGCGCGCACGCAGACATGGTTTTCGGGCTCGCATGTCAACCCGTGGCGGGAGAGCGATCATCAGAGCGCGCCGTGCCAAGGGCCGCAAGCGCCTGTCTGCCTGATCGTCTGGGTTGGTTTTGGGTTCTGGCTGGCATCCTCCCGTTGAACAACCGGGCCCGGCACACGACACGATCCCATCGGGCAACATTTCCGGTCTGTGCAAGATTGACAAAACCCATTGAATTTAAAAGGGTTTTTATAAACTCTACCGTCTCTTCAGATCATTTATTCAAAGTGTTGGCGCGCAGCAACAAGGGCAATTGTTCACGCTTGGGTATGGCGGTTTCGCGTAAAGTGGATCGGCACGCTGTGGGCAGAAACCGGATCAAGCGAATCGTTCGTGAGAGTTTTCGTCAATCGTTCAGGGGCATAACTCCAGAACCGGAGGCCCGAACCAAAGACGACCGCAACACCGCAGCAGCCGGCGCAGAAAATGATCCGGGAATTGATTTCGTGGTCTTGCCACGGCGCCTGGCCACCACCACATGCAACCAACGCTTGTTTCAATCTTTGCAAACACACTGGTCGCGCCTCAAGCAGGAAACAGGGTAAAGACACATGGGAAATCTTCGACCGGCATTGATCATTGGATTGGTGTTACTTGCTTATACGCTCTGGATTGAGTGGCAAAAAGATTATGGACCGCAGCCGGTGGCCCCCTCTGCGGTCGAGTCGACTTCTTTCGCTGAGACGTCATCTGTCCCCTCGCACGACAGCCTTGATGCGACCGATCTGCCCCCACCTCCGGCCGATGAGACGTCTGCGGCGATGACACGGCATAGCGGCACAGAGCAGGATCTGCCGCTTGCCGGAAAAACGGTGGAAATGAAGGGGGCGAGCCCCTTCGTTACGGTGAAAACAGATGTATTGAATATAGAAATCGACCTGATTGGGGGAACGGTTGTTAGCGCTGAGTTGTTGGCCTACCCGGTAGTTCTCAAAAATCCAGAGATTAAAGTCAATTTATTTTCCCGGCAGGGTGGTCATATGTTCATTGCCCAGTCCGGTTTGTTGTCTCAACAGCCGGCGCCCAATCACACCAGCAAGTTTCAGAGCGTCCGGCAACACTATGAACTGGCTGCCGGGGCGGAGGAAGTGCGTGTCCCGCTAAGCTGGGAGTCGCCGGATGGCCTGCGGGTTACCAAGACGTTTATTTTCAAACGCGATCGATACGACATTGAGGTCCGATATCAACTGACCAACAACAGCGCAGCTACCTGGACAGGCAGTCGTTATGATCAATTGCAGCAGTCGGTGCCGGGGGACGAAGATTCGGGCGGATTCACCAATCCGGGACGTTACAGTTTCCGTGGGATCGGGTTTTACAGCCCGGAAGACAAGTTTGAAAAAGTAAAATTTAAGGATATTGCGGAAGAACCATTCAAAAAAACTTTTTCCGGCGGTTGGTTGGCCATGATCCAGCATTATTTTTTCTCAGCGTGGATTCCGCCGGCAAACGAGGAAGTAACTTATTCCACGCAGGAGATAAAGACCAGCGGCTGGCCACGCTACATCGCACGGGGCATATCGCCGCCGCAAAAGATAGCCCCTGGCGACCGTGGCGAATTCAGCAGTCGTCTTTATGTCGGCCCCAAGTTGCAAGACCGGCTGCCGGAAGTGGCTCCCGGACTTGAACACACGGTAAATTACGGCATATTTACCATATTTTCCAAGCCGCTTTTCTGGTTGCTGGAAAAAATCCATAACGTTGTTGGCAACTGGGGCTGGGCTATCGTACTCCTGACCATCCTGGTTAAAGGGGCCTTTTTCAAGCTCACTGAAGCCCAGTACAAATCCATGGCGCGGATGCGTAAGTTGCAACCACGGATAGACCAGCTCAAGGAGCGTTATGGTGACGACCGCCAGCGCATGAGCCAGGCCATGATGGAGATGTACAAGAAAGAGAAGGTCAATCCCCTCGGGGGTTGCTTGCCCATAGTGGTTCAGATTCCGGTCTTTATTGCGCTGTACTGGGTCTTGCTGGAATCGGTAGAACTGCGCCAGGCGCCATTCATTCTGTGGATTCAAAACCTGTCGGTCAAGGATCCCTATTTCGTGCTTCCCCTGCTCAATGCGGGATTCATGTTTGCCACTCAGCGGCTCACTCCGGCAGCGGGAATGGACCCTCTGCAAAGAAAAATGATGAGCATGATGCCGCTGGTCTTTTCAGTGATGTTTGCATTCTTCCCGGCCGGTCTGGTGTTGTACTGGGCAACCAATGCGGGGCTCTCGCTGGCTCAGCAGTACTACATTACACGCAAGATTGCTGCGGCGGACTAGGCCTCAGACTAACGGTTTTACTGGGTTTTACTTGCTTACTGACACGATTTGCGCCATCGCTACCCCGCCGGGTGTCGGTGGCCTGGGGGTTGTGCGGGTATCGGGGCCGGACGTACGGGTGATCGCAGAAAACCTGTTCGGCGAGGTGCCGCCACCACGTCATGCGCGGCTGGCCGATTTCGTTGATGACTCGGGCGAGATAATCGACTCCGGCATTGTCCTGTTTTTTCAGGGCCCACGCTCATTTACCGGTGAAGACGTGCTTGAGTTGCAGGGGCATGGCGGCCCCTACATCCTTCAACGCGTGCTTGAGCGGCTTATCCAACTGGGTGCGCGCGCGGCCCGGCCCGGAGAGTTTTCCGAGCGTGCTTTTCTCAATGATAAACTGGATCTCGTTCAGGCTGAAGCGATTGCTGATCTGATTGATTCGGGGACACAAGCAGCGGCCCGGGCAGCACAGCGAAGTCTGCAGGGTGTTTTCTCAGAACGGGTAAATTCCTTGCGTAATACCTTGATGGAACTGCGTGTTTTTGTCGAGGCGGCAATTGATTTTCCAGATGAGGAAATTGATTTTCTGGCTGAGAGTGATGTGCTTCAGCGTCTGGATAAAGTGCGGGAACAACTCAACGGCCTGTTACGCGAAGCGCGCCAGGGCCGCTTGCTGCGGGATGGGATTGTACTGGCCATCATCGGCCGGCCCAACGCCGGCAAGTCGAGCTTGCTCAACGCCCTGTCCGGCCAGGAAAGAGCGATCGTTACCGAAATTCCCGGTACTACCCGGGACGTGCTGCGGGAGCAGATAGAAATTGACGGGATTCTCATCCATCTTGCCGATACCGCTGGTATTCGCGATACCAATGATCGCATCGAAGTGGAAGGTGTTAAGCGGGCCCGCGAGGCACTGGAATCGGCGGATATCGTATTGCTGGTTGAAGATATGATTGCTGGGACAAGTGAGCAACAGAGCCTTGTTGCGGAGTTGCCGCCCCATGTCCGCTATATCCGGGTTGGCAACAAGATCGACTTGTTGGGTGCGGCTGAGCAGAACCGGGCATTCCCATCTGCGGCGCCGCCGGATGTCACTATTTCCGCAAAAACCGGGCAGGGGATTGATGCCCTCAAAACCAGGATTCTGGAGGAATTGGGGGCAGCAGACCAGGCAGAGGGTAGTTTTTCGGCCCGGCGCAGACATATCGAAGCGCTGAAGAGGGCAGGTCTCCACCTTGAGACCGGCCATACACGTATGGAAGAAAGTCTGTCGGGTGAGTTATTGGCAGAAGAACTACGACTTGCTCAGAATGCTCTGGGCGAGATCACCGGCGCAGTCCTGCCCGAGGAACTGTTGGGGGAAATCTTTTCCGGTTTCTGCATCGGTAAGTGAATCCGGCCACGGCGACCGTCCTAAACACCTCTTGCGAAAAACCCTGACAGGCTTTCAGGTTTCGCAGTAAACCTCGTGCAACAAGCCGATCACGCTCATCGCCGGGCTGTCGTTGGCCAGGCGATAATAAATGGTTTGGCTTTCCCTCCGCGTTCTTACCAGGCCCTGTTCGCGCAGCACGGCAAGGTGCTGAGACAGGGCGGACTGACTCAGGCTGATGCGCTTGTTGAGTTGTCCCACCGACAGTTCACCCTCAGTCAGGACACACATAATCATTAGCCTACTTTCATTTGCCAGGCCCTTGAGCAGGGTGACGGCTTCAGTAGCATTTTGCTGCATGGCGATAAAGTCCATGCCGCTGGTCTGTCTGGTTTTCAATGCTTCGTTCATTGGTTTGACCGTATTTTCAATTTGTCCGAAAGGTATATATTTGAATTAATGACTTTTTGTGCTGTGCCAGCAGGGCATAGCTTTACAGGGGCGGAGGCAGCAGTTGGTCACCTTCCTCGAGGCCGGAAATTACCTCGATCATGTCAGGGGAAATCTTCCGCCCGGCACGGATAAAGCGCCGGTCGGTATGGCCGTCATCAATCACCCAAACGATATCCAACTGACCATATTCGGTGACCAGCCCCTTGGGCACCAACAACAGGCTCTGGCGACCTGCCGGTACCAGCAGGCGGGCGTACATGCCCGGAAGAAGTTGTTTATCGTAATCAACGCGGGCTCTCACCATGAAGCTGCGTGATGCCGGGTCGGCGGCGGGAACCAGTTCTTCGATTTGGGCAGGCAGGGTTTTGGCCAGTGAAGGAATTTCAACTTCAAGCGTTTGCCCCAGTTGCAGGGGCAAAGCGATCGTTTCACGCACCGCAGCTTCAATTCTGAGGGAAAGAGGATTGTACAGGGACAACAGCTTGTCGCCGGGTGAGGCGGTGTCACCCGGCTCCGCATAACGTTCAACAACACGGCCATCGATCGGTGAATGTATTTCGGTGTAACTGATGGCGACTTCAGCTTCCTTCACCGCCTGGCGGGCCGTTGCCAGGTCAGCGACCAGTGCGTCATGATTTGAGCGCGCTTCATCCAGAACTGCAACGGCAACCAGTTTTTTCAGCTGGAGTTGTTCTGCTCGCTTGAGGCTTAGTTTGGCTTCCTTGAGGCGGGCTTCCACCGCACGCACCTGTTCACTTGCCTGTGCCAGGCGCGCCTGCAGGTCTGATTTTTCCAGTTCAATCAGCAGTTGCCCCTGCTTGACGGTATCGCCCGCACGAACTGATATTTTTGTGATACGGGCCAATGTTCGAGATGAAATGGTGGTTGCCTGTCGTGCTCCGATGCTTGCCGGAACTGGCTCAGTTACCGGAATTTCGACTTTTCGCACCATCCAGGGTTTGCCGCTGCCCGTGCTTTCAAGGGCTTGCAGACCGGGTGCAGTTTTGTCCCGAAACGAACCGGCCATCCATGCAATGATCAATAGCAACGTGGCGATTGAGATAAGGGAAAGAAACCATTTTCTGTGAATTGAAGTCATATCGTTCATACACTTTCAGTGGATGGTTGGTCAAACACGAGCAGGTACACCACCGGCACGACCAGCAGAGTAAACAGGGTTGAGGCTACGATGCCAAAAATAATCGCCAGCGCCAAACCGCTGAAAACCGGGTCAAGCGTGATGATCAGATTGCCGAGCAAGGTTGTGCCTGCGGTGAGCAGTACCGGGCGCATGCGCACCGCGCCGGCCTGCAACAAGGCCTCTTTCACCGCTAAACCCCTGGCTCGCGCCTGGGTGATGAATTCGACCAGGATCAGAGAATTACGGACCACGATACCGGCCAGCGCAATCATGCCGATCATGGCTGTGGCGGTAAACATGACGGGGTCCGGGGCACCCGCAACGACCCGTTCGCCGAATTGATTCATCAACCAGAAGCCCGGCATGATCCCGATAATGGTCAGTGGTATGGAGGACATGATGATCAGGGAAAGTGCGGTGGAGCTTGTTTGCAGGCGAAGCACAAAGAAAATGGCGATGAGTGCAAAAGCGAAGGCCAAACCCATGTCGCGGAAAGTCCGAACCGTAATGCGCCACTCTCCTTCGCCGGTCCACACCACATCCACACCCTCGGGCAAGGACCACCCATCACCGCCGCCTGGAGTAAAGAACTGGCGATCTTCCCAGTCGGGCCCAGGCTCGCCCTGGTAGCCCAGGTCGGCGCTCACGTCGGCAATGACCTCGGCCGGCGTCCGGCCGGATAACTCGGCAGTGACGTAAACCACCGGTTCAAGATCCTTGTGATAAATGGATTGATCCGCCCATTGGCGTTCAAAAACGCCTAACTCACCAATAGAAACCAGAGGCCGGGGGGCCGCCTCCAGGCCCTGCGCGCTGCTCTTCTGCACAATATTCGGACGCCCCTTGACCTTGATGCGCTGGAAGTCGCTGAGCGATGTGCGGTTATTGATAGCCAGTCTCAATTCAATGGGTAGTGGCGTTGTTTCCTGGGGAAGCTGCAGGTATCCGGCAAAGCCGCCCTGGTTGGCAATACTCAGCGTTTCATCAATATCTTCGGTTGAAATCCCGGACAGCGCGGCCTTTTGTTTATCGGTAATAAAGCGAAGGCGTTGCTGCGGGTTTTCTACGGTTGAGTCAATCTCCACCACGTGAGCCTCGCGACTCAGCCTGGCCATGACTTTGCCGGCGGCTTCCCGTTGTGTCTGGTACGGCACTAGCGTGTCAGCATGTATTTCTGCAACCAGCGTGCTCAATACCGGCGGCCCTGGCGGAACCTCAACTACCTTGATTCTGGCCAGGCCGGTATTCAGGGGCGCGAGTAATTCCCGCAGGCGCAGAACAATCGCATGGGACTGATGCTCGCGGTCTGCTTTGTCGATCAGGGTGATTCGCAGATCCGCTACGTTGGGCCCGTTGCGCTGGTAATACTGGCGAACCATGCCGTTGAAATCAATGGGCGAGGCCATACCGACAAAAGCGGCAACAACCTGGATTTCGGGGAGTTGACTGGCCAGGTTACTGACCTCTTTTGCCAGTGCTGCGCTGGCTTCCAGGCTCGCGCCCTCAGGCATATCAATGACAATCTGTATCTCGTTCTTGTTGTCATAGGGCAGCAGTTTGAGCGGCACCAGACGAAACACCGGCATGCTGGCGGTGAGCACAAACAGCCCCAGTACAACCCAAAGCACCATGTAGGCGCGCCGCCGATGATTCAGGATGGGGGAAAGAAACCGGCTGTAGTGGTGCAGCAGACCCCCATGATTCTCATCAGACCGCGCATCAGCGGGCTTCAGAATGCGACTGGCCAGCCACGGCGTGACCAGGAAAGCCACCAGCGTGCTGGCCATAACGCTGATGGGAACATTGAATGCCATAGGCGCCATATAGGGGCCCATCATGCCGGTAATAAAGGCCAGCGGAATGAACGCAAGCACGATGGTGACGGTAGAGAGCAGCAGCGGTACCCGGATTTCCGAGATGGCATCAACAATGCTGTCAAAAAAGCTTTGCCCTTTGCCCCGCCCCATTTTCTTCATAAAGCGCTCAATGTTATCGACACCGGTAATCGGGTCATCAACCAGCAAGCCCAGGGAGAGGATCAGGGCAAAAAGTGTTACGCGGTTAATGGTGTAACCGAAGGCCAGGTCCAGAGCCAGCGTGATACCGTAGCAGATGGGTACCGCAAGGCCAACCACCAGTGCCGGGCGAAAGCCCAGGAAAACCGTGATGAACATGACCACGGTGATGATGGCAAAACCCAGCGAAGAACTCAGGTTGTTGACCTTTTCATTCGCTGTTTCTCCGTAATCACGGAGCACCTCGATGTGAATTTCCGGTGGTAGCAGGTATTCCCGCAAGGCATCCAGCTGTTCGTGGACCTCCCGGGCGACACTTACGGCGTTGCTGCCACGCTGTTTGGCCACGCTGATCGCCACCATGGGAAAACCTTCGTGGCCGGGCTTGAATCGGGTGGAACCGGGGGCGAACTCGATCCAGCTATAGTTATTGGGCTCGGCCGGGCCGTCCGTCACCGTGGCGACATCTTTGAGATAGACCGGCATGCCGTCAATCACATTAACCAGCAAGCTGCTCAATTCCTGGGTGTCTCGTACGAAATCGCCACTCTCAAGTACAATGGATTTATTTCCGTAGGTCCAGTACCCGGCGCTTTTCAGGCGGTTGGACATCTGCAGCGCCTCGGCAACCTCCAGTGCGGTGGTCTTGCGCGCGGCCAGGCTTTCCGGATCGAGAAACAACTGGATGGTTCGCGGGCGCCCCCCCGTGACATTCACTTCGGAGGTTTGGCGTATACCCTGCAAATGGGTAGATATTTCAGTCGCTACGCGCCGCAAATCATAGTCATCGTAGCGTTCCGGTGTGTCGCTCCACAGCGCCAGCAGCATGATGGGCACGTCGTCCACCTCCACCGGGCGAACAATCCAGTCTTCTATTACGCCGGGAATTTTGTCCTGGTTGGAATAGAGCTTGTTATAGGTATTGAGGATAGATTTTTCACGATCCTGACCAACGAAAAAACGCAGGGTAACGGCAGACCGTCCGGTTCTGCTGCTGGAATAAACGTGCTCGACACCTGGTATCTGGGTCAGCAGTTTTTCCACCGGTATGGTCACCTGCCGCGCAACTTGTTCGGCGCTCAAACCGGGTGCAGAAACCAGCACATCCAGCATTGGCACTACGATTTGAGGTTCTTCTTCGCGTGGCGTGTACTTGAGGGCAATCAGTCCGGCAAGGATGGCAACAATAAAAATAAACAGCGGTATGCCGCCTTGCAGTGAGCGCCGTACCAGGCGCTCAGCCATGTTATTTGAATGCGATGCCATTTACCCAGGCCTTATTCGTATTACTGAGCTGTTTCCCGGGCAGACTCTGCAGTGAATCTCTTCATGGCATCGTCAATACCGCCCACATTGACAACCCGGGAGTACCCCATGCCATCAAGGATTTCTTTGGCGATCCCGGCTCGGTGGCCGGACCGGCAATAAACATAAATCAGGGCATCCTTGTCCTGCGTTAGCGCAGAGATGCCGTTGGCGATTTCCGTGTGAGGAATGTTCACAGCTACCGAAACATGCCCGCTGTTGTACTCATCTGCGGTTCTGACATCGATCCAGATCGGGTTGGCCGCCAGCAACGCGGTGGAAAACAGCAGGAACAGGCACAGGGAAAACAGTTTTATTTGAAAACCAGGTCTCATCAAAATCTCCATTATTCACAAATTGCTAATATAATGCATTCTAATATATGAAGAGTGATTTTCATAGAACCACCAGTCGTTCCCGGTTCCCCATGGTAAGAGCCTGCTTGCGGGTGATTATTTCAGCTCTTTTCGGCGCTTCGGGACCTTTTGATCATCGCCCGCAAGCGGGCTCTCACCTGACTATTGGCCGGTGACCATTTCCTCGAGCACGTCTTCTGTAGCGCCGGGCGAGGACATCAGTTTGGTGAAGCCATGTTTGCCCATCATGCTTAAATCCGGGAAGTGGACCGCCATGCGGAAACGCATATGAAGCGCTTCAACGTCCTTGCCGTTCACCAGTACTTCGTACGGGAAATAGGCGGCCTTGCTGTATCCCTCAAAATCAACAATCGACATTTGGAAAGCAGCATCGATGTCTTCCTCGTCTTCATTGCTTGCTTTCATGCCGACCCCAAATACGGTCTGGTCTTTTCCTGGAATATCGATGCGATAGACCTGCGTCAGGGCGTCACCTTCAGCGGCCAGGCCGTTCTCAACAGCAGCCAGCGCCGCCTCGTAGCTGTCAAAGGAGCCCAGTTCTGAAGGATCATCGAACCGTTGCATTGTCATCATGTAGTGATATTTGGCCAACTTTTTAGCCGTCATCTCTTTCTCTGCCCCGTAAGTTTCAATGTTGCCGAGTGCCCGACTTAACGGGTCGTAAACGCTTTGCAGGTCACCCTCCATCCGGTAGGCATGCTGTATATACAAGGGGTTGATAAAGGCCACCTCGGTCCTGCCGTCTCTGAGTGAAACGGAGACTCTTTGGCCGGCGCCGTAGCCACCTTTTTCAGAAAGTGCTGCAACGGCGGTCAGGTTCGGACTGGTGACCACGATCACGTTGGTGTTTTCCAGCGGGGAGTACTGGCCGGCGACGGAGAAACCGGCTTGTTCCAGAGCAGATATTGTGGCTTCGGTCTGTTCATCCAGGCCGGCATCGTTCACCGAGGCAAGAACGAAGGGCTGATAGCTTGTGTCGGCGGCAACGGGGCCGGCCATGAGCAAAGAAACCAGCAGAATAAGGGGAGGTTTTATATTCATAATCATTCCTCGTTTTTGGAATCACCCGGACAATCCGGATGAATGGCATTCCCTGCGGGTCATGCTGTGTGTGGCAGCATGACCCGGAAGGAATGCTAGTATACTGCCCGAAGTATATGATAAATTTTGAATATAATTCTCCAAATCACTTAATGTGGGTCAAACTACAGCCTGGATGAACAAGAAAAAGCACTGGGATAATGCTCATGCCGCTCGCCAGGTTTGTGAGCTCAGTTGGTATGAGCAATTACCCGCCGTCTCGCTCAGAATGATAAAAAATTCAGCTGTGACAACCGACACTCCGCTGATCGATGCAGGCGGTGGCGCCTCTTTGCTGGTAGATTATCTGCTGGAAGAAGGTTATCGGGACATTACCGTGCTGGATCTCTCCGGTGTCGCGCTGGACAAGGCGCGCCGTCGTCTTGGTGAGCGTGCTTCGGGGGTTAAATGGATGGAACAGGATATTACTTGTTTCGAGGCGGAACGAAAATATGGCTTGTGGCATGATCGCGCTCTGTTTCATTTTCTCACCCTTAAAAGTGATCGGACGAAATATATTGAAACACTTACAAAGTCGCTTCACCCGGGAGGACAGTTTGTCCTTTCGGCTTTTGCACTGGACGGGCCGGTAAAGTGCAGCGGCCTGGACGTTGTCCGCTACGATGCGGATAGGTTGCAGGGCGAGTTGGGTGAGGGTTTCACCTTGTTGGAGCAGGAGCAGGTGCTGCACCAAACCCCCGCTCAAAAGGAACAGCTATTTGGTTTTTACCGATTTATCAAGCATTAATGTAAAGGGCTGTTTACCCCGGTTAAGCAGGTATCGGCGTGGCCACGGGTGGCTCGTGGTGGTGGTTTTCGGCCTCTTACTGGTACAGACCGGCCAGGCGCAGGAGTGTCCTCGCGGACCCGGTTTGACTTTACAGGTTCTCGGTTCCGGCGGTCCGGTGGCTGACGATGATCGTGCTTCCAGCGCCTACCTTGTGTGGCAGGATGGGCAGGCCAGGGTGATGGTTGATGCCGGGGGGGGAAGCTTCTTGCGATTTGGCCAAGCGAGAGCCCGCTTCGAAGATCTGGACCTGATAGCAATCAGCCATTTTCATGCCGATCATTCGGCAGACCTGCCCGCATTGCTGAAAGCAGGCTATTTTTCGAGCCGGGCCCGGCGTCTAAGTATCAGCGGCCCGGAGGAAGGCGGTCCGTTTCCTGCCCTCAAGGCCTTTGTTGATCGACTGGTGGGCGGGCGTGGAGCCTTTGCTTATCTTTCCGGGTACCTGGACGGTAGCGATGGTTTAGTGGCGCTGGACCTGCTGGCTGTGGATCACCGAAATGAAAAATCAGCCACCGTGGTGGATCAGGATGGGTTGAGGGTGACGGCCCTGGGTGTGCCACACGGCATCGTACCGACCCTGGCCTATCGGGTAGAGGCAAATGGACAATCGATTGTATTTGGCTCCGACCAGAATGGAAGCTCTGCCCGTTTTTCAGAATTCGCGCAAGGTGCATCAATACTGATTGCTCACCTGGCGATTCCCGAAAGCGCATCGGGTGTTGCCAGGAAATTGCACGCCCCGCCCAGCGTCATTGGTCGGATAGCCAGAGAAAGTGGCACCCAAACACTGGTGCTGAGCCATTTAATGTCGCGTAGTCTGGAGGATTTGCCTAACAGCCTGGCATTAATCAGGTTACAATTCTCCGGTAACATTATTCTTGCTGAAGACCTTCAGTGTTATGAGGCGGAACAAAACCCCAGAGAGTTTAAACTTGACAATGAGCGACGAAATCCAAATTGATCCCGAACGGATGGCCTCCGCAGCCGCGCGGGCGGTTGAACTGATGAGAACCCTTGGGCACAAGGATCGCCTGATGATCCTGTGTCACTTGATTTCAGGTGAAAGGTCCGTGGGAGAGCTTGCCGGCTTACTGGAAATTCCCCAGTCCCCGCTTTCCCAACACCTGGCACGCATGAGAAAGGAGAGTCTGGTGACAACCCGGCGAGAGGCGCAGACCATTTACTACTCAATCGCCAGCAATGAGGCCGCACGGATGGTTGAATTGATGCATGAACTTTATTGCAGTGAAGCTCTTACTCGCATGACCGGCTGAACCTCAGGGAAGTTGGTTTTTTGGCTCCGTTTCGGTGACGTATCCTGAATTTTATCCATGCAAGAAAAAGTTTTACTAGCATTATTAATAATTTACATATTAGAATAGTATAAATTAAAAAACTTTCAGTAACGGATGGAGGAGGCTCACATGAAAAAATATTCAGGCTGGATTATTGCAGCCAGTTTCTTTGTTGGCGTTTTTGCCGCAGGCAATGCGTGCGCTACCAACGGCTACTTTACCCATGGCACAGGTACTAAGAACAAGGCCATGGCAGGTGCCGGCATCGCACTTCCTGAAGATGCCATCGACGTTACCAACAACCCGGCGGTGGCCCCTTTTGTCGGTAATCAGTTGATCATCGGTGCAGCCCTGTTCAGCCCCACTCGGAAATACAGCACCAGCGAGAGCCAGCTTAACGGTCAGTTTGGTGCCTTCACAATCGGCCCCAATAACATCAAAAGTTCTTCCAATTACTTCGTTATTCCTCATATTGCGAAAAGCTGGCAACTGAGTAATGGCAGCGCCTGGGCGCTGGCTTTCTATGGTCGGGGTGGTATGAACACCGACTGGAAGGGTGGTACGGCGACTTTTGACCCGGATGGACCCGGCCCCGCTGGCCCGATGACCTTCGATGGCACCTTCGGGGCGGGAAAAGCCGGTGTGAACCTCAGCCAGGCCTTTCTTGATGTTACCTGGGCCAAGAAAATCAACGACAAGGTTTCGCTGGGTATCGCAGGAGTTTTTGTAGCGCAGATGTTCAAGGCCAATGGTGTCGGCTCTTTTGCCGGTTTCACCGAGACTTTTGCTGCCAGTGGCGGCACGGTATTTCCCACCAATCTTTCCAATAACGGTACTGACTGGTCCTACGGCGCCGGCTTGAAAATCGGTCTGCACGCACCAATCAGTGATGTGCTTAGTTTTGGTATTTCCTATCAGACCAAGATTTACATGACCGAATTCGACAGTTATTCCGACCTGTTTGCAAAGCAGGGAGATTTTGATATACCGGCAAATCTGAAAATTGGTGTGACCTTCCACCCCAACAAAGATCTGGCCTTGAGTTTTGATATTGAGAATACTTGGTTCAGTGGTGTGGACTCCGTCGGCAATTCGATCATGAATCTCTTCGCCTGCCCCACCGCAGGACAAGGTGGAACGGATCTTTCCAGTTGCCTGGGTGGTGACAATGGTGGTGGATTTGGCTGGGATGATATGACCACGTACAAGGTCGGTCTCGCCTGGAAGGCAGGTGAAGACTGGACCTGGCGCTTCGGATACAGTTACGGAAAGCAACCCATTCCTGGCAGTGAGATAACGTTCAATATCCTGGCGCCTGCCACGGTTGAAAGCACCCTCACGACCGGCTTCACCGTGAGCAGGACTAAGAACCGTGAGCTGAATGTTGCGTTGATGTATGCGCCGAACAACAAAGTGACCGGTTCTCAAAACTTCGATCCTACCCAGAGCGTCACGCTTAAAATGTACCAGTGGGAAGCGGAAGTCAGCTACGGCTGGAGATTTTAGCAGTCTGTCAGACTTTGAGCCATTGAATCGATTTGTTTGTATAGTCATTATGTAGTTCACCGGTAATCTGGGTAGAAGTTGAAAATGTCCCACCGACAGCGCTTCCGGCGACTTTAGTCGGACGTATTTAGAGCTTGCTCAAAAAGTTATAATATATTGATATGAACGGATTAAATGGCCTTTTTAGGTATTATGGTGTACGAAAAACAAGCCAAACTCCTTAAAAAGCGCGCACCTATGATTTGTTGTTTATTCCGAAGCGGTACTGGGCGACCCCATCTACGGCACGCGAGATAACCGGCGTTATCTCAAGAATCACCGTATCCGTTTTGCGGGCAAGCCACTGGGCAGGCAAAAAAAGTCACGGATGAAAACCGGGAAGAACTCAAACGATTGAAGGCCCAGTGACAAGAAGAATATCGGCAGCGCATTCCGATTGAGGGCAAGTTCGGCCAGGGCAAAGAACGGCTATAACCTCAACTACATTCGGGCCAGACGTACCGATACTTCCGCAGCCTGGATTAACAGCATCTTCCTGGTGATGAAGGGGTGCCGAACCGAAGGGTACTTTGCATCAGTCTATGCGCGATTGAGCGTATTATGAATCAACGGCTGCGTTCTGATATTCTGAGTAGACTCTAACTAGAGCCTGCTCAGAAAGTCATAATACACTGATATAAAAGGATTAAATGACTTATTTATGGTACAATAGTGCACGAAAAACAAGCCAAACTCCTTAAAAAGCGTGCACCTATGATTCGTTGTCGCAGTCACCAACAAAT
>JAJRRA010000064.1 GCA_024279945.1 Gammaproteobacteria bacterium
GTGCTGCAGAGGACTCAGAGGCCGGATTAAAGGCACCGAAAATGCTGCTCACGGAATATTACTAACATCTACCAGAAATGTAGTGAATTGCACAATGACCATACAAACAAATCAATTCAATGGCTCAAGTCCGACAGACTGTTAGCCTCAATATTGCATCAATAAAAAGGCAAAACCTCATGTAATTCTTTATAATTCAATTGCCTAGATTGAATAAAGAAGAGGTTTTGCCTGTGACAAACTGTACCCAAGAATCATTTCAATTTCCAGTCTGTCAACGACGCCGTGTTGAAGTTAATTTCCAAGGAGGTGATATCACCTCCGATGGCGGTGTGTTGCTGTTGCAGCAAGTCGACCGCCGACTGGGTTTGAGCGAAGCCATCGCGCGGGTCCTGGATGATCCGCGCCGCCAGGCGAGTTGTGACCATAACAACCTGAGCCTACTACGCCAGCGGGTCTATGCCCTGGCATTGGGCTATGAGGACCTCAACGACCACGAGACCCTTCGTCTGGATCTGGCGATCCAGACCGCACTGGGTCGTAGTGAAGAACTGGCCAGTAGTTCGACCCTGTGCCGCTGGGAAAACCGGGCGGATCGTCAATCTGCTGTGGACATGCACAAAATCATCATTGAGCAGTTCATTGCTTCGTTTAAAAAGGTACCAAAAAAACTGATTCTGGACTTTGATGCCACCGATGATGCGGTACACGGTAAACAGGAAGGCCGTTTCTTTCACGGTTACTACGATCACTACTGCTTTTTGCCGTTGTATGTCTTTTGCCGTAACCAGCTTTTGGTCGGTTACTTGCGGGAGAGCAAGATCGATGGTGCCAAACATGCCTGGGCCATCCTGGCACTGTTGGTCAAACGATTACGCCAGGCCTGGCCACAGGTGAAGATCATCTTTCGCGGCGACTCGGGCTTTTGCCGCTGGAAGATACTGTCATGGTGTGAACGCAACCAGGTGGGTTACATCGTCGGCATTGCCAAGAACAAACGTCTGAATGCCTTCACGGAGCAACTGCAACGTGATGCAAAAGAGTGTTATGCCGCGTTGGGCACCAAGGTGCGCTGGTTTACTGATGTCCGCTACGCCGCCGGCAGTTGGAACCGCAAGCGGCGAGTCATTGCCAAGATCGAGCATACGGATAAAGGGAGTAATCCACGTTACGTGGTAACCAACCTCAAGGGTGATGGGAAAATACTTTACGATAAGTTGTATTGCGCACGCGGTGAGATGGAAAACCGCATCAAGGAGCAACAACTTGACCTGTTCGCCGATCGCACTTCTTGCCACCGCTGGTGGCCCAACCAGTTCCGTCTGCTGCTCTCGTCATTGGCCTACATGCTGCTGGAAGCGATCCGCCGTCTGGCCTTGAAAGGCACTGAACTTGCCAATGCCTATGTCGGTACCCTGCGGCTAAAACTACTGAAGGTCGGTGCGGTGATCTTGCGCAATTCCCGACGTATCCGCTTCCTGTTGTCGAGTGCTTACCCCTTCCAGCGCCTGTTCTTCCAGGTGGCTGCCCGGCTGGCGCCGGAATAGTCCCACCCGATCCGAAAAATGGTCGCGTTGAACCAAACGTGATGGACTGTTATGTCTGGAGGGTGCTGAAAAGCACCATTCATGGGTAATAAGCGCCCGGAAAACAGGAACATTGCCAACCAACGGCCAAATGACCACCGTGCTCACAACCTTAACAGTCCAAACCCGGAATCAGCGGGCCAATCTGCTCAAGTCAGAGGTGCTCATGCAATATTGCGGTTAGGGCCGTGGAACTGAATCCTGTTTCCACGGCCCTGTAAATTAAAGTCTGCAACAACAGTTAACGCGTACAACTCCGCTCAGAAATTGTACCGAACACTTAAGCCCCATTCCCGTGGTCTCCCGATTTGGGCCTCAGCAAAGCCCAGGCCGGTCAGAAAATCCGTTCCGCCAATGATATATTGCTTGTCGGCAAGATTCGTGACAAAGGTGGAAAACACCCAGGCGCTACCCCTGGTTTCAAAGCTTAATCGAGCATTGAGCAGGCCAAATGCATCTTGTGCAATTGACGCGCTGTTCTGGGGGTCATGGAAAACCTTGCTTCTATAGGTCCAGTCTATCCTTCCATTCAAATATCCATAGTCCCCGAGTTCAACGGTATAGTCTGTAGACAGGGCCAGGGACCACTTGGGAATTTCGGGGAAGCGATTATTTGTGCTGATCGGCACGCCAGGTTTAATATCCGTGTATTTGGCATCCGTGTAACCAACGCTGGCAGAAAAATTCAGCCCCTCCGCCACAATAGTCTTCATCTCAACTTCAAACCCCTTTATTTCTGCTTGACCCGCATTGTCAATTATGGAAATAGGCTGTGCTGTTACGGGGTCAGACGTCAGAGACTGAAATTGAATATCGCTATAATCGCTATAAAAAATAGCTGCATTGATATTTAACCTGCGCTCGAGCCAATCCGATTTAATGCCTGCTTCGTAAGTCCAGACCGTCTCCGCACCAAAGGGGAGAAAATCATTACTCGCCATAGACCGTCCGTTAATACCACCACTCTTGAAGCCCTGAGCCGCTGATACATAGGTCATAAGGTCCGGATTCCATTGATACTCAAATCCCACACGCGGAGAAAAGGAATCATAATTATCAGCCATCTCGCCATATAAAATATTCTCAACACCCGTATGGATCCTGAACCCCTGCCGTGCCATGCTCTTTTCTTCGTATGTGTATCGCAACCCTGCAGTCAAACTCATCTTTGGACTCAAAGCGTAAGTCGCCTGACCGAAACCTGCATAGCTTTTAATTTTCTGGCTGACTATTCTGCTGCCCCCAATGTCCGCACCAAACAGATACCAAAGTGGATCCAAAACCAGAGTCTCAACATAGTAGTCCATATCTTCTGAGTAGTAATACAGACCCATTACCCATTCCAGGCGATCGTCAAATGACAGACCGTTGACTAAAAATTCCTGGGAAAATTGATCTTGTTCCCAGTGATTTTGCTGATTGATGATGTCGTAGATACTTCCATCCGGATCAACGCCTGCGTCCAGTTCGAGATTTTTGTAACTGCTAATTGACTTTGCCGTCACCTCACCCAAATCCCAGGTAACAGTCAAAGCTGCATCCCAGGCATCAGACTCGTTGCTGTTCGGTCCGGTGGCATAACTCTGGTAGAAATTCAAGCCGTCCAGAAAAGGGGCTCCCAGGGGCGGATCAAGAAAACTGTTTAGCAAGCGCATTAGTCCAAGGTCAGTGTTGTAATCCAATACCGTTCGGGTCCATCCTTTTTCCCGGACTTTCGTTGCCGATAAGGCTAACAGCGCGTCGACATTTTCACTGGCTGTCCAGAGAAACTGGAGGCGGCCACTTACCTTGTCGATATCACCCATTTCATCAATTTTTTTTCCGCTAAAGACATCCAGTCGATCGCCGAAGCCATCTCTCTTGCGTACAGCCCCCGAGAAATTTGCCGCAAATTTGTCAGGAACCAGAGGGATATTCATCCTTAGCGTGGCATCAATTCGATCAAAACTCCCCGTGATGACCTCTGCCTTTCCTCCGAATTCATTATTTGGTTTGGCGGTGATAATATTGATTGCCCCTCCCACGGTGTTTTTACCAAACAATGTACCCTGGGGACCACGCAAGACTTCGAGACGCTCAATATCAACCATGTCAAGATCGAGACCCAAAGGACGACCCACGAAAACACCATCCAGATAGATTCCAACACCGGGATCAAAAAATATCTCATTGGATGCAGCCTGACCGATACCCCGAATAAAAATCGCCGGTGCCGATGACCCGGCAGGTCCCGTATTATTAAACACGACATTTGGCACAAATTGCGCCACCTCTCGAAGACTGGCAGCGGAGAGACCCTCAATATCCTTCTCAGAAAATACACTGACCGATATGGGTACTTTCTGCAGGGATTCCTGGCGTCTTCGAGCGGTAACTTTCACCTCTTCCAAAACCAATCCTTCACTGGTGTCGGTATTTTCTGCGGCCTTCAGAGTCTGACCAGGTAGTAAAAACAAGCCGATCAAGCTAATGCCAATAGCCATTGGCAGAAAGAACTTCGAACTCATACTCATGACAATTACTCCTTACAGTTTGAGCCAGCTTTTTGATGACCTCTCCATATCGTATTGACTCCAATCAAAACTTGATCCTGATATCACCCAGGATCGGGTCATCGCGCAAGCAAATTTCTGTTTCCACAAGAAAGCCACAGCCGGGGCAAATAAATTGCCGAAAGACCGGATCGGCATCAACAAATCTGGCCGGGTCGCCAATCAGTGGATTGGCGGCAGACAAAAGTAGATCTTCACGAATGCAGGCTTCTTTATAGTTTTCGCTGACGGCCCCAAGATCTGTTGAGCACCTGGAACAACAGAAGCGGTTACCCGTTTCGCCATGACGCACATTGATGCTCTGCGTCACTTCCAGAATCAAATCTCCATCAAGCTTTTTCGTTTCCACGCCATGGGAGTGAAGGCGCCGGCTACGAATTTCTTTCCGTAAGGCGACGGTTGATTTTTTGTCAACGTCACCGGTTTCGGTATCGAGAACCACCCCATAAATCGTTCGCGCCGCTTCACTGGATACCGCAAAAGATCTTACATCCCCGGCGACCCGTTCCGGATCACGTTCAAGCGGTTCACCGAACCCTCCCCCACCCGACCAGGTGACCGAAAATACATCGCCCATTTTTTGGGAGAAATTTTCCTGTCGCAGAGGAACTGCAACGGTGTTGTATCCAGACTCCTGCAAATCACCGGCCCTGAACCAGTCAGCCACCCCGGAGTGTCTGTGCGTATTCTCTGAAAAGGTAATAATATTGCTCACCCCGGGATAACCACCCATCATGCCGATTGAAGTCGGTACCGCATTGCCTGATGACACCGTATTGTGGAGAATTTCATCGGTGTGGTGCGGCATAAAGGCGACTTCTGCGGAAAGGCCGCCACGGAATTTTCCAGCCCCACCGGAATCCGTAATTTCCCTTCGGTAGAGAATAAGCAAGGGGTAGAGTTGCTCAGTATGCTCAATATTAGGTATTTTGCATATAGGGGTCCTGGCTTGCCCGCCAGTGGATATTCCATCCGCTTTTGCGAATGCGCCGATCGCACCGGCCAGGGGGTCAATCAAGCCCATAGCATATTGCTCGCCCCTTTGATCGATACCATTAAAGAAGACGGTTGGAAACTGGCTGGAACCACCGGTACACATGATATCGCCACGCATTTTACTGTCTGAATAGACCATCTTGGCCAGAACGTTATAGCTTGGGTAGAGTGCAATCTCCATAGCCTGTACCGGCGCCGTGGAAACCGATGCAGGATAACGCGCACAGGTAAACGTACCGGGCGTGGGATCAAAAGTGATGTGCCGCAGCGCACCCCCCATCGCGAATGATTGTTCCCAGCATAATATCTGGTTGACTGCCACCATGATGGACCCACGCCAACCAGAATAGGTCGCGTTCATTGCGCCGTCCTGAGGTGCCGTTCCGTGATTTTCAAAGGTCAGGTGATCACCTTCCTTGCGCACCAGAATGTGTGCCGGGTAGACCTTCCGGTCGCCAGGTCGGCAGCACTCAACATAAGTTCTTTCGCGCCATTCTCCATCGGGAATGCTTCTGAGTTTCTCCTGGAAAGCGACCTCTGCGTTGAAGATGATTTTCTTCATCACGCCCTTGATAATTTCCGGACCATAGCGATTGATCAAACTCAGTATTCGATCCTTCGCCGCCATGTTTCCGGCCATCTGGGCACGAAAATCCAGGGCCACTATCTCGGGGCTTCGAGATGATCGCAGATAGAGTTCCTCAATATCTCGCCTGATCTCATTGTTCTCAATGATTTTAATCGGTGGTATCAGGATTCCTTCTTCAAAAGCAGATTCAGCCGCCGGACAAAAGCTTGCCGGTGTAATACCCCCAATATCATGCTGGTGGAGACAATTGGTCACCCAGCAGAAAAGTTCCCCTTGCCAGAAAACAGGGCAAATCAGCATGACATCCATCTGATGCGCCGCTCCCACCCAGGGATCATTGGCCAGAAACATGTCACCGTCAGCAATCCCCGGATTGTCCGAGCGGTTTTCCAGTATCCATTTCACCTGTACATCCGTAACCCCCGACATGTATTGCATGTAGGGGCCAAAAAAAACAAACTCGGCATCTTCCGTCAGGATAGATGGGTTCAGATCGAAGGCATATATGGCAACGGGTGATCCGGAAATCCGCTGAATTGTTGCCCCGTGTTCTTCATTGATATTCCAGAAATTATGCCTGATCACTTCATAGCTGATTGGGTCTATATCGTCCGACCAGGTGTTGTGCAGGCGCAATTTAGGTGAAATATTCAGCGTTGGGCCAGGAATATAGGGTTCCTTAACCCCATCGAAACAAACATCGCTAAGCTGGCTGACTTTCTTCATTGTCTCGAACTCGCTCATTCAGATCGTTTCCCTTGCACTATTCGAGTAATTTCCACATTGCGATACGGGTCTATGAAAGCCCGGCGCTGCGGGGGAATGACTATGGTTGTATCAACCATCTCAAGAATTGCAGGGCCGTCGATCGTATTTCCGGAAACCAACAATTCGGCATCATAGATTGGTGTATCCACACAACTTCCCAGGTCATCCCAGTAAACCGAACGGCTTCCCAGTAATGCGCCAGTGGGAATATCGCTCGATACGTCCGGGTCGTGAATCAAGTGTGGTTTTGGCGTTTCCACTACCGCACGCAGGCTGAAAGTTACCGCCTCGAGCGTTGCCTTTTGATAGTAGGAACCTACTCCATAAAGTTGCTCGTAACGAACATAGAACTCACGCTTTAGCTGCTCCAGGTCGGTGTCCGTCAAATGAGGGCCTGGCAGTAAAACTTCCACCTCATTAATCTGGCCCTTATGGCGCACAGAAATCGAAAACCGGTAACTAATTTCTCCTGCAACATTTTTTTCGCGATGAAATCGTGCGCAGGCCTGTGCTTCCAGCGCAGCAAGATGCTTACTGAACAGTGCGGCATCAAAGGGTTCTGAAATTATGTCGATAATTTCATATACATGCAGGATATCTGCTGCACCCGCACCGAATGCGCACCAGGTGGACGCCACCTTTCTTTGCGGAATGACGGCTTTGGTCGCTCCTGCTTCCAATGCATAAACTGCAGCATGCATCGGGCCCGCGCCACCGAAAGCAAATACGACAAATTCCCTTGGATCAATACCGCGTTGTACAGTGACCTTGCGGATAAGGTCGGCCATCTGGAACTCGGCAATTCTGACTATGCCTGTAGCACAGGCCATGGGTGTCATATCAAGAGTGGCTGCGATATCGGCAATCCCTCGCTCAGCCTTTTCTTTTTCCAGCTTCATCGATCCGCTGGCGAATTTCTCCGGGCAAATATAGCCGAGTACAAGAGCGGCATCAGTCACGGTCACCTGGGTGCCGCCCTGGCCATAGCATATCGGGCCAGGTCTGGCTCCGGCACTTTGGGGGCCGACACGAATCAGGCCCTTTTTCTCATCGACATCAACCAGACTCCCGCCGCCGGAGCCGATCGTCTGAATATCCACATTGGGCAGAAAATACTCGTATTGATTGACCAGCCCGAGGGAAGATACTGCAGGTTCGCCGTCAACGATCAAGCCGACATCAAAAGAGGTACCCCCCATATCGGTGGTGATAATATTCGGGTACCCAGTGATTTGCCCAAGGTACTTCGAGCCGGTAACGCCTGCTACCGGCCCCGAGTGCAACGTAAGAAGAGGCGCCTGAACAGCACGCTCAACAGGAATAGTTCCACCACCGCATTGCACCACTTGCATCGGGTACGCGTAGCCAAGCTTCTCGAATTTTTGATCAAGGTTAAGCAAATATCCCGACGTCAATGGCCCGATGTACGCATTTAGCACCGGTGCGGTGAGGCGCTCATATTCACCCCAACGGGGCACAAGCTCTGCAGAACAGGTGACAAAGACATGTGGGGCGATCTCCGACAACATGGCCTTTACGGCAAGTTCATGCTCTGGACGTTTGAATGACCAGAGGAAACATACGGCAATTGCATCAACGCCGTCATCCAGCAGTTCTTGAATCGCTCTTTTTGTCTCACCTTGATTCAAGGGCTCGACCACCTCACCCAGGTAGTCAACCCGTTCCAGTACACCCTTGATCAGGTTCTTCGGAACCAGCGGAACGGGTTTGCTGCTCTCGGGAAAATGAACAATTTTATTGATGTCCCGCCCGGTTAAACCACGCGATCCACGCATGATGTGGATAACATCGTTATGTCCTTTTGTCGTGATAATGCCCACTTTTGCACCGCGCTTTTGCAACACTGCGTTGGTGCCAATGGTTGTACCGTGAGTGAGCAGTCGGGTTGACTGACAGATTTCTTCCAGCGAGCAGCCAAGCTGGGTTGCGGCGGCTGACATGGAATCGAGGACACCTCGTGAATAGTCTTCAGGTGTTGATAGCGCCTTTGCCGTCGTAATCTGTCCGTCATCCCCGACCATCACACAATCGGTAAATGTGCCCCCAATATCCACTCCAATCAGATAAGACGCCACGCCTGGAATAACTCCCTCTTAAATCAGATGCTCTGATTTCCACACGACAAAAACATTGGTTTCCGATTGTCCTCGTATCCGAGGTATAATTCAAACATAATATGAGCATATTATTTATGCTTTTTTGTTATGTATATTTATAGAATACGGAGGGATAAGGCAGTATGGATATAAAGCAATTGAAGTACTTCCTGGACATAGTGGAAGCAAAAAGCTTCACCCGTGCCGCCGCACGCATTCGAATTGCTCAGCCCGCGTTGAGCCGGCAAATACGTCAACTTGAAGATGAACTGGGGATCCCCCTTCTCATCCGTCATGGCAAAGGCGTCCAGCTAACCGATGCGGGTGCACTGCTTAAAAAACGGGCAGAAATCCTGGTGCGCCAGATCGAGCACATTAAGGAAGAGGTCAGCGCACAGTCAAAGGAGCCCAAAGGTGAAGTCACGCTGGGACTGCCACCATCCCTGGGCTCCATGCTAAGCGCTCCATTGATTGAAAAGGTAACCCGGAAATTTCCTGAAATATTTTTACGCGTAACCGTTGGCACGAGTGAGACACTGCTGGAATCCGTAGCAACCGGAAAGCTGGATATCGGCGTATTGTTATCTACTGAACTGATGGGGCCACTGGTTTGCGAACCGCTTTTAACCGAAACCCTGTATTTGGTGGGGCTGGCGTCAAAATGGGCAAAGATAAGCGCCCCCATTCAGGCAGACATCATCGCCAGCGTGCCCCTTATTGTAACGGGCCTGCCTCATGGCATTCGCATTCTGATACAGGACTACCTTGCAGTTCATCACCTGGAAGCGCAAGTGAAGCTGGAAGTAAACAGCCTCCCCCTGATGCTGGAACTAACGCGCCGCGGCATCGGTTTTACCATTTTGCCACGCTGTGCGCTATATGACGTACCCCGGAGCGACCGCCTTCGGGCAGAACCGATTGACGGCCTCGAAATATCATGGATGACAACAACATTTAAAGAACGATACCAACCGCTTGCGGCCAAAAAAGTCAAGGCCATGCTGCTTGATGAAGCAAAAAAGATACCGAGGGACAAATTTCTCATACATTAGCGTCGATTCATGCTTATTCGATATATTTAATATGCATATTATGTATTGGTTATATTAAATCTATAGCGCTATGCTTCCTAGCTGAAGCCGTGTCTGAAATGCTCGTGTAGTGACGTATGAAAAAAACTGGAAAAGTTATTATCTCATGTGCGGTAACCGGCTCCATCCATACACCGAGCATGTCGCCTTATCTTCCCTGCACGCCGGATGAAATCGTCGAGCAAGCGGTAGCTGCAACCCAGGCGGGCGCGGCCATCCTTCACCTTCATGCACGCGACCCGGAGACGGGACAACCTGACCCAAGCCCGGAAATATTCAGCCAGTTCTTGCCCAGGATAAAGGAACGCACGGACGCGATAATCAATATCACAACTGGCGGCGGGATGGGGATGCACATGGATGAACGTCTTGCGGCCGCCAGGTGGGCTCAACCGGAACTTGCTTCACTCAATATGGGATCCATGAATTTTGGTGTCTTCCGGGCTGCAGATTCCCGAAAGGACTGGAAGTTTGACTGGGAAGAACCGTACCTGAGGAACTCAGAAGACTCCATTTACAGTAATACATTCAAACAGATCGAAACCATCATACAGACACTGGGGTCGACCTGTGGAACCCGTTTCGAATTCGAATGCTATGACGTTGGGCATTTGTACACACTGGCTCATTTTGCTGATCAGGGTTTGATTAAGCCACCCTTTTTCATCCAGTTTGTTTGTGGAGTACTGGGTGGCATTGGCCCGGATATTGAAAATGTCACTCACATGGTGCGTATTGCTGACTCTCTTTTTGGTGAGGATTACTGTCTTTCGGTGTTTGGAGCCGGGCGCCATCAGATGCGCCTGACTACGCTATCCGCGCTTATGGGAGGAAATGTCCGTGTCGGGCTTGAGGATAACCTCTACTTGAGTAAAAACAGGCTGGCATTGAACAATGCCGAGCAGGTGATATTGATCAAACGGATTTTGTCGGATTTATGTATGGAAATCGCAAGTCCAACGGAAGCCAGGGAAATGCTAGAGCTCAAAGGTCTTGAGCAAGTTGCCTTCTGAGCCTTCTTACAATTCACTTATCCTCTCATTACTTTTGCAATAAGTTGACCTTCAAATGGAAAAAATAACCGCTTCACTTGCCAAAAATATCACTGAGAGTCGTTTTGAGGATCTATCGACTAAAGCCATTGAGAGCGCACGGCGGTCAACTTTGGATATTGTTGGCTGTATGCTTGCCGGCTCTTCGGTAGCCAGTGTTAAACCGGTCGTTGATCTTGCCTCAGAATGGGGGGGAAAGGAAGAATCCCGGGTTCTTGGTTTTTCAATCAAACTGCCCGCGCCATTAGCTGCCTGGTGCAACGGAATGATGGCCCGGGTTCTGGAACTTGACGACTGCACGGACTTCAGGCCAGTACACCCTTCAGCGTCTATTGTACCGGCTCTTTTGGCGATTTCAGAAGCCAGGGGCAATGTCTCCGGGCGAGAGTTTTTGACCGCTGTTGCCGTTGCCCAGGATTTGAATATTCGCCTTGCAATGGCTATTCGCGTAGATGCCATGGTTTCCGGTCGCTATAACCTGTTTAAAATTCTTGCGCCGGCGGCTGCGGTGGCGCGCGTACTAAAGCTTGATACTGAAAAAACACACAACGCCCTGGGTATTGCTTACTCCTATGCCTGTGGTGAAGGCCAGTCCGCTCACGAAGGGGCATCATCACTACCACTGCAACAAGGCATTGTGGCCCAGTCTGCAACCGTGGCGGCGCTTCTTGCTGAAAAAGGCAATACTGGAAGCAAAGACTTTTTGTTCGGTCGCGCTGGATATTTTAACGCTTTCGAACCCGATCCATACGTGGAGCCCCTCACAGACCGGCTTGGCAGCTATTTTTTTGGTGAGCAAATTTCAATTAAGCCCTATGCCGCATGCCGCTGCTGTCATGAGGCTATTGAGTTGGCGCAACGCTTCTTTCAACAATCAGGAAGCATAAAGCCCGGGGCACAGATAAAAATCACCGTCGCTCCGAATATCAAAGATTTTGTCGGTGGACAAATAGAGGAAGCAAGCAATCCGTACTCCCCAACCGCCGCACAGTTTTCTTTACCTTTCGCTGTAGCGGCCACACTGACACGGGGGGACTTTTTTCTGCGCGAACTTCAAGCTGATGTTATTGGCGATCCGGATATCCGTGCACTTGCAAACCGAATTGAGCTTGTGTCTAACCCTGAACTGGAAACTGAAGGATTTGTGCTCGGTCGCACTATTCTGGAAATCAAAGGCAATGGCAGTGCCCCACCACTGACTCTGGAAACTGACCTACCACCCGGCGGCCCATCTAAACCGATGAACTTTGATGACTGTAAAGAAAAGGTACAGAAATGCGCTGCATTTTCGCTAAATCCAGTCAATCCTGACAAACTTGCCCGGTTTATCACACGCATACTGGAACTTGAAGATATGGACGATGTTTCCTGCCTTACCGAAGGATTATGAATCTATTTTGTAACTCAGGATCTTCTGAAGTTGGGCAGGCGGTGCTCGGCGAAGGCTGTAATACCTTCAGCAGCATCATAAGAACCGGCGTGTTCAATACACATTTCTGACTCCCTCGCCAGACAATCCTGGTACGACATGGACATCGCGTTGGAAACCATTTCCTTCATACAGGCGATACCACGGGGGCTTTTTGTTGCCAACCGTTCAACCAGTTCATCCACTGTTTCCAGACCGGACAAACTCATTTGTTCGGCTATCTGATCATGAGGAATCAAGAGATAGATCCAGGGGTTGCCGCCATAGCTCTGATACAGCAGGAATTCCATACCGGGTGCTTTGGGCACAAATTCATTCATCCCCTTACCCTTCCATTAGATTTCTGATTCCGTCACGAAACACCTGAAAACTTCTCGATTGATTAACCTCTACATCCAAGTGGGGTGCGATGTTATTCGCCCACTCACATTTTGCCTGTCCCGTGTGAGGCCATCCCATTTCTATTAATTTTTGCGATCCATTCTGATAGACAGCATCTGCTAGTTTTTCCCATGTACCACATATGCTGTCTTGCACGTAATTGTCCAGCACCTGTTCTTTTGCGCAAGGGTAAGCAACTTTTACGGCGTTACGATCTCCCAACAGCCATGCTTCACCTTCTTCAATGGCAATCCTGAACAATGTTATAGGCTGCGGGTTGCAAACATCCAAAATTTCGAGCATTTCCTGTTTGAACTCAAGACAGTCTTTATCGTCCAGATCCACGACCACAACAACCGCAGCAGTAAAGTCTTGGAGGCTTTTCCCATATCCCCTGAGTAACTTTGGTAGTCGATCCAGCAGAATCCTCCTCTGCGGATCTATTGTTCCTCGTAGATTTTTTGGAATACGACCAATGCCTTTGTAAGCAATAACTCTGTAGCTGTGATCATGTCCGTTTGTGTTCAGGATTTTTTCCAAAACAGATTCCAATACTATTTTTCCTGATGCATCTTCGACAAGTATTTCAAAGTGCATCGGCTCACCTCGCATCCAGATAATCGCTATACCAGAGGCCACCAAGTGGTAACCCCTCATCTACCATCGCTTTGACAGTTGCATCATCACTGGCCCTGCGAATACGTGAAAAGCCATCCGGGCCTTTTTCAAGAACCCATGTCTCATCTGGCGAGAGTGCATCGACAAAATAGGGTTGATGAGTTGTAACAAAAATTTGCGGTGCATTTTTCCTGCCGGTTGCATGTACACGAAATTCAGTCGCCAGAGTCTCAAGAAGTTTGTGATAAAGACCGTTTTCAGGCTCTTCAATACAGATGAATGGCGGCGGTGTTGGATCTTCCAGTAAAAGCAAATAAGCAAATATTTTGAGCGTACCATCAGACATTTGCTGGGCGTAAAACGGGTCTTTGAAGCCTTTATCATTAAAACGGAGAAGCAAACGTTTATCCGGACTCTCTTCGGTGTCGATCTGGTCAATTCCAGGGATTTTCTCAGCAATACGATCGAGTATGTTCTTAAAACGTCTAGGGTGTTCACGCTCCATGAACTGAACGACATTGCCTAAATTGTCTCCGTGAATATTTAAATGCCTTTGGGGACCAGACAAGGGCAGGCTGCGGGCGGCATCTGGTGTAAAATAACTCAAATACCATCCTTCAATGAACTGTCGAAATGCCGATATCCGAGGATGTTGTTTTAGGGCACCGAGGGTTGCAATACCCAGTTTTCGCTTATCTTGCAACTCAATAATCTCAGTTTCGCGGCCTTCTTCTTTTTGTGATGTCGCTTCAATTTCCTCAATCAACTGGAATAAGTCAAAACCCGTCTTACCTTCATCGATCTCTTGTCCGGATTCCTCACCTTTCCACACGACTCCTTTGCTTTCATTCATCATAAGAAATGAGAAAGGTCGGCCATAAGTTTGTCCTTTGCGCCGCTGGCGGAGACGTTCCTGTTTTACATAGGGGCGACCATTTTTATCCACATCAATTGCAAGTTCATAGGTAATCGGCCGAGCATTTCCATCTTGCTTGTAATAAATTTGAAACTCAATCGGGTCAAAACTTCCCTGAGAGCGAATACGGTCAATTCCTCCCCGCCCTCTGGTATCACAGGCTTCTTCAACACCAAATTTCAGGCAATCAGCAAGAAACCCGAAAGCATCGAACAGAGAACTCTTGCCGACACCGTTTTTCCCAATAACGGCCGTCATAGGTGTCAAGGGCTTAGCTTTTTGCAGATTCCATAGTTTCCCGAGTGTCACATCTTTCAGCACACCGTAATTTTTTATCCTGAATCCTTCTATTTTTGCCATGAATATTCTTCTCCCGCTCTTGATAAAGTCTGATCGTAGCAATAATGTCGTCCAAGCCGTAGAAATAGGTGAGCTTGGTAGAAAATTCGGAATTTCTGAATTTTCTCATCACTCGTTTACAAATCTACATCATCGAAAATCGAGCGAGTGGAATCCTGCACTTGCTCTTGTGCGCGTTTGCTAAATGAACTGCCCTCATCTGACATTTCAGGAAATTCCGACTGTAACTCTTCTATGAGCAGGTCAATATTTGCCAATGCTTTGGCAATTCGCTCAGTGGCAAATTCGTTTTCCTCAAACTCTTCCCCATAGTCCTGTAGTGCGCTTTTTAAATCATCGAAATATACTTCAGGATCGTCATCACCGTTGTAATTATCTCGCCATTGCTCTATGTGCCAATCGAGGTTGGGTAGTAGCGTCGTTTGAACATGCTCAAGAAGTTGGGTCAATTCATCACGAGTCATAAGCCTTCGAATGTCTTCTCGCAAGAACCCTGAATCTGGAACATCAATGGCCAATTCCCGAATCGTTGCGACAGCGAGAAGTCTTTCTGGCTCCGGCAAAAGAGCGAATTCATGAAGGCGCACCAATACATCTACGTCTGAGACGGCGTAAAGGTACGCCCTTACGCTTAGGCTTGAGATGAATTCTGGATATTGAACTATATAACGCCGTAGAAACTCTCGATCACAGCGATGCGAAAAAAAACGATGTAAAGCAGATTTGTTATACCATTTCTTCATGTCGAATGATTCAAGACGAGTCATCACGGCATCATATCGATCCAGAGGAACAATCACCTTTATTCCTTCGACTCCTACATTGCCGCAAGAAACCTCTTCGACCAGTTTATCCAGCGGTGCCCCAGCGAGGTAAATATCCATCAAATCTCGATTCTCGGCGACTACTGCGGCGAATGCATCACGAACCGTAGGGTGTTTAAAACGCCACGCATAATCGCCACCCTGAAGAGAATTAAGAAGCAGCCCCCCATCTAGGGATTTGAGCGCATTCAACACATCTGCGGTAGAACCGCCTAATCGTGCAATTGCCTGATCTTCATCTTCAGACATCTGAACCGGACTCGACAGCATCCCCCCTCGCATAAATACAAGCGCAAGTGCCGAACGGCTACCATCATCCAGTGTGTTGATAATTTCGCAGAGAAGCTCCAAGGGTTTCGCCACAAAATTATCAAGCCCGAATTTCGATACCATGAATCCCTTCGTAAACAATGGATTGCCGAGTCTCCTTGCGATTTCAGGGCTAAATCTTTCGTGAGCAGCTACGTCTGGAAGAAAAGGTTTGAGTTTGGCTTTAAATTCTCGCGACTGAGTGCCAAGCCGGATATGATTGTAGAGAATCTGTTCGCGTTCATCTTTGGTCAGATTTTCTACATGAATGACCACTTGTGATTCCTTCATTACCGGCAACGCTGATTCCTTGAGGTGTCGCCTTGCTGCCTGGTAGATATAATCACGGGAAGTGAATAGCACTTTTGCGCCTCGGTAAATTGCTGCATTTATGTGAGGAAATGCCTGACTCCATGCGAAGGCACTGCCCCAATCGATTTGTGTTGGACCAAAGGCATCATCCACCCAAAAAAATTGCTTTTCATGTGGATTAGAATGTTTCACAAAATCGTCTGCGTCACGAACCTTAACGGTTGAGCACTCCCATTCATCAAGCGCGCCCAAAGCTAGTGCGGCCGCAATCGTGGACTTACCGCAGGCTGGTTCGCCAAGCAAAAGTACAAACCCATGTTCCACCAAGGCCTTTGCACTCTCTCGGTATGCATCGGTAATGATAAATTTCGCAAAATCTTCACCCAACGCGCTTAGAATTTCTTGTGCTTGATCATAGGAACGCTGGTCTAAAATTTGACTGAGATCACCAAGGCCATAAACGCGCGGAACCAACATTCTGAGTCGTGATGACTCCCGAATTATTTGTGATATGCGATCACACCCAAATGCTGCAAATCGCTTGATTCCAGGAATCTCTTCAAATGCATGACGAATCTCTGCCTCGGTTGACCCAGTAAGGCGGGCGTTGGTGAAAAGTATATAGTTATCCGCAAGTTTCCTTGTTGCAAGCCGTTTGGCCTTTGCGAATTCATCTTTCAAATCGGAAAGTTGAAGGCACTTGTCAGCCTTGGCAGTAAACTTACACTGCGCTGTGAATGTTCCACAAAATGCTTCGCCACCCACCGGTGTCCATGTACCGTGGAACGCACCATCCCTTCCACCATCATGTGAATCGAAAAATCCCTGAACCGTTTGCCCCCAAACTTCACCCATTATGGTTAGGCAGAGGTTTTGAAAAGCTTTCCAGCCGAGGGAATGAAGTTCATATGTGACCTCTCCTCCTTGAACTATTGGCAAGATGCTTTTTGTCATTGAAAAATTCAACTAATTGACTTGACCTAAGTTGACCCTATTCCAGGAGAAATCTCTTCCGAAGAGTATCATTGTAATCGTTCGCCTAGGTTTTCAAAGACGGCGACCCTCCAATGCAATGCGGCGATAGCGCTGTTCGAAGGCCTTGCTTCCACCCTCCATAACCGTGCAAATCGTCTGCCGAACCAGGCTCTCTTGAAGGCTACCTTCACACTCCATCTGTGTTTCTCCACCACGCGCGGCGAGAGCAACCACCAACTCCGCGTCACCGTTGACGACTATGTTCGCGTTGTGCGTAACCACGACCACCTGCCGATGGCATTTGGCCTCCCGCAACTGTGTCACGATCAAGTCACTGATCAGGTGATTGTCCAGATCATCCTCCGGCTGGTCAAGAATCAGCGGCTCCTCACCGTAGGAAAGTAGAAAAGCCAAGAGCGCCGCGGTTTTCTGACCGGGCGAGCCCTCCTGGATCGAACGAAAATGCTGTCCATCACCTGTTGTGCTGTATTGGACGTCGAGGGAGTCCTCTGGAAACCACAGGTCGAGGCGATCAATAACCTCGGGCTGGAGTTTACCAATGTGGGTCGCGAAACGTCGGTCTGCCACTGTTCCCGCGTCGTATTGGTCCAAGGCAATCTTCCTGATCTTGTCCTTTATGTTTGTCAGATTCTTTTCGATGTCCTCGGTGCCGTTACTGCTCCTGTAGAGTTCGCCGAGTATCCCTTCCTCGCGATCCGGATCCGGCGACCCAATATCTTTCTCAAAACTGCTGTCTTCTCTTTGCAGCAATCGGCGAAAATCGGCTTCGACAGTCTCACGGGCACCGTAAGGAAGAACCTGTATCCGGACATACCGGTTTTCACTTAAGACATCATTGAGGAATTTCCGACGAAATTCAGTCAACTCACGGCGGATTTCCACCAGTCGATGCAAGCGTGCGCCTGCCTGCTCTTTAAGCTTTTCGACGTGTTTTTTGCGCTCATCCAGTTCTTTCAGGCGTTGCTCGATGGCTTGGCGGCGCTGTACGAACTCGCCGTAAGCCGCAGGATCGCCGGCCCCTTCTTTGGCCAGGCTCTCTCGCAACTCTTGATAGGCCTGTGCAGCAGCGTCAGCGCTCTGTTTCCAGGACGACTCATCCTTGCTTTTTCGCCACTCGGCGACAACTTCATCCGTTTGCGATGCGAGAGTTTCAAGCGCTTTGCGAATTTCATCCAGGCGTTTGTTTACCGTGGCAGCATGCTCGCACAATTCAATGTCTGCCGCTGAATCCGGATCGAAGGTGGTTTCGTGGAGAAGGTCAGGAACGATTTCGGCTGCGACTGTTCGCAACTGCTCTCCCGCACCCGTCCAGCCTTCCTCCCATGCCTCGACCTCCCGCTGCTGGCGGCTCCTTTTCTGGAAGGCTTTAAGGACATCGGCATGTCCTGCCTGCTCGAAGATAATCAGTTTCCGCCTCACGTCGTCGAGTTCTCCCCGAAGACGTGGTTCTTCGGCGAGACCAACCTCGATCTCCCTCGCCTTGGCCCGCAGTGAAAGGAATCGGCCCTCCTCCTCATTCCATCTTTCGACCCAGGAATGGCGATCGACCTGGGGAGCTTCGTCGACAACCCCGAGCAGCGCAAGCGGTGTTTTCGCAAGCTGGAATATCTGTTTCTGGCTGTAAATCCGCACCGGAAACCGCTGCCGAATGTCGCCTTCTGCGCCGCGCCATTCTCCATCGACTTCTTGTTCAATGGGTTCAAGGTCCCCAGCAGGATTCCACTGGATACGAAACCGAGAACCATTCTTGCGATAAATCGCCCTAATTGCAGTGTCGCTTGTGAGCAGACCACCATCTTCTCGATCTGGGTAAACCCGCCCGTATTTTTCAAATTCTGCTCTCAAATAGTCCGGCAGTTCGTCCTCCCGTTGCAGGGCAATGCGAAGGAACTCGACAACAGTAGACTTTCCCGTACCCCTGCCACCAATGACAGCATTTAGCCAGGGGTTGAGCCCGATCGCGAAGGGCTGGGAACGGCCTAAATAGCGCGCTTGCGAAACCTCTATCGATTCCAATACCAGCGGCGCGTGCTCGTTCGGGTTGCCCGTCTCCTGGTCAGACCGGCGCACGGAGAGCGAACCGTCCAGGAGAGCCAACCGCAACCCCTCGATGCTGGGCGAACCCATCTTGACCCAAGTGAAGTGACTACCGGGATATCGCTGTCCCACATTACCGGAAGGATGATGGGCGTCCGATCCAAGGATTTCGGTCCAGCACAGGCTTTTATCAATGTAGGGTTGTGGCTTCTTATTCGCGGGGTTCATTAGCTCCATGGCGAAGATATCTTTGCAGTCTAATGTCTGCTGTAACGTAGTCCCCGCCAACTGAAAAAGCCCGCTGTTCTCATCAACATGGGCAGGAATGGCTATACCATTGGCCAACTCAATAGAATCGACCACCTCAGTAAATGATTTGGTTGTGACAGCATCACTCGAACCCTTTGTTCCAGAGAATCCGGCTGCACCGAGGAGCGAGTCGATATCTGATGTCGTTTTTTCGCACCCCAATATCGCCAGAAGGTGCACACCGCCGTTGACCGAAATTTCTACACCGGGGAACACGTGCAGTGACCTGAACCCTTCAGGCCGCTCTGATTCGAGGTCACTGAGTGCTGTCTTAACACGATCAACCCACGCGCCAGTGTTATGATCTGTGATCGCAACGCAATCAATGTCGGCTCGCATGTAGTCGAGCAGCCATTCCTTTGGTGTACGCTGTTTAAGAGTCGTCTGATCTGAACCCTTGCCGTAATCGTCTGAGGCTGGAGTATGGGTGTGGAAGTCAAACTTCCACCAACGCGCCCCATTCCATTTCCAGTCCGTCATTTATCTTCTCCCTTTTTTGTCACCATCTGATAGTGCCACGCAAGAAGTTTGGAATTATCTTGGAAAATCTTCTCTGGAATCCTGGGTATTGCTGCGGTGATCTTGGAGTAGGAGTTCTTCAGGTCAATGGAGTGGATAAGTTTCACCTCAGACTTTCCCTTCTTCCTTGATCACGCGAAGCAAGTCGGGGCTATCGATCGGAATCCGGATGAGACGGTTGCGAATTGGGTGTTTCGGAGCGTTGACTGTCTCATAGAAGGATTGGACCTGTTGCCAGTTGGTGCTGTTGGAGGCGGTTTCTTTCAATGGTTTGATCGCCTGGCCCACTTCGGCAATAACCGTTAGCTTCTTCTCCGCCATATGGTCTGCGAAATAGACTTCCATTACACAAGCGTCGATTAATTCTTCCAGGAATGCGGCAATGACGGTGGGGGGTGTGCCATTCGATGTGGTTTTCCTGGCGTAGATTTTTGCGAACTGGATGTAATTCACCAATGTTTCGAACAGGGTGACTGTCGTTGCATCGGATCTCTTGATCGGGATCTTATCGAAGAAAATCTTCTTCATTCGACTCGCATTTCCAGAATATTCTGGAAAGTTATTCTTGAAACAACAGCGGAACAAGGAAGAATTGAATATTGCTGTTAGGTATGGAAGTGCCTCTTTGTCGCTGCTCATCATGAAGCAGGTGGTGTCCATAAAAAACTGATCTTTGTCGTAATAAAACGGCATAGTAACTGCAATTTCCTGATAGATGATCTTCGATTTACGAAACTCTCCGTGGTAACCGATTGAGTCCTGCGTTTCGAACCATTCATATGAGCCAGCCTTACGTCCTGGCCACTTACTGCCCTTAAATGTCTTGGGTTTGGGTTCCAATCGTTTCCGATACTGCGAGAGATAATTTGCTAGCAACGGGTAGTTTTCAATCTCTAGTTTGTAAGTTGGAAACGTCCCAATCATCCAAGTGCCATCCCAAGAGTGGCCGTAACGTTCAACGTAACGCCCGCGCAAGAGCGGCACGATAATTTCTTCAGCCCGCGGTTCTTGAACAATGAGTTCATCACGCTGTTCCTGGGTAAGGTAAAAGGCATCATTGAGGCCGGTCTTGATTCCATAGTTGATACTCAAATCCCATTCTTCAAGGGGAACGCCCTGCGCTTCAACGGCTTTCTTGATGCGATAGCGTTCAGGGGTGACAACGACCCACGAGCTTTCGCCCAGCTCCGGCATGTGTACCGCGTTTTTCTGGAAATATTTTGCGGGGTCGGCCATGGCAGCCTTGTCGTCGGCAGCGTAGCAAGAATAAGTGAGATCGGTAGACGGCCTGTTTTCAAAGCTCAGAATACAAGTATAGGTAGTGGCGGCGCCAAAATTCTGTGCC
Source organism: Gammaproteobacteria bacterium (assembly GCA_024279945.1). Lineage (GTDB taxonomy): Bacteria > Pseudomonadota > Gammaproteobacteria > Xanthomonadales > SZUA-36 > JAJRRA01. Next base: position 21,107 of record JAJRRA010000064.1, read on the forward strand.
ATGCCGAAATCAAGGACGGTCTCGGTATCCACTGTCGATGAGAGAAAGGCCCGCAGTTTTTGGCCGTAACCTGCCCGCATCCATTTGTTGGACGTGATGTAGCAGAGATGCCCGCCGGGCCGAAGTAGTTGGGCACCACGTTCATAGAAAAGACAGTAAATATCGGCGGTGGCGGCATAGGTCTGATAGTTCTGTGCCACCCAGGTTTCTTTCTGGCTCTTGGGGAACTTCTGGATCTGAACATAAGGTGGATTGCCAATAACAACATCGAACCCGTCCGTAATCCCATACATCCACTCTGGATCAAAGAACGACGCAGAAGTGTTCTGATCATACGGGTCCCACGCAGCAAGCTGGTGAGAGGCTTCGCTACTCATGCCGCCATCGGCAAGAACCGTAGCAATTTTTTTGCGGAGTTCTGCATCCCGCTTCTGCAAGGCGAGCTTGCTACTCCTGCGCTGGGCGGCAAAGTGTCTGTGACGCACGGCTGCCAGATCGCTCTCCAGTTTAGGCAAGCGTGGATCAGTCAGTAGCAATTGACCCTGCCCCCGATCTAATGAGATCAGAGTATTAGCGGCAACGAACCGGGTCTCCAGGTTCGGCAGCGGGCGGACACCGCAGTTCTGGGCTTTGTTCTTGTTGGTGCGCTGATCGCAGATGAGGGAGATGAAGAAGCGCAGCTTCGAGATCTGAATGGCGATGGGCTGAATGTCCACGCCGTAGATGCAATTTTCAATCAGGTACAGTTTGCGCCCGTAATTATCGTCGTTATCCCGGAATATGCGCTCCAACTCATCCCGCATGGATACCGAGTCCAGTTTGTCGAGCTGTTTCTGCTTCCAACGTTCATTGTGCGGGTCAAGCTTGCCGAGTATGAACACCAACTTGTGCAGAATACCCATCGGGAATGCACCGGAGCCGCAGGCAGGGTCGAGGATTTTGCATGTGTCGATCGCATCGATCAGGGCGTCGACTTCCTCTTCATCGAAGGGATGGTCTTTCTCTGTGTAGGCAAAAACTTCCCGCAGTAGATCCTGGAGGTCCTTCATTTCCGCAAGCTTCGGCACCTTCGCCTTCAATTGACCTTCCAGGTACGCGACCAGGGATTCATCCACCATGTAGTGGACAATTTCACGGGGCGTGTAGAAAGAGCCGGTCTGTTTGCGAGCGGTAGTGCCAGTTTCGGGGTTGTAGCTGGCCAGGAGATTCTCAAAGACCTTGCCGAGTAATTCGGGGTCGAGGGCGATTTCCTCTTCGATCGGAGTGTTCTCGGTAACGGTGAATTTGTAGCTGTCCAGTAGGTTGATCAGGCCCTGCACTTTCTCCTTCTTTCTCTTCTTATCACCGTAGGCATCGCTGAGATCGAGGGTTTGATAATCAGAGAAAAACAGGAAATTGGGAACCTTGGGTTGCTTCCGGGGATTGCGCGAGAAACCATCAACGTAGATGACTTTGCCTGATTCGTCTTCCTTGTCCAGACAGTCAAACAGTCCACCATTCAGGAATGGGATATCAGAAAACAGTTTAACTGCTTCATCTTCGGCAATAGTGAACAGCTTCTGAAAGCGATACAAATTTTTAACCCCATATTCATCTTTTCGCTTCAAGAAAGAGCCGTCGCTAGTAAATTTCCGGTTTGCCGGGCTACCGGTATTCATACGTTGATTGAGTGTTCCAAAGAACAGATTCTGGAGAATGGCCCGGTAGAATGTACTGTCGTTGTCCTTGAGAGAAATGAGGACACCGGCGAGTTTGCGTTCACTGAAGAGCTCGGAAGGAATGAGGCCTTTTTCCTTGAGGAACCAGCAGAAAATCAGCCGCGTGAGTAGCCGAATGACGTTGGTCGCATTTCGCGTGGCTTCGTCCTTCTCGACATCGGCGGGGAACTCGACATGATCCAGCGCCCAGAAGTACCAGTCCGCAAGCTCACGGTAAAACTTTTTGTTCAGCTCGTTGGTATCCAGAGTCTTGCGCCAGGCTTCGTGAAGCTGTTGGAAATCCCTGCACTCGTGCTTCGCTATCAGCGCCTGGAGTGAGAGGTCATACAGGATTTCGATGTGCGCCCGGTGTGGGTACTGATAGCGGATATCCTTGATCAGCTTGATCTTTTCCAACACGTCGCGGCTTTGATCCTTCTTGTGCAGCCGCCGGTCAATGATCGAGAAGGTCAGCGCACCGTTATGCCGTATGAGCAGCATAGCGGGCATATCGAACAGCAGATTGATCTCACGAGTGATGTCAGCGAGCTGGGTGCGCGTGTAATGGTTCTTCTCCAGGTCAAGAGCGAAGAACAGGTAGGACTGGTAGTTGCGGGCGTCGTAACCTGATTGAAAGTTCAGGGCAGCCTGCCCTCCGGCGCTCTGTACTTCATCATCAGTCATCTGGAACAGGAATTCGACGGACTTCCAGCGTTCGAACAGGGCCTTGTCTTTGCGAAATTTCCGGTCACGTTTGTCGAATTCGGCAAGAAAGGCGTCCGGTGTATTGTCGAGATCAAGGGGTTTCTCACTTTGGTAACCAAGGGTGTGCAGCAGACCAATGGCGGCGGCGTGCAAGTCGGCACCGGGAAAAGCCCCCAGTGCTGTTTGTAATTGTTGCCGCGAGTCTGTGTTCATGGTTGCAACTGTGGTATCAGTTCCATTTCTGATCCTGTTTTATTAACACCTTGAAATCAGCGATCCGCTCTCCCTGATTTGATGACCAGCCAGGTGATGAGCTCGAAATCAGAGGCGCCGGTGGCCTGATCTTGTTTGTCGGGGATGACAAAATCCCGACTTGACTGCAGCCCGGCTGCGGTTCGTTTCTGGAAGGTGCGGACGATGGATTTAATCGCCTTTTTTAACAAGTCGCTGTACCTGTCCATCCTCTCGCCGCTTTGTGTCTCCTGGTCAAAAAGGTCGCAAAGCGCTTGATATGGTGCATCTTTGCCGACACAGAGTTTCTGGAACATGGAAAGTACATTCTTCGCCTGAGTAAAAGTAAAACGGACGGTGCCATCATTGCGAATATAGAGCAGGTAATAGCGCCCCAGCGGATTAACGTTTGAGGATCGTTTCTCTTGCGGCGGGTTCTTGTGCCGCAAGCAGAAGATCACGCCGGGTTTTACGATCTTGTGCCAGTTCTGGTCGAACAGCTCTGCACCCTTCATTTCGTCAAGTATCGGTGTCACAGCATAGAGGCCCAGCGGGGTTTCCTCCAGCAGTTTGCGGTTGTTGGCCAGGAAATTCATGAGCTCAACCCGGAAATCATCGAGTGTGAATTCACTGAGTGAAACGTTGTCGTCCATCTCCTCCAGATCGATCACTTCGTCTCTGAGCCGGATGAGCTGCTTCTCACGATAGGTCAGTTCTTCAGAAACCAGTGCTTCGAGTTGATCGGGATCGAGAAGATTGTCCCCGCCGCTCGCAGCAAGATCCACCATCGCCATGCGCGCCTCTACGCGGTCCTTGAGGTTGATGTACTTATTCAGATCGTCAGTGGGCCAGAAATTGACGAGTTGAATCTGTTTGTTGGTGCTACCCAGGCGGTCGATGCGACCGAAGCGCTGGATGATCCGCACCGGGTTCCAGTGAATGTCATAGTTTATGACGTAATCGCAGTCCTGTAGGTTCTGGCCCTCTGAGATGCAGTCAGTAGCGATTAGGATGTCGATCTCACCCTCCTGCGGCATGTTCAGCATCTTCTCGCGAAGCTTGGAACGGGGCGAGAAGTTGCTCAGGATAGAGATGAAATCAGTCTGGCGAGCATAGCCGGTCTGATTGAAGGTGGTGCGGTTGTCGCCGGTGCCGGTCACCAGCGCGCAGTGCAGATCCAGTTCCTTAAACACCCAGTCCTTCAGATTGCCATAGAGATATTGTGCGGTGTCGGAATAGGCGGTAAAAACCAGCACTTTCCGATTATTGTTGTTCAGTGGGTGGTTGATTTTGTCCTGAATCAGGCGTTTCAACTCCTGTAGCTTAGCATCCCGGTCCGGCGTGACGGCTGCGGCTTTCTCGTGGATGGCAATCAACTGCGTTCGATCCTTTTCGAGGTCTTTTTTCCATTCCCTGCGTTTCAGGTGCTCCAACCGGATCGGGAGCTTCTTGCCTACCATCAGCCTTTCCAGAAGCTCCGCGTCCTCTTCATCACCCTGGCCCTTGAACAAATCGGGGTTTGTGTATTCATCAAAGTTGCCTTCGAAATGGTCGATCTTCTGCAACAGGTCTTCGATCTTCTTGATCGTTCGGTCGATCGATACCTCAAAGCTGTACACGGAGCTTTCGAGCCGCTTCAGGTAGTTTGTGCGCATCATGCCAATCAAATAAGACTCGCGTGTTTTCTGATCGTTAAAAAGGACCAGTTGCTCGCTGTCTTTGATGTAGCTATTGACATGGACATCTTCCAGATAGGCGGACGGATTGAAGATGGTCAGCTTGTACTCCGAGATAGCTGCATGCAGGTCATCGTAGGATGGGAAGTATCCTTTGAGATCTGTCGCCGGGTGCAAGGCGATTGGTTTTAGCCTTTTGGGAAATTCACCTATTTCTCTGGTTCCGTAGTAACTGATGATGTGTCGCCGAGACCGTGCGATCGTCAGTTCGTCAAGCAATTTGAAGAATGTGGAATCCAGGGCATCAAGCAGACGACTAACCTTACGTTCCGGGTTCTTCTTCGGATCCGCCCACTGTGTAAAGTTAGTCTGCGCGTTTTTCATTGTCTGGGCGATGCTGTAAATACCAAGTGACTCGTAGAAAGCCGTGTCCTGATCCTGTGTGATCAGCAGGAACTGGTTTCGCAAATCTTTGAGGCTGTTGTTCACCGGGGTTGCCGAGAGCAGCAACACCCTGGTATCAACACCCTTCTTAAGAACCTGCTCCATCAAAAATTCATAACGCGTTATCTTGCGGGTACCGTCCTCGTTAATCTTGCCTCGGGTGTTATTGCGAAAGTTATGAGACTCGTCAATCACGATGAGATCATAATTGCCCCAATTATGAGTATCATAGGCATCTCGCCCCAAATCGGTATGCGATAGTACAGTAAAGGCAAACCGATCCCTGAGAAGGGGGTTGCGTGTATCGTTTTCGCGGTAGACCTTCCAGTTATCCTCCAGCTTTTTAGGGCAGAGTACGAGTACACGCCCGTTGAGAAGCTCAAAGTACTTGATGACTGCCAACGCTTCGAATGTTTTTCCCAAACCAACGCTGTCTGCGATGATGCAACCGTGATGCTTCAGGACTTTGTTAATTGCACCCTTTACTCCGTCCTTCTGAAATTCGTAGAGCATGTCCCATACGTCGGATTCAAAAAAGCCGGTTTTCTCATCGAGGAGCCCACCGCGCTCCGCGTCCGACAAATAATCCTCAAAGATGTGGAAAAGCGTCTTGAAATAAATGAATTCAGGAGAATGGTTTTGGTATAACTGAGATAGGTAGTTCAGGACTTCATCTTTGACATCCTCTACAAGGTCCGTATCGTTCCAGACTTCATCGAACCAATTCTTCAGGTCTTTTCGATCCCTGTTGCTGTCAACTTCCAGATTAAGCTCAATATTGTTACCTGAATTACCAAGACCAAGGCCACGAACTGTGAAGTTGGAGCTACCGATGATAGCTTCGTGAACGCCATTGTTGTCCATGTGGTACATCTTGCCGTGAAGAAAGCCGGGTTTGACAATCGACCTGATATCTACTTTCGCTTTAGCCAGTCAGCACATTCTCTCGCTACACGTTTTTGTTGAAGCTTGTTTTCAAGCGCAAGAACGTCATTCTCTATTCTGAAGGCCTTTTTCTCTGTCTTGTCGGGGTCAAGGGACTGGATGAATTGCGGTTCTCCGAATAAGAAGCGGAGATGACTGATCTGGTCGAGCTCACTCTTGAGGGCGGAGTAGGCATAAATGGTGAAATATGCAGAAACGAATGAGATATCCGATCCCGAGGTGATTTTCTCTTTTAGGAAATCACCGATCGATCCACGATGATGGTTATCCCAGATGCCGGATGCTCTACGGCCGGATGACGCCATGCACAAACGCTCCTCTTGTTCTGGTGATGATCTATGCAAAAGATCAAGAGTCAAGTGAGGTTTAGAGTATATCAGGCTGGGATAATTATCTGGATTACTGGGCCTATTTCAGGTCAATCTCATTAAACTGGACCCTCATCTTGCTGTTCCAGCACAGCCGCCGTATCCGGATGAATGAACAGGTCGCATCGGTTCTTGCCTTTCACCAGACGCTGGCTGTTGTGCATCCGGGAGTTGTTGGTGCGCAGATCCCGCCGGCCAATCAACAGTAATGATGAATCTCCGGCAGCAGCGGTGGCGCCCCCTGACTCTGGAAACTGATCTGCCGCCCGGTGGCCCATCTAACCCGCAAATTGCACCAGTTTTACTGCAGCTTACTTGATTATTTAATTATATCAACGCATTGCAGGAATAATTCAGGCTTTTAAAAATACAGTTTGTACCGTTGCCGGTTTCTCGCCCGATTGCACGAGCACAGCCTGACAAACTTGCCCGGTTTATCACGCGCATACTGGAACTTGAAGATATGGACGATGTTTCCTGCCTCATCGAAGGATTATGAGTCTATTTTGTAACTCAGGATCCTCTGAATTTAGGCAGGCGGTGCTCGGCGAAGGCTGCAATACCTTCAGCAGCGTCATCAGAACCAGCGTGTTCAATACACATCTCTGACTCCCTCGCCAGACAATCCTGGTAGGACATGGACATCGCGTTGGAAACTATTTCCTTCATACAGGCGATACCACGGGGGCTTTTTGTTGCCAACCGTTCAACCAGTTCATCCACTGTTTCCAGCAGCTTGTCGTCCGCAACGGTTTGATTAACCAGCCCCATTTCTTCCAGCTTTTCTGCCGAATAAGAGCGGCCTGTAAACAGCAACTCCCTGGCCCGCATTGGACCAATGCATTGCACTAAATGTACCGCGCTACCACCGCCTGGAACCAGCCCAAAATTGGCGTGTGCGTCCCCAAAGCGAGCACTCTGACCGGCAATAATCAGATCACAACATCGCAATAGAAGCTCCAGACCTCCCGCCAGGGCGATACCTTGCACCGCCGCAATCACGGGCAGAGGCGATCTGCCGATTTGGCTGAAAACCGGCGTCGCAATTTCCATAAACGCCTTGATGTCTGCAGCGTGATCACCTCTGCTTCCTATGGCCTTAAGATCAGCGCCCACACAAAAAGCCGCTCCGGCGCCTGCTATCACCAGGGCCCGTACATCAGTATCTCCTTCTGCCTGAGCAACCGCATCCCCCAGTTCAATCACCAGTTCCGGGCTCAGAGCGTTCATCACCTCCGGCCGGTTCAAGGTCAACCATAAGCCACTACCGCGGCGCTCCACCAAAATATTTCTGTAAGTCATTAACTGTCGCTCTCTTGTTTGCTCCAGTAGGGATCCCGCAATATGTTTTTGACAATCTTGCCTGTCGCATTCTTTGGAAGACTGTCTGTAAATACGATTTTTTTCGGCTTTTTATAGTTAGACATCCGATCAGAACAGTGCTCTATGACCTCATTATCCGTTACTTCTACATGCTGTTTCAGGACAATCGTCGCACAAACCGACTCACCGTAAATCTCATCGGGAATACCGAATACAACGACTTCCTTAACCGCGGGATGGCTGCTGATAACATCCTCGACTTCTTTCGCATAAATATTTTCAGCACCGCTGATGATCATATCCTTTGTGCGTCCCACAACCGTGAAATAACCATCCGCCTCAACCCGGGCGAGATCCTCGGTATAGACCCATCCATTCCGGATTGTTTTTGCTGTGGCCTGCGGATTATTCAAATACCCCATCATGGTATTGTCCGACCTGGTAATAAGCTCTCCAACTTCACCTTCAGGAACATCATTACCGCTGTCATCAACAATCCGGACTTCACAGTTATACATTTCTCGCCCGGTACAAAATCTCCTGCCGCTGTGCTCTTCCGGCCTTAAAATCGAAACCAGACCACTCTCAGTCTGCCCATAAAACTGATACAAGTTCGATTTGAATATCGATTTCACCTTGTTGTAAACCCGTGAGGAAATAGGTGATGCACCGTAATACAATTTTTTCAGGGACGAGAGATCAAATTGCTTTATATTTTCCACCTCAACCAACCTGGCAAGCATGGTCGGGACCCACATCACCAGGGTGATACGGTATTGCTCAACCAGGCTCAGTATTTTTTCTGCCTGAAAACTTCCGGACAGGATCAAGACCGATGCCCCCCTCATCAACAGCGGCATGGCCACCGCAAAGATTCCCCCGGCATGGAATAAAGGAAGATTTATCATGCCGAAATCGCTATTTTCGACATCCGCTTCGATGATCATCGAGTGAAATGTACTCATCAAACAACGCTGCGATAAAAGAACTCCTTTGGGGGTTCCGGTCGTGCCGCTGGTATACATCAAAGAAACAGCCGTATCCGGTGTAATGGCAAGGTCAAGCTCATTGTCCGATGGACTGGATAGCAAATCCCTGTACAACCGCCAACCCGACCGGGCAGTAGCAGAGAGTTGCACTATGATCGGCGCCAGCTTAAAACGGCAGTAACTGTCACTGACCAGATCACATTGTTTTTCACCGACAAACAGAACTCCTGGCTTTGCATCGTTAACAACATGTACCAGTTCATCGGCAAGATAGGCAGGATTTATTGTTTGGAATATGGCGCCACATTTTGCCGCCGCGAAAAAAACCACGATATACTCAATGCAGTTTCCCGATAAAATACCTACCCTGTCACCCACGCCAACACCCATTTCCATCAAACTCACGGCCATGCTGTTGGAGGCTCGATGGAGTTCCCGATAACTAAGGCTCTTGCCTTCATGAATAAGGGCAGGCTTTTTACCGTAGCGCCTGGCGCCGAGTCTTGCTATATCCCCAACAAAAAGCATGTGCAATTCCACCCGTCAGGGATTTTTACAGTTAGCGAACCATAATAATAACATCTGTTATTATTATGGTTACAGTAATTTATAAAAAACAAGCGGGTCAAGATCTTTTCCTCATGCTGTCTTCCCTTGCTTTTCAGCTTTGATTCGCTATTCTCTATTGCTTGACCGCTTGGTTTTGGAACATGACAGAAATAGCTATCGTGAAAAAGGAAGGCAAAAAAACAGACTGGAAGTCAATACCATTGAATGTGGATAATTCTATACTTTTCAAAATGGTACGGCTTACAAACTATATGTCCCAGCACTATAAACACGAACCCGTTAAGCAATTTGGCCTTTCGAAAAGAGATTGGCGCATCATGCTCGCCATAGCCGCCCATCAGGGAAGCACTGCTGTGAAGATCAGCAAGTTCACCGGTTATGACCAAATGTCCGTAGGCCGTACCGTCAGCAAACTGGTGCGTCCAAAACGAGTGATCCGGGTGCAAAACCCATCAGACCGGCGTGAGACATTTTTGCATTTAACTGATGAGACGTGGGAATCTTATGAGACAACCGCGAAACTGATTCAGGATTTTGAGCAGGATATTCTTTCCGTACTTTCTCCCTCTGAACAAAAATCACTGGACAGAATTTTCACCAAGTTGACTGAGCGCATCATCAGCTATACACCGGGTCAATAGCCCCTTCAGTTCCGGACAATATTCAGGCCCGCTGCCTGCATGGCCTTTTTGGCCCTTATCTTGTCCCCCCGGGTAAATTGAAGCCTGGGATATCTCATTTCCCCTCCCGACATCCCCACCAATCCTTCCATGTATTTCCACATCTGATAGTTGTAAAGTCCTGTCCGCCCTATCTGGCTTTGCATGGCACTCATGAAGTACTTCCTCAAACCGTCCATTTTCCAGTACAACTCCATAGCCTCAGCCATTCGTCCTTGTTGGATAAGCTCGAATAAACGGAGTTGCCGGGGGTCATCCGGAGTCTGAAAGACCTGCCAGGGCGCCGACCCGGACCATTGCATCCCGTAATTCTGGATAAAAATAGGCCAGGCCTCATCAAACGGATGGCCGATCATGATTTTGTCTCCAAACAAACGGAAGCATTCATCCATCCAGGCGTATTCAATCACACCGATTTTCATCGCCACCACGTTTTCAATTTCCGCCATTCGATTGAGCAAGGAGGGTGGAAAAGAGCCAATAAAGGGAAAGCCATACTTGTGCGAAGGGAACAACTCGACGGCCAGGTCAGTTGCCTGGCAAATAGCCAGAGTGTAGTCGAACACCTGATCCTCAGTTTCGGCATGAAAATTAGGATGGTAACTTATCATGACGACATCACAGCCTGCCGCCTCGGCGAATTTTGCCATTTCAATATTTTCTTTGAGCGTGGGATAACGCAGCGAAAAACCAATACCGATTTTTCCCCTGGCTTCATCTACGCACCATTGTGCGAAGCACTTGTCCTCTTCTTTGCTTGTTCCCGTATCATTTACCGTAATCGCAGAAAAAAACCCGTGCTTGATGAGTTCCCTCACGTCATGCCGGACTGCCGCCTCATCCAGGGCCAACTCATCCGGGGTAAACGAAGGGAGGATGGTTGCCTCCAGTCCGCGATAAAAACTTTTAGCCCATTCCTTTGCTTCCGCCTTTTTGTATTTCATGCAATTGCCCTCATCTGATAATATCATTTGTTAGTATTTAAAAAAATTATACGACATTTGCTAAAGGTTTGTCAGTTTTCACATATTTATATGGAGAAGTGGTACTTCGCTCCCCCTGTGTCATCCGAAGTCCCAGTGTTTCCACAACAATAGCATTGAAGCAAAAGGCATTTCACTGCTGCACAGAAAATTCTTTATTATCCTTGTATTCTCGGAGTTAATATACGAATATACAGGGTATGATAAGTAGATGGATTAGTAAAAAGCTTGAGCAAACTTTACAACACACGCCTGCTGTAGCCCTTTTGGGTGCACGGCAGGTGGGTAAAACCACTCTGGCACAAGACATTGTCAAAAGTCGCTCCACTATCTATTTGGATCTTGAGTCTCCCGAAGATTTAGTCAAATTAAGTGATCCAACAGCATTTCTGTCCTCACATAGCGACAAACTTGTAATTTTGGATGAAATTCAGCGTACCCCGGATCTATTCAGGATTCTGCGAGGCCTTATTGATAAGAACCGGCAAGCGGGGCGCAGAGGTGAGCAGTTCCTGCTCTTGGGCTCTGCATCAATGGACTTGTTAAGGCAATCTTCAGAAAGCCTTGCAGGCCGAATCAGTTACATTGAAATGGCCGGCCTGAATTTACTGGAAGTGCCGGCACAAACACGTGCACACATACAAAAGCTCTGGTTGCGCGGAGGATTTCCTGAAAGCTATCTTGCCAACACAGATGCTTTTGGCATGGACTGGCTTGAGAATCTGATCCGCACCTATCTGGAGCGGGATATTCCTCAGATGGGTTTCAGGGTACCTGCCAACAGGCTTCGCAGGCTCTGGACCATGCTGGCTCATCTACAGGGTGAGACGGTCAATTTTTCCAAATTGGCAAGCAATTTGGAAGTTGATAGTAAAACAGTCAGTTACTATCTCGAGATCCTGGCAGATCTGCTGCTGGTGCGTCGCCTCGAACCCTGGTATGCCAACGTCAAAAAACGGCTGGTAAAATCACCACGTTTCTATATTCGTGACAGCGGCATTCTTCACAAACTCCTCAGTATTTCCGATTACGATGCGCTTCTCTCCCATCCGGTGCTTGGTAAAAGCTGGGAGGGCTTCGCCATCGAAAATATTTTGTCTGTCCTGCCTGGCGGAACGGAAGCCTACTTCTATCGCACAGCAGTCGGAGCAGAAATTGATCTGTTACTCAGGCTTTCCAGCCGGGAGTTGTGGGCAATAGACATAAAAAAGGGAACCGCGCCAAAAATCACACGCGGATTTCACCAGGCTTGTGAGGATGTGCGCGCTACACAAAAATTTGTTGTGTATGGGGGCGATGAGGAGTTTCCGCTTAAACACGACACCACATGCATTTCCTTGCAAAACCTGATGAGACGATTGCTATAAAAAAAGCTGTCCCTCCTGGACAGCGCATCAGGAAACCGGTCAACACCTGTCCGACCAGGAAGTACGCGACTGGTTGAATACCTGGGGTACAGATAGAGAGACCGAAATCCCGCAGTGCCACAAGTAATTATTACCGCGGGCGCGGCGCGGGGATTGGAGCGTTGTCGGCGCTTCAAAGCCGACTCTGTGTTTGTGCTTGCCTTCCGGCACCAAAATGCGTTGTCACCCAGTTGGGCAGCTACCGACTTGCCCGCTTCAGTATTTATGTCTGTCAACATGACTCGCGCCCCCTCACAAGCCAGCATTTTTGCAATCGCCCTACCGATACCGGAAGCAGCGCCGGTAACTATGGCCACCTTATTCTCAACCCGATTCATAGCTCACTCCGTTCCGAAAAAGTTCTTGATGGTATCCGCGACCAGTTTCTGGCCTTCTTTACCCGCATCGATCACGCCGTCAAACAGGAAAAACGGATGAATGGTCTGTTCAAAACATTTGTAAGTAACGGCTACGCCGTCTGCTGCAAGCCGGTCTGCATAGAGTATGCTTTCGTCCAGGCAGGTGTCGTAGCCAGCGGTTATGACCAGGGCCGGTGGCAGATCACGGTAGTTGTCCGCGTAGATCGGTGATACCAGCGGATCACGGACTTCTTTTTCCGGATCATTCAGATAAAGATCTCTGAAAAATGCAAAATCATCCACTGAAATAAAATAGTCACCTGAACCGTATTTGATTCGTGAAGGAAACTCTTCGCCGTCCGTCATGGATAATGCCGGATAAACCACAACCTGAAAAGCGACTTTGGGACCACCTTTCTGTTTGGCCAGCAAGCAGCAACTGACCACCAAAGTGCCGCCTGCGCTGTCGCCGACGAGTGCAAGATGATCAGCGTCGACACCAATTTCTGCACCATTTTCAGCCACCCAGCGCAGTGCCGCGTAGCAATCCTCCAATCCGGCAGGAAATTTGTTTTCCGGTGCCAGAGCGTAATCCACTGCGATGACGATTATGCCGGCGTGCCTGCACAAAAAGCGGCAAACATGATCATGGGTTTCCAGATCGCCCAGGTACATACCACCACCGTGAAAGAATAAAACGGCCGGTGCGACCTGCCCCTTGATTTGGGCGGCATGGCGGTAAATACGAACAGGAATATCGCCCCCCGGTCCGGCAATGTGACGATCTTCGCTTGCATAGACATCCACTTTTGGCCCCGCCATAGTGACTGCCATTTGCGTCAGTCCGGCGCGGGATTCCTCAATTGGAATTTGACTTGCAGGTTTGAAACCGGCCTGTTTCATCTGGTCAATCAAGGCCTGAGTTTGCTGATCAAGTGGCATGTTTTTATACTCCCTCTTGGCAATGTTTCATTCTTTCTATCCTGACCAGGGCCGTTGCAACGAGCTGATTCTTCAGAACGTCGTACATAGACAGGTCGTTGATGACCTGCGTGTCGGGCTCCACATAATTTTTGGACGGAGAGAAAAGAAAATTATCTATATTGTGGGACAGGGACAGCAAGTCCCGATCCATTTCCAAATCCAATACCAGTTTGTCTGCAGCCAGCGCCACCGGGCCCAGGATGAAGTTCAGGCAAACGAGTAGTACGGCAATTTTTGACATGATCATCATACTCAGATGTACTACTGCTTATTGACTAGAACATATGTTCTATTTCAGAGTATAATTGGAATGATCGTTCTAGATCAAGCGCTCCCTTTAGATTAACGGCGCCCATGCTGCCAACACATTATGGCTGTCCGTACTGAACCGAGAAATCGTGCAAAGGAAAACGAAATGGAAATTGAAGGTATTGACCGTGTGGTGATCGGGGTAAAAGACCTGGATAGAGGGATGGAATTCTTCTCCCGACTGCTTGAAGTGGACTTTGTTGAAATAACCGGCCCTGCTCCGGCAGCAGGGGGCGTGCGCTTTGCTGTCAATCTCGATAAGCACATAGAACTGATCTCACCTGTTTACCCGCTTAAAGACGCTAACCCCCCGAACCCAAAAAGCTGGCAAGACTTCTTGATGAGCAGGGTGATGGTGCGCTATTCGCAGTCGCTTTCAAGGTCAAGAGTGCAGTCGAAGCTGCTGCTGACCTGGAAAGAAAAGGAATTGGTATATTAAAGCCCCTGGAGTTGGAAGACATTGAACCTTTTACCAAGTCCAAATGTACGGAAATATTCACGCGGGATGAAGACACATTTGGAGTCGGAATGGCGTTTTGCGAATATGAGCCCATGACTAAATCGATGGGACCCACCGTCGCGAAGGCACGCAAAGACAGAGTTGAGGGTGTTGACCGTGTGCTTATCGCGGTAAAGGATATGGATAAAGCGATGGCATGGTTCTCGAAACTTTTCGACATCAACTTTGATGAAATTACAACAGGCCCCATCAAGGAATCTGCCCTGGCCAGGGTTGCCATCAGATTCGGCAAGCAAGTGGAGTTGATCTCACCCGTTTATCCGCTCAAGGATGTTAACCCCCCTGACCCGATAACAATGGCAAAACAAATTGAGGAACAGGGTGAGGGCACATTATATGCCCTGGTCTTGAAGGCAAGGGATGCATTCGACACCATAGCTGAAACGGAAAAAAAAGGAATTCGTGTTGCCGCAACCCTGGAACTGGAGAATATGGAGCCTTACCCGTTTTTCAATTATAAGGAAGTGGTCTTGAACGAAGATGACACGCTTGATGTGAAGATTGGATACGCATCGTACGAGTCTAACAAAAAGGAATAAAGTAACTTTTAAATGAGCGGGCATTCCTGATCAGGCAGTAGCGTGATCGTGGCCACGCCAAACAAAAGAAGGTATTGAAAAAATGAGAGTTATCGATTATTTCGACAAAGGTGTGGAAATCGCGCCGGATCGTGCCGCTATCGTTGCCGGGGATCTGGAATACGACTATCGGCAAGCACAGGCTGTAACACACGAAATCGCCGCCGGACTATGGGCTGCCGGCTTCGACCTCGGTCAGCGGGTAGCGATCTATTCCAACAACGATGCACAGGCCTTCCTCTGCATGCTCGGCCTGTGGCGCGCCGGTGGCATCTGGGTGCCGGCCAATGTGCGCAATGCCCTGCAAAGCAACGTTGATTATTTCAATGATGTCGGCGTTCAATGGCTTTTTTATCACAGTGAATTCCAGGAGGATGCGGTAAAACTGCGTGACACCGTACCTACCTTGAAGCATCTCTTTTGCCTCGATCGCGACTCGGCGGAGCATCCAGCACTGGAGCGGTTGATTGAGGGCGGCCGGGGCACCACGGTCCCAGACTGGGGCGATCCTTTTGGCAATCCCGAACAGGTCATAGCCTTGTGGCCCACCGGCGGAACCACTGGCCGATCCAAGGCCGTGATGATGAATAACAGCAGTTGGGGAACAACCACTGAAATCGCTGCGCGGCACTGGCATTGCGATGATCTGCCGCCGGTGTGCCTGATGGTTGCCCCCATTACGCATGCCGCAGGCGGTATCGCCGTGATGATGACCAATATTGCCGCGACCAATGTCATCATGCTCGGTTTCGATGCTTTGCAAGTGATGCAGAATATAGAAAAGCACCACGTTACCCATTTGTTTTTACCGCCCACCGCTTACTACGCGATGCTGGCCCATCCACAGGTAAGGGACTTCGACTATTCCAGCCTGCGCTATTTCATGGTTTCCTCCGCGCCAGTGGCTGCGGACAAACTGAAACAGGGTCTCGAAATATTCGGCCCGTGCCTGTGCCAGTCCTTTGGGCAAGCGGAATCGCCGGTGATTCTGACCTGGAACAGCCCCGAAACCATCGCTGCAGCCGGGGCCGGCAAACACCCGGAACGCCTGCACAGTTGCGGAAAAGAAACCTATCCGGTGCGGGTCGCTGTGATGGATGATGAGGGTAATCTGTTGCCGCCGGGCGAGCGCGGTGAAATTGTGGCGCGTGGATCCCTGGTGACGCCGGGATATTACAACAATCCCGAAGCCACCGCCGAGATCCGGACCTTCGGCTGGCACCATACCGGCGACATTGGCTATAAAGATGAATACGGTTATTTCTACATCGTCGATCGTAAAAAGGACATGATCATCAGCGGCGGTTTCAATGTCTATTCAGTTGAAGTGGAGGCAGCGATCCTCGCCATGCCGGCAATCAGGGAATGCGCCGTCATTGGCGTGCCGGATGAAAAGTGGGGGGAAGCAGTCAAGGCCATCGTGATCCTGAAGGAAGGCGCAGTTCTCGATGAAGGCAACATCCTTGATCACTGCAAGGAAAAGCTCGGCAGTGTCAAGGCGCCGAAAACGGTGGAGTTCCGGGATGAAATACCCAAAACGCCAACTGGAAAAACCGACAAGAAAGCGCTCCGCAGTCCCTACTGGGCGGATCTGGATCGGGCGGTCCACTAAGCAACCAATTGAAAGCCGCGCGTTGACTAATTGAAAGAGCAATCCCGCCTCCTACCCAATCTGGTGAAATTTGGTCTAACTCTCACAAATTATCTTTAATATTCGGCACGGTTCAATCTTGGGCGTGCCGCATGCTATATACCCGCAGCGACAAGTGGCTGAACATGATGATCAGGACGATTTGCTGACAAATCGTGAATTGCCTGCAGGTTTAGCCAAAACTCCGGAGAGGTATTAAGTGCTTCGGCTAATAACCAGGCCGTTGCAGGTGTAATCCCACGTTTGCCACGTATGATTTCGTTACTCCGCTGTAAAGGAACACCAACATGCATGGCCAATGCTTTTTGAGTTAACTCAAGCGGTTCAAGAAATTCTTTGCGCAGAATAATACCTGGGTGTGTTGCCGTTCTGTTTAGTGGAATCATAAGTCACCTCACTCTTAGTGATAGTCCGTTATTTGGACATCATGTGCTGCATTTGAGTCCCAACGGAATACAATGCGCCATTGGGAGTTGATACGGATACTACAAAAACCCTTGAGATTCCCTTTAAGTTGCTCGAGCCTGTTGCCAGGTGGAGACTTGAGATCATCAAGATTTTGGGCGGCATTTATCACATCAAGTTTGTACAGAGCAGGTTCGTGAATCTGGTTCGGCAGTTTGCGAACCCGACGGCTTGCTACGCCGTGATACAGATCAGCTGTCGCCTTGTCCCCAAATGAAACAATCATAATGCCGATATTAACGGATACACGGTATCCATGCAATTGCTAAAATAGTGCAAAACGGAGCAATCACCGGCAAGTAGGAAACCAGGTCATTGATGCCCGTTTTTCGGCGGCGGTGATGTGCACATCATTGCTCAAAGATTTTAATGCCCATTCGCTAGCTGCATGAATCAGAAATTATACTGAACGCTCAGGCCCCACTCTCTTGGCCGGGCATACTGCACTTCAGCAAACCCGAGAGACGGCAGGAAATCCGTACCGGCCAGTATGTAGTGTTCGTCCATCAGGTTGGTGACGAAAGCCGACAGTACCCATTTGCCGTTGCCTTCCGCCAACGACAGATTTGCATTCAGTAAACCATAGGGTTCCTGAACGACTATCGGGCTGTTCGCTGCATCATGATAGATTTTGGTCTTGTAGGCCCAATCAACGCGCCCGACCAGGTCACCAAAGCCACCAACCGGAATAGCATATTCAGCAGCAAGATTGACGGACCACTTGGGCGTCTTGACAAACTTACTTTCCTCGGTGATACCTGTTGATGGGTCTGCGTTGGTGTACTTCGCGTCAATCAGACCAACACCTGCACTAAGAAGCATGCCTTGTGTGGGCGCAACGATGAGTTCCGCCTCGAATCCCTGAATCTGGGCCTTGGCCGCGTTAGCGACCAAAAATAAGGGTACGGCATCTTCGCCGGCCACAATAACGCTGAACTGGATATCGTCGTAATCGCTGTAATAGACCGAGGTATTGAAGCGCACCCGGTCATCGACCAGGTCGGAGCGAAGGCCGATCTCGTAGGTCCAGAGGTATTCAGGGTCGAAGGGGACAAATTCTTTCGCGTTTGAGCCACGCGCATTAATGCCGCCGCCTTTGTATCCGCGAGCCACCGATGCATAGGTCATAACGTCCTCGTTCCATTGGTATTCGATTCCCAGTCGGCCCGTAACGGCGCTCCAACTGTCACTGGCGGTTTCCAACGGCGAAATGACCACTCCGCTGTGGTGACGATATTGTTCCCGGGTGACCCCTTTCTTGTCGCGAGTGTAACGAAGTCCTGCCGTAATACTCAATTGATCACTCAGAGCAAAAGTACCCTGCCCAAAGGCGGAATAGCTCTTGTTGTCGATCCAGATGGGCAGTACATAGCCGATATCGAGCCCAATGAAGGTATAAAGTTCCTCATAGACATCCACGAACCCGCCGGACAGGCCGTCTTCCTCAAAGTAATACAGGCCGGTCACCCAGTTTAACCGCTGGTCAAAGGCCAGACCGCTGAACTGAAACTCCTGGCTGAACTGATCCTGCGTCATTTCATCTTGCTGGTTGATGACGGTATAAATACTGCCGTCCGGATCAACGCCGCTAAGTACATCCATATCCCGGTAACTTGTGATGGACTTCAGCGCCCAGTCACCAAAATCCCAGTCCACGGTCAGACCAACGCCCCAAAGATCGACATTGTTCACATTGAGTTCGTTGGAATAGCTGGTAAAGTCACTGTCCGTTAAAAAAGCATCACCGTAATCCGGCTCGACAAACATGTTCAGCAGAAAAGCCAGCAACGGCTCATTGTACTGCACGACCTTGCGCACCGGCCCGAACTCACGCGACCGTGTACCGTCAAAAGACAACAGCACATTGACGTTATCGCTGGCCTTCCAGTCAATCAGCGCCCGGGCACTGAAACTATCCCGGTCACCCATCTGGTCAATTTTATCGCCGCTGAAATAGTCGAAACGTGAGCCGAAGCCGTCGCGGTTGCGCGTGACTGCAGTGACTCTGGCAGCCAGTATTCCCGGCACCAGGGGAAGGTTGAGACTGGCTCTGGCGTCCCTGCGGTCATAATCGCCAATGGTAAGTTCAACGAAACCTTCCAGTTCGTCCGTGGGCTTGGTGCTGATCAGGTTGATGGCGCCGCCAATCGTATTTTTTCCATAAAGGGTGCCCTGGGGACCGCGCAGCACTTCGACCTGTTCAAGGTCACCCAGATCCATGTTATTCCCCTGCATCCGGCCCAGGTAGACACCGTCCAGGTAAATACCAACACCCGGATCCCAGGAATAGCCGGGATCCACCTGGCCAACACCACGGATGAAAACAACGGCTGAGGTACCGCCGGTCTGGCCGTGATTGAAGAACGTCAAATTGGGCGTGAACTGGCCGAGTTCCTTGAGATTGGTCAGCGACATGGCCTTGATGCTATCGGCTGAAAAAGCGGCGACTGAGATGGGTACTTCCTGCAGTGATTCCTCGCGCTTGCGCGCGGAGACTATGACTTCTTCAATAAGGAAATCTTCCTCCCCGGCTTCCTGCGCCACTGCAACTGGTATTTGGAAAACCAGAATATACGACAGGACCAAAAAAAAAGTTACCCGCAAAGTTGATCTTGAAGCATCATTTTTCATTTTATCCTCCTGCTGGAAATACACGGCGGACCATTGTTAGTTCATGTTTTAAGATTAGTATAGAACGAACGTTCTATACAGTAAAGTGGATTTTTTATCTGGGTCTTACTCCGGTTTGAAGAAAGCTGGCAGAGGACTTCATGCGAGTACGGATTCGCAGCAACACCGAACAGGTGGAAAAGAATTTCTTTGCTACCGCCTTCTGCTTATTTTAAGAACTATTGTTATCTGGAAAGTACAACGATTGTGCAGGATTTGGTATCGCCCTTGCGGTCGCCGCCCATGCAGTGGGCAAGACCAGTCTTGCAGTTTGCTACCTGGCGCGAGCCTGCTTCCTGGCGTAATTGCAGCACCAGTTCTGCTATCTGGGCAATGCCGGTTGCCGCCACCGGATGACCCCGGCTCAGCAAGCCTCCTGATGCATTCACGGGTATGCGCCCGCCCAGAGACGTTGCACCGGAGGCCACCAGGGCGCCGCCTTCTCCCGGACGACACAGGCCAAGACCTTCATAGTGCATGATCTCAGCAATGGTGAAGGCATCGTGGCATTCCACCAGATCGAGATCCCCCGGTCCAATACCCGCTTGTTCGTAGGCCTGCTCTGCTGTCCGGCTATCCGTTTCCCAGCAGGCGATATCTGCCTGATTTTCATAGGATCCAGAAGTCAGTACTGCAGCATCGATTCGAATGCCGCGCTCAAGTCGCGCTGCGTAGTCATCACTGGCCAGCAGCAGGGCGGCCGCACCGTCGGCTATGGGGCAACACTGGGAGCGGGTAAGCGGATCGGCGATCAGCGGTGATGCGAGAATTTCATCAATTGTTTCCGGGGTTCGAAATTGAGCAAGAGGGTTGAGCGCTGCTTGTTTTCTGCTCTTGACCGTGACGGCAGCAAGCTGTTCTCTGGTCGTCCCGAATTCGTACATATGGCGCTGCGCCCGCATGGCAAAGCCTGCTGGTGTGACCATGCCAAGTTGCGTGTCCAATTCGTTCGCTCCGGAATCGATCAGACCCAACTCCGGCACACACATCTTCTCCGACCCAATGACCAGGGCGAGGTCTGATTGACCGGCCGCGATACAGGACTGGGCAAGATAAAATGCGGTTGAGCCGGAGGTGCAGGCGTTTTCTGTATTGATAACCGGGATTTGACTGAGCCCCAGTTCGGCAAATACATTCTGACCAATGGTCATGTCGCCAAAAAGTTTTGCCCCCAGCGCATTGGCAAAAAAACCGACACCGACTTGTGCAAAATTCACGTTTGCATCTCGCATGGCCCCAAGACCCGCTTCCACGGCCATTGAGACGATCGAGCGACCCGGTTTGCGACCGAATGCGATGACACTGGCGCCGATGATCATAGCCATGGTATTCAGAAATCTCTGTTTTCTGGAAGCAACTGGAAAAATGGACGCAAGCAATCCTGCCCCACATTGTTGATGCCCAACTGACCTACACTGAGCCGGACACCGGCACCGATGGCGATGTCCCCGGTTTGTTCGGGATCCAGCAGGCAGAACACGCGTAGGGGAACATCCTTGAGGTCAATATAGGCCACGGCGTAGGGTTGCGGCAGTCCAAGGGGCGGCCTGGTGCGCACAACGGTAAAACTGTAAATCACGCCATCAGTACCAAGACCAACCAGTCTTGTGTCCGCGTGGCAACGATGACAGTGTTCCGATTGTGGAAAGGAATAGTCATCACAAGCATCACAGTAACCACCCAAAAGTTCGAACTGTTCGGGGTCTCCTGCAGAGGACGCAAAAATATTATTTGCTACCGGGGGTGACTCTGTCTCTTTGGCGGGCGCTTCCTGAAGATCGATGGTCATTTTGTTGTTTCTTCCTGCTTATGAGTCCGATAAACCAGCTTCAGGATCGGGATAACTACCGTAGTAGGTCAGAAGTTCTGCCGGTGGAGACAATTGCTCCCACTCTTCAACAAACTCGTCATAAGGTTTGCCGCGTTTCTTTCTTTCTTCACGAACCTCCATGCGGAGTGCCTCTGTGGCAGGGGAATCGAGCCGTAAACTTTCTCCGTCATAGGCCACATGATAGATATTGCGTGCAGCCCAGTGTGAAACCAGCCCCCGGCGCAAGTCCCGGATCACGGCTGCCGGTTCACGCTCAATGGCATCACCATAACCACCGCCACCTCCCACACCCAGGTAGTAAGTATCACCATTGGCAAAGGGGCGTACCGTCATATTGGTCTCATTAAAATGGCGATCACCCTGTTCAGGGTTTTCCGCTTCATAAACCGCTGTCAGATTATTTGGTAATCGGGAATCCGCCTCTGACATCAGTTCATTCAAATTGCTGTTGTGTACGTACTGAACAAAGGTTGGAGGGACAGCATTGCCGCCAAACAGTCCCAGCGTCGTCGGGAACCTCGTGCCCCCACCCATGGCTCCCAGCACCAGCATGGGCGTGTCATGCACCATCAATCCAAAACCAACACCGGCGCCACCGCGAAACTTGCCATGACCGTATGAATTATTGAACAGATTGCGAAATGTATAAACGAAGGGGCGGTCTTCTTCAGTGGTTTCGATATCACTGCAGTCGCTCATGGTGGCGAAAAAAGCACCGGCAGCATCAACGCCGTCCTGGTCGTAACGCGCTCCACAGCCGGTCGCATTGATCTCCGGGGTCAAATCGGCAATGGGTTCACCCTTTTGATTGAGTCCGCCAAAGTTGGGGATGGCGAAACCGCTGAACCAAGCTGCCACGGCCCGTGACGGATCATGGCTATAAGTCATGCGTGCGCCACACAGAAACATGCCTTGGGTAAAACAAATCTGTGTCAGCGGTGCCAGTGATGTGGATACATCCCCTTTCGCATTGACCAGGCTGTTGTCCGGGAACTTCCAGTCCACCGCTTCCAACAAACCGTTGTTGGCAGGCAGGTCGTGAAACAACCAGCCGCAGAAATACACCATGGTCAGGCCGATGAGGCCCTGAAAATACGTATTGATGGGACGGTCCATGGCCATCGGTGAGCTGTTGCTGAAATCCAGCAGCACCCGTTCGCCTTTCTTGACTACCGTCAGGTTGATTTTTGTCAGGCCGGGCGCCGTGCCCAGCGAGTCCAGAAATCGAGGTTGCCGAAAAACACCATCATTCAGCTCAGCTATTTTTTTCCTCGCCGCCTCACCGGTCACGGTCAGGGTCTTGCGCAGAGCCCCGATAAAGAAATCAACGCCCTTGTCTGCAACGACCTCCTGGATTCGCCGCTGCGCGATACGCACGGCGGCAAGCCGCGCCTTGATGTCCAGAATCATGGTGCGCTCATCACGAGTCATTGCTCCCAGCATGGTGAGCAGATCTTCTTTAAGCCGAAAGTTCTCACCGATCTTGATCGGAGGGATCAACATGCCCTCGTCGTACTTACTCCTGGCGGACGTAATCACGCCGCCCGGTTCTGTTCCCCCGGCTTCCCCGGTATGTACGGCGGCCCCGACAAAACAAATCAATTCGTCGCCGTGGAACACCGGTATGGCGAGGCCCATATCCGCATTGTGTACACCACCATAGAAGGGATCGTTATAAAAGAAGCTGTCCCCCTCACGAACCCCTACCGAGGCTTCATCCGCCCAGTGCTTAACAATGTACTTGAGCGGTATCTGCCCGAGTACCGCGTGATGGTAGATTCCTGTCGCACATACAGCTAAATCACCCTGTGCGGTAAAAATCCCAAAGGCGACATCCCCAAAACGCATGGCTGTAGATGCCCCCAGTTTCATCGTGGTCTCCTTCCCCTCCAGGGCAATCATATGCATTTTGTGCTTGAAGATATCGAAATCGATATCCTGTACCGCGCCCTGTGCAAGTTGTTCCCTGTCGGTAACGGGTTCAGGACGCAATCGCTGCACTACCTCATAATCACGACCATAACTGGTTTTACTCATAACTAATGATCTCCCGGACCGGTAGCTGTTTCAATGACAGCGCTGCCCCAATTATCCAGTGTGAACCTCCACCCATGGGCGACGACATAGGTAGTTTGTGCCGCCTCAACAATTGCGGGGCCCCTGATCCGGTTACCCGGTCGCAACAACGAGTAGTCGTAGATCGGGGTATCGGTAAATCCCTGTTGTGGATCCCAGTACACCGGTCTGAGACACAGCAATGCTGCACTATCCGGTTCCGGCCCAGCCGGATCGGCTGCCTGCAGTGAAAGCGCAGGCTTGATGATGGAGGCGGTCAGATGAAATGTTTCAACATTGATGCCACCACTGGGGAAGGTCGCTTCCGGTGAGTAGATTTCCGAATACCGCTGGGTAAAGGAATCGCACAGCGTACCGACATCCTCTGAATTCTTCAGGAACAGGGCCGGGGCTTCTACGCTGGTCAGTTTGTACTGGCTGCCATAGCGCATTTCCAGTTCGAGATTGAAACCTATTTCGTTTTCATCGTAACCTTCCAGCTTGAGGTCACGGATTGCCGATTTCTTCATTGACGTAACCACGCTGTTGAATACCGCGAGATCCTGCAGATATTTCTGTTCAGCCCAGTTATACATTCTGATGGCCCGCGAACGTTCCCACACTTCCTTTATCTGCATGGTTGAGGCGCCGAAAGCGCCGAACACGGAAGACTGACCCGGCACCAGTATTCTTTGTGTCCCGATATAGGGCGCATACCCACAGGCATGCGCACCACCCGCACCTCCACAGGCCAGCAGGATAAAGTTACGTGGATCGTGGCCTTTCAATGAAACTTCGTTGTATACCTCATGGCCCATACGGGCATCGACCAGTCGGCGTATGCGCCAGGCCGCCTCCAGTGGATCAATACCGAGCGGCCCGGCAATTTTTTCGGAAATAACATCGTGAGCAAGATCGACATCCAGCAACATCTCACCACCCAGATAGTTTTCCGGGTTATAGAGTCCCAACAACAGATCTGCATCGGTCACCGTGGGGTCCTGTCCACCCTGGTCGTAACAAGCCGGTCCCGGCATGGCGCCCGCCGATTGGGGCCCCACTTCCATGGCATTGTCCATCAAGGTATTGATCCAGGCGATGGAGCCACCTCCGGCACCGATTGACTTGACCTCGATGGCAGGAATATTGGTCCGCCAGCGATCAATGACAGGAATAAACTCATGGGTCTTGATCTCACCTTTTTCGATCAGGCCGATATCAAAAGAAGTTCCACCCATGTCGGTAAAGATAATATTGTGCTCGTCATTCAACCGGCCCAGTGTGGCCGCCCCATGCAGACCCGCTACCGGTCCCGCATTATGGGTGAGAACAGCGCGTGTGCGTGAGGCTTTCTTGGTTCCGCCGGTGTTGTGCACCAAAGTCAGGGGGCGTGTATACCCATGGTCCCGTAATTCATTGGCCAGCGCGTTAATTTCATCGCTCATGACACCGTGAATATAGGAATTAACCACCGCTGTCATGGTCCGCGTGTATTCTCCGGCCTTGGGCGAAATGGCTGATGACAGGATCACCGGCATGGAACCGAGATAATCTTCGGGATATTCATCTTCGATGATGTCCCGGATCATCTTTTCATGCTGAGGATTGATGAATGACCACAACAAGGACACGACAAAACCCTGTGCGCCCTTGTCTACCAGTTCCTGCAGTTTTTCCAGTACTTCTTCCCGCTGTAACGGAGTAATCACCTTGCCGCTGTAGTCGAGACGTTCACGGACGCCAACCACCATTTCCGGTTCAATCAGCGGTTCCGGTTTCTGAATACGGGCCTGATCCCGGCACTGCTGCAAACTAAGGCCATCGGCCCAGCTACGGGCGCGTCCAATAAAGATCGTGTCTTCGAACCCGGCCGTGGTGAACAGGCCCAGCTTGGGGCCGTTGCGCTCGATCAGGACATTGGTACCCACCGTGGTGGAATACCGCAGAGATACGATCTGACCAAGAAAGGCATCGAAAGGCAGTTTATGGACCTCGGCCAGTTGGCGTATACCCTGCATAAACCCGACCGACAGGTCATAGTGGGTAGTAGGAGTCTTGGTCGTAATGGCTACACCATCTGCGGCACAATAAAAATCGGTAAAGGTGCCGCCGACATCGATGCCAACGGTGTACTGTATGGAATTGTTCATCATCTGTGATTCCGTCAGCAAAAAGACAATAGCCCGCTGGTAATTGCGCGCGCCGTATCCAGATCAGTGTCCCGGGCGAGATCCCCTGGAGTTGTAAACAGAAGGTTTTTTCCGGCAAGGGTTTTTTTGCACAGCTCAGCATGCGTCAAGGCTTCTGTTACATCACCAAACGGTAGCGCAATGCCAATACCCTTGACACTCTGGGCCAGGTCCAAAAACAAACCCGGATCAGGGATGGTTCCCTCCGCGGTCTCACCAAAGAAATAAAAATCCATCCTCAGTTTATCGATGCTCGCTAGGGTTTCCGGCGTGTAGCCTTCGACATAGATGGCGGTCGGGATATCGAAGTACCTGGCGACATTGCGCAGTGTATTGAATGCCTTGCGTTGCGGCATGCCGATATCATCTTCACAGATTGCCGGCCCCTCTCTGAACAATAGTAAATCCGGGCGCTTTTGACACAGGGCCTGTGCAATTTCCACGGTAATCTGCTTCAACTCACCGGCCTGACCATCTGTTGTATCCAACAGCGCCGCCAGGGTAATGGGACCGCTCATCGCCGCAATGCAGCAAAAATCATCACGAACGGTCTGGATCAAGCGGCCCAGCGCTTCAACGGCTGCTTCCAGGCGACCGTTGATCGCCTCAGTCACTGCAGGCAAAACTCCTGCCTCGACCACGACCGGCTGGTCATCCCGCCACTGCACGTCGGCGCCGCAAGCCTCCGCCAGCAAAGTGTCATCAAAACCAAGAATCAGCGCATCGGCCCGGAGCAATTGACCCGCTTTGCCGAGACTGCTGCTCCAGTGGGCCGGATCACCCGTCATGGACCGGTAGCTCATACCACCCACACGTGCAGCCAGTGGCTCCATTGCCGGCACGAACGCATTTCCGGCGCCCGGCGTGTTGGCTAAAAATGCATCCATTGCTGAGCGCATGATCAGCCACTCCGTTTATCTGCCGGGCGTTGGTCAGCCTGGCGTGCCTTCAGGGCATCAATATCAAGTTCGATCTCGTGCGTGATCGGATGACCGGGTGGTAAGTACTCGTTTTCAATCTGGATACCGCAGCCTGGACAATAAAATTCGATTAAACGGCAGAATTCCTTGTTGGGCGTGAAGTTGAAGTCGGCATCGGGCGCCAGTGGGGGATGTACCTGTTCCAGGGGGTTCTCGTAGACCAAACAACCCTTTTTGTAGTTACCACGGGCATCGTAAAGTTCATACCCACACCGGTTGCAGCACCATTTTTCAGTATCGCAGTCGATTTCCAGGTACTCGGTGATGCGCACTTTTCCCATCACTATTTCTCCGTCAATATGGCATTGTTGAATGGATCAATCTTCATGTTCCAGTTCTGACTGAGCAGCAGGGTAGTCTGGTCTGATTCAATCAGTGCCGGACCGGCCAGTTCATGCCCATAAGCCAGGCGGCTACGGTCATAAACGGGTACCTCTATGCTGTCCTCGCCCGTAAACAAGCGGCGTCGCATCTTGATGGCATCGTCAGGATGAGATCGGGTTTTCTCCAGTTCCGTGACCGCCTGGCTCACTCGGCTTGCTTTTACCAGACAAGCGACGGAAGAAAGAACACACGATGCATCACTTCCGTTTGGATATATCGCGGTTTCGGCCCGTTTGATCAGGTCTTTGAGTACATCACCTTGCCGATAAAAATCGATCTGTGTATCCAGTCGGATTTCCCTGTTTTCGCCGGTATTCTTGATAAACAACTGTAGGGAATAATTCAACTCGTGCTCTGCGAAGCCTTCGCCGCGCATATCCCGGTCTGCTTCACAGCGCATTTCCGCAATTGCGCTTTCGAGTTTTTTCGGATCAAATGAATCGTTGAATGGGCCGTCTATACGGCGGTAGTAAATGTGACCAACCTCCATCAGCGAGGATGAATAAGCTGAGAAAATAGCTGAAAATGGCGTCATGACAATTTTTCTGATACCAGCAGCAGTGGCAATATCGCAGGCGTGCAGACCACCAGCGCCACCATAGGCAACAATGACCGCATCGTTTCCATTATTTAAATGACTTGCTGCTTCGGAAACCGCGATACCCAGATCCTTATCCACCTGCTGCTTGATCAGCCAGGCTGCCTGATCCACCGAAAGACCCAGGGGCCTGGCGATTACTTCATCGACAATAGTGCGCGCCCTGTCGATATGTAACGGCATGCTGCCACCAAGAAAAAATTCCGGATCGAGTATGCCCAGTATCAAATTGGCATCGGTAACTGTAGGTTGGGAACCACCCAGGTTATATGCCGCCGGACCGGGTAAGGCACCTGCAGACAATGGGCCTACCTTAACGCCGCTGCCATCAACTGAAGCAACAGATCCTCCGCCCGTTCCCAGGGCCCGGATCGACAACATGGGCAAATTGCAGCTAAACCCTTCAACATCGGGCTCCAGAGAATAACTCGGCTTGCCGTCACATGCGTAGGCAATATCCAACGATGTGCCACCCATATCCGTTGAAATGATATTGTTTAATCCATAACTCTTTCCGACTTCGCAGGCGCCGAGGAGTCCCGCAGCCGGACCCGAATTGTAGGTATTGACTGCACGGGTCTTGGCAACTCGCGCCACCGTACCGTTGTTGTGATTGATGAACAGTGTTCCCCGGTACTCCCGTTGACGCAGGTCTTCACCCGCCTTGTACAACAGGCGCGCGAGTTTGGCATGGATATAGGCATTCAGCACAGCGGTGTTCATTCGTTGCTGCAGACCCGAGCGCGTGGAAATATCCGAGGAGAGAAAAACCGGCACGGAACCCAGGTAATCACGCGGATATTCCGCCTTGATGATGCGCCTCACGGCGCGTTCGTTGACCGGATTGATTTCTGCGTTGGCCAGCGCAACCACCAGGCAGCGCGCACCCTGATCAATCAGCGTCTGTGCCGTAATCAACACGGATTCGGCATCCGGTGCTTCCTCCATGACTCCACCAGAGCTGATCACCTCGTCGATACCTATCACCATATTGGCGTCGATCAATGGTGAATTCCCGCTGTCGGCCCTGGCCGGGAAATGGTCTTCCGTCCCCTTCGTCACGATAAGGCCCAGCTTGGAGCCATCGCGCTGAATGATCGTGTTGGTGCCGATGGTATTGGAAAAACGGACGATGTCCGCGTTATAAAGCAGATCCTGTGCAGTCATGGCAAAAGCCTCGGCCCCCGCCTTAATGCACTCCAGAAAACAGAGGGTCAAATCATGCGGTGTGGTGGGGACCTGTACCGTTTTTATCTCACCATTACAGGCAAAAAAACCATCGGTGAAAGTGCCGCCGGTATCGATATCAATCGTAATAGCCATTTCAAATTTCTGACTCAATCGCCAAATCCCTTGCTGAGGTATCCAGAATATATTATTTCTTTCGCGTCTAGAACGTTTGTTCTACTCATTGAACCATTTCAGGACATGGTCTGTCAAGACTGGAAGTGTCACTGTTAGAGGGGCTCAAGCAACGGTCATCAAACCAGGAACGGTCAATGATTTCGTCGCTCAATTGTTGGCGGTCCGGCGAGCGAATGATGCCTGAGGTGGTCCCACTGGCTGTTGGCATCCGATCATGATGGCGCCACACCGTCCCGCAGGATCACTTGGAAAAAGTGCTATATCATTATGCTATTGCTTGTATCCGCTGCTGTTCTGGTTCCGGAAACTGGAAACCATGCAGGATGACGCCGGGCCACATGAAGTCCATCGGATGCGGTGTGTACTCCACTTCGACATTGATCACCGCAGGCTTTCCGGCCGTTAAGGCGCGTTGAAATGCTTCGGGTAATGCCTCAATTGTAGAAATATTTTCACCGTAGCAACCAACACCCTCGGCAATTTTTGCAAAGTTAACCTTGGTCAATTGCGTACCGAAGTTTGGATTATTCAACATTTCCCCGAACGGCTTGTACATGCCCCAGTGGCTGTCATTGAGTAACAGGACCACGATATTCAGCCCGTAACGCGCAGCCGTTTCCAGTTCCTGAATGGTTAAACCCAGTGCGCCGTCACCGGTAACACAAATCACCGGCCGCTCCGGGTGCGCCAGCTTGGCGGCATTGGCAAAGGGTAAACCGAATCCCAGATGCCCCATGCCGGGATCGGCCAGAATACGGTTGGGATCATCTGCCTGGATGAAAGTCGTCCCCCACATCATGGCCTGGCCGCCATCGATAATGGTAATGGCATCTTCCGGTATCAGTTCGCTGATGGCGCGGGCAACGAGTGCTTCATTCAGCACGCTGCCGCCACCCACTACTTTGGCATTGGCGATAGCTTCAACTGAATCACGATGATTTTGCTGCACCTTTTTCAGGGAGCTGATCCAGTCAGGAGCAATATTCGATTCAGGCGCATCGGCAAGCAGGCCCAGCAGGCCCTGCAAGGTGGCCTTCGCATCACCGACCAATCCGATGTCAATCGCTGCGGCTTTGCCGATGGATTCAGCATCGATGTCAATCTGAATGATCTTTTGTCCCACAGGTTTCGGGAAGGCAGGTTCTTTACTGAGTGGTGTGAACGTTCCAAACTTGCAACCCAGGGCCAAAACCACATCTGCATTTTCGCATGCATCGATAACACTCTGACCTGCAACCAGACCGCCCGAACCGATATTGAGAACACTATCCGGTGCCAGAACGCCCCGGCCCATGATGGTTGAAATGGCGGGAAAACCGGTCGCTTCAAGCAGCGCACGAAACTCTGCAGTCGCGCCGGAACGGACCACGCCACCACCGGCAATCAGCAGCGGCTTACGAGCACTTAATAAAATTTCCAACACACGCTGCATTTCTTCGGGACCGGGCATCGGCCGCATCAGTCTGAAGGGGGGTATCGTTGCCAGATCATACTCACACAACTGGGTGCCGACATCGCAGGGAATATCCAGGTGTACCGGGCCGGGCCGCCCGGATCGCGCAATATGAACGGCGCGTTCAACCAATTCCGGTGCGCGCTCGGCGTGATGTATGCTGGCATTCCACTTGGTAATCGAACGGAACAGTGCAAGCTGGTCCGCAGATTGCAATTGCTCCCGGCTGGGATCGACCTCGGCGGCCTGATTTTGTCCGGTTATAACCAGCAGTGGAATGTTGTCCGCATAAGCCGCCGCTACGCCCGGCACCAGATTGGTGGCGCCCGGCCCGACCGTGCCAAAGCAAACCCCCATGGTATCGGTAACCCGGGATATCGCATGGGCCATATGGCCAGCCGCTTCTTCGTGACGGGTGGTCACATAGCTGAAATCCGGATCGCTTGATGCACCGTGCATAATCAAGCCGATTTGCGCTGCCGGCAATCCACAGATATAACGGACGCCATGTTTCTTGAGTATCGCGAGAATTACATCACTTACGGAACCCTGCCATTTCATCACCTCCTGATTAAGGGTTAGATTACTCCCTGATTCTGATTTCAAGAACGCCTACGATTTTCTTGCCTGATCAGTCAACCCAATACCCATTCCGCGTAAAATGTAGTTGACCACCTCGTTACGGACGCTCTGTTTCGACATACTCCTGATTTTGTCTTGCCAGCGGAGATGCCAATTGATATTACCCAGTATATTGAATGCCAACACACTCAGGTTGCTACTCTCGATTACACCCTCGTCCTGCAAAATAAGTAGCTGCTCCGTGTATAAACT
Source organism: Gammaproteobacteria bacterium (assembly GCA_024279945.1). Taxonomy (GTDB): domain Bacteria; phylum Pseudomonadota; class Gammaproteobacteria; order Xanthomonadales; family SZUA-36; genus JAJRRA01. The sequence goes on from JAJRRA010000064.1 coordinate 52,349, forward strand.
GAAAATTTCTTTCTGCACTCGCTGATTGATTTTCTTCCCCCTGCGAGAGAGGCGTTCTTCATCGATGAAAAAAATCTTGGCTTCACGACGATGCTTCATGGATTCTTTCAGGTGTGCGTGGAGCATCTTGGCAAAGCGTTCAACCGGCTCACCTGGCGCCTGCGCCGCGCTCTTTAACAGTTCCGGTATTCCGCTGGCCGAATGCTCAAGAATTGCCAGCCACAGGGCTTCCTTATTTTCAAAATAATGATAAACATTTGAAACGCTATGGCCAGTCACATTGGCGATATCGCGAATGGATGTACCGGCATATCCATGGGCTGCAAACAGGTCTATTGCCACTTGAATCAACTCATCGCGACGGGAATATGCTTTTGCCACAACAACCTCGTTAGTATGTTTTACGCTTTTTAGCAGAAAAGCCCTGTTGCAGGGCATCACCAGAACAGCCATAGTGGCATTTGATAAAAGCATCAATCTAGAACAACCGTTCTAGTCATTACACCATTTACCCGCCTGTACTGTCAAGGCAGTTTTCCGACAACGCGGCAAGGAATTGCCCATAACTGTGTTCAAGATCATGGCCTGTGGTGTCGATAATAGTATGTGCCTGGGCATAGAAGGGTTCACGGGCCTCAAGAATGCGCTGCAGGGAAGCCATCGCATCGTCGTTACTCTGCATCGGGCGCATGTCACCCTGGTCGATGACCCGCTGCATATGCTCTTCGGGCGCAGCCTTGATCCAGACGACATGGCAGGTCGTCAACAGCGTGTTTAACAAGCGGGTTTCCGATACGATGCTGCCGCCGGTCTCGATGACGCATTTTTCCATGCGTGCCAGTACATCGAACAGTGCTTTTTCTTCCAGGCTGCGGTAGCCGTCCTGTCCCGACAGCGCAAGAATCTCACCGACAGGCATGCCGCCGATTTTCTCAATTTCAGTGACCAACTGGACAAAAGGTACATCAAGATATTTCGCTACCCGTTTACCGAGGCTGGTCTTCCCTGCGCCACGCATCCCCACCAGTGCAATGCGGCTGCATTCCCGCGATGAGGCAAAGTTCTGGTACAGCAATTCCAGTGCACGATGCTGATCGTCGCTGTCCAGACGCTGGATCAGTTCATTGATCAGCACCTGTTCCGCGCTTTGCTCCCGGTCCCCGCGCACCAGAGTGACCAGATCGGTCCGCAGGGCCAGGGCCACACGTTGCAGCAGGCCAATTGATATATTCCCCTGACCCTGCTCCAGTTGCGCCAGGTAGCGCTCCGAAACGGCTGAATCCGCCGCCAGCATCTTGCGCGTCATGCCTCGGCCGGCCCGTAGCGCCCTCACCTTGCGGCCGAGTTGCTCGAGCAATTGATCAGGAGCTTCTTTTACGTCTGCCGTCATGATCTGCTGGATTATGGAACCATCACCGGCCGTTGCTCAATTTCATGCGCATGGGAAGCTGTGAATACTTGGTTGATTTGCGCCAGGGGAAACTGGCGGATGAACGGCTTCATCGAAATCTTTCCATCCAGCACCATTTCCAGCGCTGCCGGATAGTATTCAGGCAAACAGCCCCAGTTTCCAACCGCCTGTGCGTGGAAAGCCATCAGGTTCGACAGTCGCACTTCCACTTTCGCCATGGTGAAGCCGACGATGGCCAGCCTGGCACCGTGGGTCAGCAAGCCGTAGGCAGCCGTCTGCCCCGGAGCGGTACCGGAACATTCAAATATTTTCCACTCGGTCTGGCGCAAGCTGTTTTCTTTGGCGAAGGTTTTGACCGCTTTTTTCAGGTCACGGCCGGAGATGTCGCGAGAGTTGAGGACCAGGTCGGCGCCATAGCTTGTCAGTTTGTCGAGTTTTTCCTGCACTACATCGATCGCCACGACCTTTGCGCCCATTGCACTGGCAATCTGTACGGCATAACCGCCAACGCCGCCAACGCCAACAACAATAGCCAGGTCACCCGGCTGTATATCAAGTTGGGCTGCCGACTGGTACGGCGTGGTTACGGCATCAGCGATTACCGAAAGATCTGCAAGATCAAGACCTACAGAGGACAGGCGCTGCTCATCGACCGTACAAAGCCCCGTTGACGGCACCACGATATGACTGGCGAAACCACCGTGCATATCATTGCCCGGCATCAACTGCCTGCTGCAGATATTTCCCATGCCCCGCAGGCACACATCACACTCACCACAAGGCATGACCGCCGGAATGATCACCGCGGCATCCTGCCATCGATTACTTTCAGAGCCGGTGGCGATGACGCGGCCGCTGATCTCATGACCCAGGGTCAGGGGAAGCTCATGCCGGGTGCGCACACCGTCATAGTAAAAACCAAGGTCCGTGTGGCACACACCACAACCCGCCACTTCCACCAGCACTTCATTTTTTTCCAGGGGCGCTGCTTCAACTTCTGTTTCCACCAGCGGCTCATCACCTGATCGCATTTCCCAACGCGTGATTGTTTGGCTCACAATTTACTCCTGATTAGTATTACTTCCAGTTCGGTTTTGACTGCTACTCCTGGATCATGGGCGGATCCAGATCATCGTCCCAGCCTTCTTCGGGTTTCGGAAATCGCTTTTGCCATTTTTCGAGCAATTCCACGTGCTCTTCTTCCTCGACAACGAGTTCAAGCGCCATCGCAACCACTTTCTCATCAGAAGATGTTTCAGCTACATGACGAAAAAAAGCAACGGCGCGCTTTTCACCTTGCCTGGCCAGTTCAATGGCATGCCAGGGATGCATCAGGTAATGCGCATCTTCCATCGCTCCGCCTTCCGGTGACTCGCCACCAGCCCACTCAAATTCCCAGGCCAGGAGTTCCGGCAGTTCTTTGCCTTCAGACGCCTTGCTGACGTTTTCTATGTGCAAGCCCTCGATCACTGCAAGTTTGCGAAACAGATCAGCAACGTCATAGTTGAAATGTATTTCCATCTGGTCTGCCAGGTCGGTAAAACGCTCCACTGCCTCCTTTTCAATGGCCAGTGAATAAGCCAGCAATTCTTCCGTACTGCCGATTGAGTGCTTTGGACTGGAAACAGGGTCATTCATAAGCGGAATTCCTTATCTAGCTCTGCGATATTGTCGATACTGGGTTCAATCTGCGGCTGGTAGGGGGGCCGGTCTCCTACATAAAGTATGCCGGTAAACAGGCCGTCCTCATCGGTCAACAGACGCCGTGCTGCCCGGGCCGCGTCCGAGGTAGCGTCCACCGGCGCCGGCCGCGTCAGCTTTTTCCACTCACGCTGCTCAGGCCGGAAGGTGACGCAGGGGCTGAGCACTTGCACCATGGAGAAACCCGGATGTCTGATTGCTTCCATGATGGCCCGGGCGGTACCGTTTGTATCTGAACTGGAACAGCGGGCAATAAAATTGGCCCCCGATGCCAGGGCGATGACCAGCGGCTGAAACGGGTTGATGCCGGTACCACTGGGGGTGAGCTTGCCTTTCTCCCAGTTCGGTTCGGTTGTCGGTGATGCCTGACCCTTGGTCATGCCATAAACCTGGTTATCCATGACAATATAGGTCATGTCGGTATTGCGCCGGCAGGTATGCAGGAAGTGATTACCGCCAATGGAAAAACCATCACCGTCGCCACCCGTTGCGATCACCGTTATATCCGGTCGGGCTACCTTGAGCCCGGTTGCCAGCGCCAGCGCACGACCGTGCACTCCGTGGAATCCGTAGGTGCTCAGGTAGGTCGGCATCCGGGAAGAACAGCCGATACCGGAGATAATGGCCACGTTTTCCGGCTGTAAGCGCAAGCCCGATAAGGCCTTGGTTAGTGAACCCAGGACGCTGTAATCCCCGCAACCCGGGCACCATACAGGTTTGACACCTGACTTGTATCCGCGCGGCTCGATTAGCGCGCATGCCGTATCACTGCTCATGTTTCGAAGACCTCAGCCAATTGCTCAATAATTTCGTTCGGGCGAAACGGTAACGGCCCGGGACGGTTAAATACTTTGACCTCACCCGGAAGGTCATAAGCCGCCCGAAGGTAGCGATGGAACTGCCTTGAATGGCTCTGCTCAATGATCAAAATTCGTTTAACCCCCTCCAATGCCGCAGCCATTTCCTCGGGACGTTCCGGCGCCAACAGGCGAATCGCAAGCAGGCGAATATCTTCACCCTGCTCCCGCAAGCGCGCCAGCGCCTCCCGCACCGGTCCACAGGTGGAGCCCCAGGTAATAACCATCGTTTCCCCTGAACCCTCAATATCGGCCCAGTGTTCTCCAAAATTGAAATCGGTGATTTTGTGTTGCCGCTTATCCAACTGTGCCAGGTGATCCGCAGGCATGCTGGAGGGTGCGCCTGACTCGGTATGCTCCAATCCGTCGGCGGTGTATTGACCTCCGGGCTGCCCCGGAATCGCCATGGGAGATACGCCGGAATCACCGATGGCATAACGGCAGTAGTTCTCTTCAAACTGTTCAGGCACTGACCGCCGGGTAATGAAGGCGAGATCAGCCGGCCGATTGATGTTTGCCCGCGTCTGGCCCAGTGACTGGTCCGACAACACAATGGCCGGGGCTTGCAGCGATTCAGCCAGGTATACCGCCCATTGCGTTGTGAATACACAATCTGCGACCGAAGTGGGGGCCAACACCAGATGTGGCGCATCACCATGCAGGCCATTCAGTGCAATGTTCAGATCTGACTGTTCGTTTTTGGTTGCAATTCCGGTGGACGGACCGCAACGCATGACATCCAGAATCACCACCGGTGTTTCTGAACACACGGACCAGCCGATCGCTTCGGTCATCAGGGCAAGACCGGGTCCCGATGTTGCGGTCAGAGAAGGCGTTCCGCCAAATGATGCACCAATAATCTGGTTCATCGAGGCCAGTTCATCCTCGGCCTGGACCAGCACACCACCGGCTCTGGGCAGAGCCCCAGCCAGCCATTCCAGCACTTCCGTGGCAGGCGTAATCGGGTAGGCAGCCACGAAACGAACGCCACCGCGCAGCGCACCCAGCCCGGCGGCCTCATTACCGGTAATACTCCAGCGCTCACCGGCAGAGGTCTTATCGATCGGCGGACTGCTGAATTCCGGCAGGTCTGCTGCAGCAGAAAATCCAAGTTCTACACAGGCTCGGCTGGATTCGAGCGCATCCGGGCCTTGTGATTTCAGGATTTTTTCAAGAATGGAATGGATTGAAGTTGTGGACAGCCCAACAAGCTTTGCGACAGCCCCCAGTGCGATCATGTTGGGGCGACCGCCCTTAATGCTCTTTGCCAGTTGCTTCATCGGCAGGTCGAGTACTTGTGCCGGTGTATCGGGAAGCGGCCCGCTCCGCCTCCCACCTTCTGCATCGCTGATGATGAAGCTGTCGGAACGCAAGGGAATTTCCTCGACAAAGCGTCCCATGCTGCCCGGATCAATCGCCAGCACCAGGTCGAAACAGTCATCGTGCGATTCGATAGGCTCGTTCGATACCCGAAGCAGCGCAGCGGCTTCGCCACCCCGGATTTGGGGTCCGGCAGAGCGGGTCATGATCCCATACCAACCGGCCTGTCCAGCGGCCTCCAGCAACATGCTTCCGGTAGTCATGACACCCGAACCGCCACTACCGGTAAGCGCGATGGACAAACTCTGACGACTCATTGCAGCTTCTCCTTATAGAATATGCATTATATTACCACTAAAATGGAAAATAACACTAGTTATTTATGAAAAAGAGAAGTATAGTACATCTCAAATAGGCTATTTCCACCATTACGACCTATCAGGAAAAGTGAAATCATGGCAACGACCCAAGAAATTTCTGCACAAACAGCCCCCGATGACCTGATCGACCATAATCTCGTGGACCTGGCGCTGGACGCCGGTGTGCTGTACGAAAAAAAACCCGCTAAAACCCCTGACGGAAAAGAAGTTCCCGGACTTTTCAATGCCTGGATTACGCTGAACAACCCAGGCCAGTTCAACTCCTACACAACAGAAATGGTGAAGAGTGTCATCCTCGCCTTCCGAGCCGCTTCAAATGCACGCGACGTAGTCTGTGTTGTGTTTACCGGAACCGGCAACCGGGCTTTTTGCACCGGCGGCAACACCAAGGAGTATGCCGAGTACTACGCCGGCAACCCGCAGGAATACCGTCAGTACATGCGCCTGTTCAACGACATGGTCTCCAGCATTCTCGGCTGCGACAAACCCGTTATTTGCCGGGTTAATGGAATGAGAATCGGTGGCGGTCAGGAAATCGGCATGGCCTGTGATTTCACGATTACCCAGGATCTGGCGAATTTTGGCCAGGCAGGCCCCAAGCACGGCTCTGCGGCCATTGGTGGCGCGACTGATTTTCTGCCTTTGATGATCGGCGCGGAACAGGCCATGGTTTCCGGCACGCTGTGTGAACCTTTTTCAGCCCACAAGGCATACCGCCTGGGGATCGCATCAGGTCTGGTGCCGGCACTGAAAGTCGATGGTGAATTTGTCGCCAATCCGATGGTTGTTACCGATCAGTTTCTCGATGAGTATGGACGCATCGTACACGGTGAGTTCAAGACCGGCACGGATTTTGGTGCCGGCAAAGCCCTGTTCAAGACCGGAACGGTGGATCTCAGCCTGCTGGATGAGGCAGTCGAAGCCATGTGCAGCAAATTACTGCTGACCTTCCCCGACTGCATGACCAAGAGCCTGGAAGAACTGCGCAAGCCCAAACTGGAAGCCTGGAACCGGAATCACGAAGATTCCCGCGCCTGGCTGGCGCTGAACATGATGACCGAGGCACGCGCCGGATTCCGTGCGTTCAACGAAGGCAACCGCGAAACCGGCCGCGAAATCAGTTTCGTCGAGCTGCGCCAGGCCCTGGCCGCAGGCACACCCTGGACATCAGAGCTCACCGAGAGCCTGATGCCCGGCAACAACAAGTGAAGCGGGATATCTGACCATGACCGATTCACCGCTCAAAGCCTGGCTGGAACGTGACGGGCGCCTGCTGCGCCTGAGCCTGGCCAGACCAAAAGCCAACCTGATCGATGCGGCCATGATTTCAGCGCTGGACAGCGCACTTTCCGAACACCTGGCTGATCCGGCGCTCGCCTGCATCCTGCTGGATGCACAAGGCCCGCACTTCAGTTTTGGCGCCAGCGTGGAAGAGCACTTACCGGAACAATGCGCCGCAATGCTTGCCTCTCTGCACGGCCTGATCATCAAAATGCTGGAAAGCCCGGTCCCCATTCTGGCGGCGGTCAAGGGGCAGTGCCTGGGTGGCGGACTGGAAGTCGTCTGTGGCGCCAGCCAGATCTTTGCCTCCGATGATGCTAAATTCGGCCAGCCTGAAATCAAGCTGGCGGTATTTGCACCGGCTGCTTCCTGCCTCCTGCCCGAACGCATTGGCCAGGCCAACGCCGAAGACCTGCTGTTTTCCGGGCGCAGTATTTCCGCCGAAGAAGCTTTTCGCATGGGTCTGGTCCAGGGTGTGGATCAAGACCCGGAAGCAGCAGCCCTTAACTGGTTCGACCAGAACCTCACCCATTTGAGTTCAAGCTCTTTGCGCTTTGCCGTACGCGCGGCTCGCTTGCAAAGCATCGAACGGATCCGGGAAAAACTGGCCCGGGTGGAAAGCCTCTATATTGACGAACTCATGTCAACCCATGACGCGTTGGAAGGCCTGACGGCTTTCGTGGAGAAACGCAGAGCAAGCTGGAAAAATAACTAGGAGTAATAATGTCTACCGCTGAAATCATTGCCCGATGCCAGGCGCTATACGACGATCTGGATTTCACCAGCGCACGTGAATGGAAAAATGCTGACCCCAAGCGCAAGGTTATCGGCTATATGCCGGTGTACGTGCCACGGGAAATCATCCATGCCGCCGGTATGCTGCCGCTTGGTATTCTGGGTGGTGGCGACCAGATGGAAGTCATTCACGGCGATGCCTACTACCAGAGTTATATTTGCCGCATTCCGCGCTCCACTATCGAATTGGGCTTGACCAAGAAACTGGACTTTGTTGATGGCATGCTGTTTCCAAGCATCTGTGACGTGATCCGGAACCTGTCTGGCATGTGGCAACTGATGTTCCCCGATACCTATGTGCGTTACTTCGATGTGCCGCAAACCTACCAGGATCACATTGCAGGCGAATACTACATCGAAGAACTCAAAGAGTTGATGGCCGGCCTCGAAAAACTCGGTGGCGTTACCATCACTGCCGAAGCCCTGCGTGAATCCACTGCGATCTATAACGAAAACCGCCGCCTCATCAATGCGGTTTATGATTTCCGGGCCAAACAACCCTCGAAAGCACCTTCGGTGGAAGTCTACCTGTTGATGCGCGCCGGAATGGTCCTGCCGGTGGAAGAACATAATCAGGTACTGACTGACTACCTGGCGGCCGCGGCTGAAGAAGAAAGACCGTTGCGCGATAACTGCAAGATCGTCATCAACGGTGCGTTTTGCGAGCAACCGCCGCTGAATCTGATTCGCTCAATCGAGATGGCCGGTTGTTATATCGTCGATGATGACTACATGCTGATCAACCGCTGGCTACTGGACGATGTGCCGCTGGAAGGTGACCCGATCGCCAATCTCTCAGCCGCTTTCCTGCATGCATCGGCTGATACGGCAGCCAAGTACTGCGACCGGGCCGAAGACGTGGGCCAGTATTTGCTGTCTACCGTCAAAAAGACCGGTGCCGAGGGTGTGATTTTCACCGCCCCCAGTTTCTGCGACCCGGCTTTGCTGGAACGTCCCATGCTGGCGGATCGCATGGACGAACACGACGTCCCCTACATTTCATTCAAATACGCTGAGAATTCCGGCCAGATGCAACCCATCCGCGAGCAGGCCGGAACCTTCGCCGATTCGATCAAACTCTGGAGCTAGGACAAAACCATGAACGCAACTGCACAAACAGAAGTAATCAAAGACTCGTCCATGCTCCTGCAAAAGACGATGATCGCCGAAAACTACGATGAACTGACCAGTGTGCAAGAGACCGGCAAGAAAGTTTCTGCCACTTTTGTACCGGGCAACCTCAACGAACTGGTCATGTGCTTCGACATGCTCAACAACCTGCCCGAGATCAATGCCATCAACAACGGCATGCGTAAGAAAAGCGGCATGATGGTCATGCAGGCAGAAAAAATGGGCCACTCCGAGGATGTCTGCACCTACGTCAAAGCAGACATTGGCTCGATGTCCCGCGGTAATATCGCACCCAACGGCAAACCCATGCCACCGCCTGACCTGCTGCTGCTGTCTTACACCGGTTGTTTCACCTTCATGAAATGGTTTGAACTGCTACGCCATGAATATGGCTGTGAGACTGCCATGTTACATGTGCCTTATGAGGGAGACGGCATCGTCACGCAGAACATGCGTGACTACGTGGTCAAACAAATCAAGGAAAACCTGATCCCCACGCTGGAAAAAGTCAGCGGTGTCAAGTTCGACATCGACCGCTTGCGTGAAAATCTGCGTCACTCGGCCAAAGCGGAAGATGACTTTGTCTGGGTGCTGGAAAGCGCCAAGAACAAGCCTTCACCGATTGATGCCTATTTCGGTGGCGTCTATTACATCGGCCCCATTTTCACCGCATTCCGCGGCACGGAAAAAGCAGTCGACTATTACAAAGCACTGCGCAAGGAAATAGAACAACGCATCGCCGAGGGTAAAGGTCCGATTACACCGGAAGGCGACATGAAAGACGAACGCTACCGCCTGGTCGTCGAGGGCCCGCCCAACTGGACCAACTTCCGTGAGTTCTGGAAGATGTTTTATGAAGACGGTGCGGTAGTTGTCGCCAGCACGTACACCAAGGTTGGCGGTGTCTATGACCTGGGTTTCCGTCACGACCCGGATAACCCGATCGAAACCCTGGCCGACTACTGCCTGGGCTGCTACACCAATCGCAACCTTTCGCAGCGCGTCGACATGTTGGAAAAATATGTCAACGAGTACCAGGCGGACGGTCTGCTGATCAACTCCATCAAGAGTTGCAACAGCTTCTCCGCCGGCCAGTTATTGATGATGCAGGAAGTCGAAAAACGTACCGGAAAGCCGGGAGCATTCATCGAGACTGACCTGGTTGACCCGCGATATTTCTCGGCAGCCAATGTCAAGAACCGCCTGGAAAGTTATTTCCAGATGATTGAGCAAAAACGCCAGGGCGCACGATCAGCGGCTTGAGCCCCCAGCACATAAGGATTGCATAATGAAGTGTTTTATTGGAATTGATCTCGGATCGACCACCACCAAGGCGGTCATGATGGATTCGAATGGCGAGGTACTGGGTCGCGGCATCACCAACTCCCGCTCGAACTATGACACGGCAAGCCAGGTTTCCAAGCTTGAGGCGGTGGTCAGTACCCGCCTGGAACTGTGCCACCGGGCCCTGAGCAAAGTCCCCGAAATGAAGGACATGGTGGGTGAACTACTGGCGGCGCTGGAACGGAATTTCCGGCTTGAGCTTTTTCTCAACATGCTCAATGATCTGAAAGAAACCTGCATGCATAACGCGGCCGATGTACGCCATGCGGAAATCGGCAAAGAACTGGCAAATGCTCTGGACGAAGTCTTCGAACGCATGAAAAAGGAACTCTCTCTGCTGTTTGGCCCCGGCGTCGACCGTAAATCTGACTTTTTTCGTGACCTGGCGGGCTCGGTGTACATGAACCAGGCTGAAGACGTTGCCGATCAGGCCAAGCTGCCTTTTGATGTGCTGATCAATATTTATGACAAATCCATTATCGAAACCGAAAACCGGCCGCCCGCCGAAGACCTGGTAGAAACATTTCTGCGGGCGCTGGACCGGGTCATGGATGAACAGGTTGACCTGCCGGTCGAGCAGGAGACCATCCGGAAACTGGTCAAGAGCGCGCTGGAAATCGAACTCGAGGAAACCTATGTCGTCGGCACCGGTTATGGCCGTGTTCGCCTGCCCTTCCCGAAAGAACATATCCGCTCGGAAATTCTCTGCCATGGGCTTGGCGCTCACTTGATGTACCCCGGCACCCGCACCGTACTCGACATTGGCGGTCAGGACACCAAGGGCATTCAGGTCGATGAAAAAGGTATCGTAGTTAACTTCCAGATGAACGATCGCTGCGCCGCGGGCTGCGGTCGCTACCTCGGCTACATCGCTGATGAAATGAACATCGGCCTGCACGAACTCGGCCCCATCGCGATGAAAGCCACCAAAACGATTCGTATCAATTCAACCTGCACCGTATTCGCCGGCGCGGAATTGCGTGACCGCCTGGCCATGGGTGAGAGCCGCTCCGACATCCTGGCGGGATTACACAGGGCCATCGTGCTGCGGGCCATCTCCATCATCTCCCGCTCCGGCGGTGTAACCAGCGAATTTACCTTTACCGGTGGTGTAGCCAAGAACGAGGCGGCCGTCAAGGAATTGAAAAAGCTGGTCAAGGAAAATTATGGCGATGTAACCATCAACATCGATCCTGATTCAATATATACAGGGGCACTGGGCGCGGCCGAATTCGCACGCCGTGCCGTGGAGGCCTAAGTGTTAGGTACAACGCCGCGGCCAACCACTTCCCAACTCGCTGAACCCACAGTTATCACATTGAAGGAGCACTAGAAATGACAATCACTGCTGGAGTGGATCTGGGAACCGGAACGATCAAGACCGTTCTGTTCAATATTGAAGGCGATCAAATTGAATGGCTGGCCCGGCGCTCA
>JAJRRA010000065.1 GCA_024279945.1 Gammaproteobacteria bacterium
AACACAGTTGTCTGTATCAGATACATAAGTCAATCCGGCCGGCAGAACATCTACCACGGTGACATTGTCCGCATCGGACGGACCATCGTTGTTAACGGTAATGGTATAGGTCAATTGCGTACCGGCAATCACCGGATCGGGCGCATCGGTTTTAGAGGTCAGAACCATATCAGATGAGCGGGCAACGGTGGCGTCCTGGAAGGAACTGTCATTGGCGTTGTTGGAGTCGGTTTGATCCATTGAAGTCAGGGATAAAGTCACTGTTCGTTTAGCGCCGGTCTGTGAATTTGAAGCAGCCGGGCACACTTCCTGGATGGTTACCGAGGCACCATTCGCAATCGTTCCAACATTCCAGGTGGGCCATGTAAAGGGTCCTCCCTGACTCGGGGTATAAGTACAACCGGTACCACTGTCCCAAAGTCCCCCCGTTGTCACCCCGGTAAAGTCAGCGACAACGTTGCTTGCATCAAAGGGGCCATTGTTTGTCAGCGTAAAAGTAAAGTCCGACCTGCCTGCCGGGGCGCTGGCGCCTGCAATAACCGGATCATCTGAATTCTCGACTGAACTAACCGCGATATCCGTCAGCACGCCTGCCCGGGCAGAGCCGACAAGGAATGCTGCAGAAAAACTCACCGAAGTTCCATCGGCAGGTATGATGTCACCGGCGGGCGTCCCGCCCGGAACTGGCCCCAGCGAACCGCCTGCGTTAGTTGTCCAGGTGCCTGATATTGTAGCTCTGGTGCCGCTGCTGACATTGATTACCAATATATCGGTTACGGTGCTGGCCGGATCGATAAAATAGATCGTGCGGGTATAGGGAATTACGGTTCCATTGTCTATCCAGGTACCCGTATAGGTGATGACTCCCGTTGACTCCGCCACCGTGGTTGAGCCGGAGCCCAAACCAGGTGACTGTATCTGGCTGCCATTGACACTAAAGCCGGATTCAAACTGCCCGGCCGTGATGGTTACGTTATTGGCATCGGTGAAATTGTTAAAAGTCAGGGAAGCTCCCCAACTCGACAGGGGCAAGAGCAGCAACATTAGGAAAATCAGGCCTGAACGTGTGGTCATTTCGTTGTCTCTACACTATTTGTTGGTGGAAATTGATGAATAACTAATCGAATGTACTTGTTAGTTGCAAACGATTGGATCAGTTTGTCACTGACATGATGATGAGAATCATTCTATGTTGTACCGGCCTATTTTACAACGTCCCCCGACAGTGTCGCGCCTGGTCACAATCGCTGATATTTGCCGCCTTTATCCACCAGCAGGCAGGGCGGTAACCACATAGCGCAAAGGCCCTCCGGCCATCGGTGCATCGAAGGGGTAGCAGGTCACCAGGCTGATTCGCTTGGTGCCGGGCTCTATTACAAGTTCTGATTTGCGGCTGTTTACCACTTCGGTAGTAACGACCTGGTAGTATCGCGTGCCGTCTTTTGTCTGTATGGTCAGTTGGTCACCTGTTCCGAGGTCTTTCAGGAAACGAAAGTGGGTATCACGGTGACCACTGATAACGAGATCATCTCCCGTTCCCCCGTTGTTCATTACCGGCCCGAAGGCAAGATTGCGGCCTGAATTACCCTCCAGAATAATTTGCCTGATGCCCAAGTTGGGAACACTGAGCACACCGACCGCGCGGGTGTCAGCCCAGGGCCAGGGCCGGGTGCTTGCATTGCCCTCCAGGGCTTCTTGCCAGTTGCGTTCAATCAACCATTGCGCCAGTTCAGCCTTGGCCGGTATCCACAGCGCACCGGCCAGGTACAGCAGGGAAAAAAAAGCGGCGGTCAGGGAGACCGCCGTATAAAACCAATGACGGGTCTGCTTCATCAGGTCACGGGGACGAGGCTGAAGTGGCCATTGGCGAGCTTGCACCGCCGGAATGCTCCTTTCTCGATGCAGGTGAGAGCAGGAGCATGCCGGTGGCGACGAGGAGCGTGATGAATGAAAGAATAAGCTGGGCGACCCAGCCGGTAGCAGTTTGGGAGAAAGTAGTAGTTGAGGCGGAACTGCCGGCAGGAAGCAGGTTGGGGATTTCTTCACCATTGAGTGCTTCACCCGAGGGGCGCGAAGGTGTCCGGTCGACGGCGACCATGCTGGTATAAGGTGTCAACAGGCCGAAATCCAGGGCGATGTCCGTCACGGTTTCGCGGATGTAGCCCGGGTTCTCGCCGAAGATCCGACTGTCCTCCAGCGCTTCGATCTTGCTGCGCGCCCACAAGGTGGCCAGGTTCTCGTTGCCGGCACCCGGCAGGATCCTGCCGCTTTGTTCCCAGGGGCGGCCTTCCAGTTCACCACAGAGCGTGACATCGACCGGCGGGAAGGGCAGGCGGGCATACAGCCACAGCGGTTCACCCGCATACAGGTCCGGCACGATTTCCGGGTAGTATTCGGCATCCATGCCCCAGTCCACGCAAATATTCTGAATGGCGGGGGTTTGAATCCGCGTCCACAGCCGCGACATGCTTTCTTCCACCTCATCGATTTGTCCGATGCGGGTGTGGCTGCCGCGGCCAACTTCAGCGGCCTTGCGCATGAACCAGGCATTGGGTGCTGAGCCGATAGAGACCGTGAACAGGCGGGCCCCGTTCAGATCCTCGCCGATCTGGAGCAGCAGTTCACCCTCGTTGCCGACGCTGCCGTCGGTGATAAAGATGACCTGCCGCAACAGACCGGCTTGTGGTGGTAAATTCAGGGCCATATCCAGCGCCGGCGCCATATTGGTTCCACCATTGGCTTCCAGACCGTTGATAAACGCTTCGGCTTCGAGCAGGTAACTGCTGTAGACCGGCATGGACTGCTGGAAAAGCGGATGGCTGTCAGAATTGAAATGAATCAGGTTGAAGCGGTCTCCTTCAGCGAGGTAAGCCAGGCCCAGCCTCAATGCCGCTTTGGCCTGGATGAGTGATATGCCCTCCATGGAACCTGAAGTGTCGACGATGAACACCACCTCTCGCGACTGGCGTGAGATGGCTTCGGCCAGAGGCGGCGCCAGCATCAGCAGGGCATATATTGCGTCACCGTCATCGAAGGTCATTAATGTGGATTCGGGTACCTCACCAAAATCCGGAGTCCAGTTCAGCTCGAATACCCGATCGCTGCGGGTGTCGGGGTCGGCCAGATAAATGTTGTAGCCGTTGAGCGAGGGATGGATGTCTACATCGTGGTAGCGGCTTTCGAGGCTGGCCAGCTTGAGCCCGGTGCGCAGGTCGATGTTCAGGCTCAGGTAATGATCGTTTCTTGCGGTTGCGGAAACACTATCGGGCGCAGGTGATGTTTCATTGTAGAAGCCGTTTTCGATGGCCGGGGCGCTCATATCCCAGCGCGGTGTAAAGGTCATCGGGATGCGCAGACTGAAGCGGCCGTCACGGTAGTCCACCCGGCTGAGGAAACTGATGGATATGGTGATTTTCTCATCCGGTCCGATATTGGCCAGGCGGGTTTCAAACTGGTTGGCTCTTTGCTGCTCGAGCAAGGTCGCAACTTTCCCGCTGGACTTGGCTTGCTGATACCGGCGCCTGGCATCCTCCTTTTCCTGGATTTCACCGACCAGCACACGCGACCCGACCTGAACCGTCATCCGGTCGACTGCCGCACCATCGGGCAGCGGAAAACGGTAGATTGCTTCCGACCAGCCACGACCGTTGTTGCGGAATACCTGATCGACGCTGATCCGGGCCACCAGTCCGGTGATGTTTACCTGCATTTGGGTATTGATCGCCAGACTGTGCTGGCTTGCACCATCGCTCTGAAATTCCAGGCCCCACTGGCCTTCCTGGGCGGCGGCTGTTTCCATGCGGAAAATCAGCAGCAGGAGAAGCAGGGCGGATAGCGCGAGCAGCGCCCGATCCTGCCATTTAAGGGGGTGACCTGGTATGGGTGACTCTGTTTTAACGGGTGGTTTAAGCTTCATGCCATCTATTAAAAACAACGGTGATGCCGTAGCGCTGTCCATTGCTGGCGAACAGCGGTCTGAATTAGGGCAAGATAATGGCAAGTTTCCAGGCCGGGCGATTTGGATTCACCTGCAGGCCCTTGAGACGTATGATTGACGTCAATGATGCAGGTGGGTCGCCCGCAAGCGGGCTCTTACCGGGAGATGCTATGCAACGACATATAGCGATTGTGGAGGATGAGGCCGCGATCCGGCATAACTATGAAGATGCCCTGAGGCGTTTCGGCTACCGGGTGACCGGTTTCGCCGACAAGCCATCGGCACTGGCCGCCTTCACCCGGCGCCTGCCTGACCTGGTGATTATCGACGTCGGTCTGGGCGATGAGTATGAGGGCGGGTTTGAGCTCTGCCGTGAACTGCGCAGCATGTCGCGGAGCCTGCCGATCATTTTCCTGACCGCCCGGGATTCTGACCTGGATGTTATTTCCGGCTTGCGCCTGGGGGCTGATGACTACCTGACCAAAGACATCAGCCTGCAGCACCTGGTGGCGCGTGTGGTCGCTTTGTTCCGCCGCGTTGAGGCCCTGTCCGGAACTTCCGATGAGGAGAAATCACTGGAGCGGGGCCCCCTCAAATTTTCGGTGGAGCGTATGGAGGTGAGCTGGAAGGATCAGCCGGTGCCGTTGACGGTGACTGAATTCTGGATCATCCACTCCCTGATCCGCCATCCGGGTCATGTACGCTCGCGCGCACAACTGATGGATGATGCCAATGTACTGGTAGACGACCAGACCATCACCAGCCACGTCAAGCGCATCCGCCGGAAATTTCTCAAGGCCGATGCAGATTTCGACCGCCTGGACACCGTTTATGGGGCAGGGTATCGCTGTAAACCCTAGAGTTGTTTAATGCTAGGGTAGTGGAGTCATGAAACTCAAGAACCAGCTTCTGGCGCTCTCCGCACTGACCCTGTTACTGCCGTGGTCCGGCTGGAAACTGTTGCAGGAACTCGAGCATTTCCTGCGCGAAACCCAGGAGACTGCGATGCTGGAGTCCGCCCGGACCCTGGCCGCAGCGATGCCGCTGGATTACCAGACGCGCCTCGCTTTTGCCCCGGATCAGTACCTGCTGGTGAGGGATCTGAAACGTCCTCCTAACCTGGACGGCTACACGGACGACTGGCCCGACCCCGGACAGGGGCTGGTATTTCGTTCTGGCGATGACGCACTGACCGTTAACGTGCTGGCCGGCAGCTACCGGGACCAGTTGTATCTGCTGTTCGATGTGCACGACCGGACACCTGCTTATGCAACTACGAATACGAACACGAAGCAGGTAGACGGTATTCAACTGTTGCTGCGTAACCCGCGTGGCTTGCTCAGTTTTTCTATCCAGACGGAAGCACCGGGGCCGTTGCGTCTGAGCAACGAGGGTGATGATGGCAGCCAGGCAGAAGGCTTCTGGCTGGATGTCGATACGGGCTATCGCGTAGAGCTTTCCTTACCGGTAGTCGTACAGAATTCTTCGCTCAGCTTCCGGGTCCGCGATGGGAGTCAGGGTGGCGATTCCAGGGGTGAGCGGTTTACCGGTCCGCTGGGCCGGAATGATTCGCAGCAATGGATCAGCTTGCTTGAACCGTGGCCAAGCTTGTCTCGCTGGTTTGCGCAGACGGCGAGCGGGTCCGCTCGTGTCTGGCTGGTCGACCGTCAGGGCTGGGTACTGGCGGATTCCGGCGTGACTGCATCACCGGGCACAAGCCAGACCACCTGGCTGCAGCGATTTTTGTATCGCCTGGTTGCCGGATCGCGCACGGAGTTGGTCAATCAATGGCCGGAGGAGCCGGTGCGGTTTGATGATGACGTGGTTCATCGTGCACTGTCCGGCGAGGAAGCAATCGCCTGGTCGCAGGACAGGGATACCGCCGTGGTCCGCAACCTGGTGTCCGTGCCGGTGGAAATGGAGGCTGAGGTCAAGGGCGCCATCGTCATGCAGTCTGCTTCCGAGGGGCTGTTGCTGGCCACCAACCGGGCTCTGGGTCGTTTGCTGTTCACCACACTGATGGTGACGTTTGGCCTGGCGGCCGGGCTGTGGTTTTTTGCCACCCACCTGTCCCGGCGGGTACGCCGCTTGAGCGGGGCAGTCAGCCGGGCGATGGAGGACGGCATGAACCCGGCGGGTTCGCATCCGGGATCGCCGCAGGACATCCTGCCGCTGGTAGCGGACCGCGATGAATTGGGCGAACTGGCCCGGAATAACGAAAAATTGCTGCAGGCCGTGGCCGATTACCGACAGTATTTGCAGACCCTGGCCGGCAAGCTTTCCCATGAGTTGAAAACGCCGCTGGCCATCACGCGTTCCTCGCTGGAGAACCTGGCCAGCCAGGAGTTGGATACTGATTCACGCTGTTTTCTGGAGCGGGCGCAGGAGGGCCTTGACCGGCAGGCTGCGATCGTGCGGGCGATGAGTGAGGCCAGCCGACTGGAAGCTTCCATTCAGGGAGCGGAATGGGAAGATATCGATCTGAAAAGCCTGGTGCAGCATTGCGCTGAAGCTTACCGCTCGGTCCATCCGGGACGACAATTGGAAACGGTACTCCCCGCTGAAGTTGCGCTCCTTAACTGTGCCCCCGATCTGCTGACCCAGGCGCTGGACAAGCTGGTCGACAACGCAATTTCACTGACCGGGGATGAAGATGTCGTGAGCCTGGTGTTGCGCCGGGAAAACGGTCAATACCGGATTTCCGTCAGGAACACAGGCAGCACCTTGCCGGAGGAATTCCAGCAACGCCTGTTTGATTCACTGGTTTCTGTGCGCGAAAAACGTGGCGCTGCGCCCCACCTGGGCCTGGGCCTGTATATCGTGCGCCTGGTGGCCGCCGCCCACAACGGTTCCGTCCATGCCCACAACCTGCCCGGGCGGGCCGGCGTCGAATTCACCATCACCCTGCCGCACTTGTAAGAGCCCGCTTGCGGGCGCCTCCAGGAACAAATAGGTAAACGACGCCTGCCTTGCTAGAATCACCCTTTCTCAGCAACAAGAAAACGGATCGCAATGGACAGGGCAGCATTTGAACAACTGAAAGCCGAGGGTTACAACCGCATCCCCGTCTACCGCTCCGTCCTGGCGGACCTGGATACGCCCCTGTCGGTCTACCTGAAACTGGCAGATGGACCCGATGCCTATCTGTTTGAATCCGTCGAAGGCGGAGAGACCTGGGGCCGCTTCTCGATCATCGGCCTGCCCTGCACGCGGCGCTATGAGCTTACGGGCACCACGCTGACCGTCTACGACAACGGTGAAAGCGTTGCCGAGGAGACCGTTGATGATCCCTTCGAGCGTATATCGCAACTGCAACAGGAGTTCACAGCGCCCCGCCTGCCCGAACTTCCGGTTTTTACCGGTGGGCTGGTGGGGTATTTCGGCTATGAGATCGTGCAGCGCTTTGAGGCGCGCCTGATTAACGAGGAAAAGCGCGATGAACTGGGCACGCCCGACATGGTGTTGCTATTGTCCGATGAAGTCGCCGTATTCGACAACCTGGCGGGCAGGCTGTACCTGATCGTCAATGTCGACCCATCCCGTCCCAATGCCTGGAAGTCATCCCAGCGCCGCCTGGATCGATTGGCCCACAGGCTGCGCTGCGGCAGCCCGGGTTACGGCCGCCCACTGGCGCACCCGCCGGTGGCGGAGCAGGATTTTCAGTACGGTTTCAGCCGCGAGGACTTCATCAGTGCGGTGCAGAAAAGCAAGGAATATATCCTCTCTGGAGATATTTTCCAGGTGGTGCTGTCGCAACGCATGAGCGTTCCGTTCAGCGCCCGCCCACTGGATGTGTACCGCGCACTGCGGGCGCTCAACCCGTCACCCTATATGTACTATATTGACCTGGGCGATACCCAGATTGTTGGTTCATCCCCCGAAGTCCTGGTGCGCGTACAGGATCGTCGGGTCACCCTGCGTCCCATCGCCGGCACGCGCCACCGGGGGGAATCCGCCGAGGAAGACCAGCGCCTGGAACAGGAACTGCTCAACGATCCCAAGGAATGCGCCGAGCACCTGATGCTGATCGACCTGGGTCGCAACGACGTGGGCCGGGTGGCCAAAACCGGCACCGTGCAGGTCACCGACCGCATGATTATCGAGCGCTATTCTCATGTGATGCACATCGTCTCGCAGGTAGAAGGTGAACTGGCTGACGGCCTCACGGCTGCCGATGCAATCCGTTCATCCTTCCCCGCCGGTACATTATCCGGCGCGCCCAAGATCCGCGCGATGGAAATCATCAACGAACTGGAACCGGTGCGCCGTAACGTCTATGCCGGCGCTGTGGGTTACCTCTCCTGGCACGACGATACCGATCTGGCCATCGCTATTCGCACTGCCGTGATCAAGGATGGCATGCTGCACGTGCAGGCCGGCGCCGGCATCGTCGCCGACTCCGACCCGCAAAAGGAATGGCAAGAGACCATGGACAAGGGCAGGGCATTGATTACTGCGGTGAATAGCGCTGCGGCCGGTTTGTAGGGAGTATTTTTAGGAGTTGTTATGACATCATTGAACATTGAATTGGTAATGCTGCTTTGGTCTGCCATTTTATATATCGTGCAAATTGCCGTTGCTGCAATCGCTAACGATGTGCGTAACGGTATCGCCTGGGGCCTGGGTAATCGCGATAACGTCCCGCTCAGTACCGGCTGGGTCGGGCGATCCGAGCGTGCTTATCGCAATATGGCAGAGAGCCTGTTGCCCTTTGCCTGCCTGATTGTGATTATTCAAGCCAGTGGAACAGGTGGTGAATGGAGCGCGCTTGGGGCCAGTGTGTTTTTCTTCTCCCGGCTTGCCTATGCCGCACTGTATCTTGCCGGTGTTACGGTGCTTCGTTCCCTCGCCTATTTCGGCGGGATGGCCGGTATTGGATTGATAATCTATCAGATTTTTTGAGCGATCAGTTATGTCCAAGGGAACCAGGACATACTTTCGTCAATTTCTGATACGGAGTCCAATACTAGGACTCGCATCGCGAAGTATTTTTTAGCCTTTTCAAGTACACTTTGCAGATGTCGGGCGAACGCTCGTGATAAGGATAGACCCTGCATGATCCTGATGATCGACAACTACGATTCCTTCACCTACAACCTGGTGCAATACCTGGGGGAGTTAGGTGCGGAGGTTGAAACGGTGCGTAACGATGCCGTCACGGTGGAAGAGGTGCGCCGGATGCAACCGGAGGGTATCGTTATTTCACCGGGGCCGTGCACGCCGAACGAGGCGGGTATCTGTGTGGACCTGGTGCGGGAGCTTGGCCCACTCATTCCCATGCTGGGCGTGTGCCTGGGCCACCAGTGCATCGGCCAGGCCTTCGGTGGCAAAGTGGTGCGCGCGAAACGCATCATGCACGGCAAGACTTCGATGATATATCACCGTAGCGAGGGTGTGTTCAATGACCTGCCACTGCCCTTTGAAGCCACGCGCTACCATTCGCTGGTGCTGGAAAATGGATCGATTCCGGAGTGCCTGGCCGTGTTGGCCTGGACCGAATTTGAAGGTAAACAGGAAATCATGGGTCTGAAACATGTCGATTACGATATCCATGGCGTTCAATTTCACCCTGAATCCATCCTCACCACCAGCGGTCACGATCTGCTGAATAACTTTCTGCAGACGATCTGATCGCAAAATTATTCCCGGTTTGCTTATGAACGAAATGGATATAAAACAAGCCATCAGCGCCATCGTTGACCGTGTTGACCTGAACGGTGAGGAGATGCGTTCGGTCATGCGACAAATCATGACCGGCGCCGCCACGCCCATTCAAATCGGTGGTTTTCTTGCCGGTATGCGCACCAAGGGTGAAACGGTTGTGGAGATCGTCGCTGCGGCGGAGGTCATGCGCGAACTGGCCACCCGGATTGAGGTGAGCAAGGAGTATCTGGTTGATACCTGCGGCACCGGTGGCGACGGCAGCCAGTCGTTCAATGTATCCACCGCCTGCGCTTTTGTCGTGGCCGCCGCCGGTGGACGGGTGGCCAAGCACGGCAACCGTTCCATGTCGTCAAAATCCGGCAGTGCGGATGTGCTAGAGGCGTTGGGTGTGAACCTGGATATCCCGCCCGAGCGGGTCGCCGCCTGTATTGAGGAAATCAATATCGGCTTCCTGTATGCGCCTTCCTATCACAGCGCCGCCCGTTATGCCTCGGCGCCGCGCCAGGAACTGGGCACCCGCACGCTGTTCAACCTGCTGGGGCCGCTGACCAATCCCGCCGGTGCACCGCACCAGTTGCTGGGTGTGTTTGCCGCTCGCTGGGTAGAGCCCCTGGTCAAGGTCCTGCGCGCGCTGGGCAGCAAACATGTGCTGGTGGTGCATGCCGAGGATGGCCTGGATGAACTGAGCATCGCCGCGCCCAGCCTGATTGCTGAACTGCGCGATGGGCAGGTACACACCTCCCGTTTCCGCCCCGAGGACGTGGGCATCAAGCGCCAGTCGCTGGATACCATCTGCGTGGATGGTCCGGAGGCATCCGCCGCCGTGATTCGCGAAGTATTTGCCGGCCAATTGGGGCCGGCGGCCGACATGGTGGCGCTCAATTCCGGCGCTGCCCTGTATGCCGCCGACGTGGCGCCTTCGCTGGCAGAGGGCGTAGAACAGGCCCGTCAGGCGTTGGCGGACGGTTCTGCCGCGCGCAAGGTGGAGGCACTGGCGAAGTTGACCGCATGAGCGATATTCTCCGGAAAATCATCGCCACCAAGGCGGAAGAAGTGGCGGCCGGTAAAAGCCGTAGCGGCCTGGATGAAATCGCTGCGCTGGCCGCTGATATGCAAGCTGCCCGTGCTTGCGCCCAACGCATCCGCAGCTTCGCAGCGCAGGGGCTGGCTGTGATTGCCGAGATCAAGAAGGCTTCACCCAGCGCGGGCATCATCCGCGAGGATTTCCAGCCTGGGCAGATCGCCCGGAGCTATGAATCCGCCGGTGCAGCCTGCCTTTCCGTATTGACAGACCACGACTATTTCAAAGGAGCAAACGAATACCTGCAACAGGCCCGCACGGCCTGTTCCCTGCCGGCCCTGCGCAAGGATTTCCTGGTCGATCCCTGGCAGGTGTACGAGTCCCGCGTACTTGGCGCAGACTGTATCTTGCTGATCGTGGCGGCGCTGGAACGGGCGCAGCTACTGGATCTGGATGGCCTGGCGCGGGAAATCGGGCTGGATGTCCTGGTCGAGGTTCACAACGAGGACGAACTGGAGCAGGCTCTGGCCACCGGGGCATCCCTGATCGGTGTGAACAACCGGGATTTGCGCACATTTACCACTGACCTGGCGGTGTCGGAGCGCTTGCGCCCCCTGATCCCAGCGGATCGGCTCATGGTGACTGAAAGTGGAATTCACAGCCGGGAGGATGTGGCGCGCCTCGGGCAGTGTAAAATCAACAGCTTCCTGGTGGGTGAGGCCTTCATGCGCCGTGAAGACCCGGGTGCTGCGCTGCGCGCCCTGTTTTTTGGAGATAGTGCCTGATGAAATGTTTTGCCGTTCGATTATTTGTACTGATTCTCCTGCTGGTTCTGTCCTTGCCGCTGGTTGCGGAATTGCCACCCGAAACCCGTTGGGCAGATCCTTCATCTGTTCACCTCGATGTCGATTTTCCGGGCAATGGCTACCACGCAAGCTGGGTCATGTTCCGTTGTCCCTGCGGTGATTTGCTGGTTCGCTGGGAATTGAATGTTCCCGGTGAGACCGAAAAAGGTGAAACCCTGCTGGTGAATAAACGGGTGGTGATGAGTCGGGGGTTTGGGGAACTTCAGCAGGAGTTGGGGGCATCGCTGGATGCGCCGGCCCTGATGATGCAAACCGCATTGCGCCTGTTGCAACGCTCGGCGCCCGGTGGTCCTTCGGGGATCACTGCGAAAACCGAGGTTTCCATTGAAGACAACATCAACCCGATCTACGTCGACAGCGGTACCGCTTCAGGCAGTTACAAAGCGCCCTGGACGATGAAGGGCAGCATCAGTCCTGTCGGTGAATCACGCCGGAAATTCGATCTGAGTTTTACTTTCAGCACCGGAAAACCGGGAGAAGAACTGGCGGGCAATATGCGTTTGTCCGGTCTCGCC
Source organism: Gammaproteobacteria bacterium (assembly GCA_024279945.1). Taxonomy (GTDB): domain Bacteria; phylum Pseudomonadota; class Gammaproteobacteria; order Xanthomonadales; family SZUA-36; genus JAJRRA01. The sequence continues at coordinate 12,004 of JAJRRA010000065.1, forward strand.
GATTACAGCGAAGGCGAGTTTCCCCAGCCCCCGTCGACCCCACTGAAAGGCTGGCAATTGTTCTGGGTAGACGAAGCGGACCCGGCCGCCAAAGGCAGCACCAAACTCAAAACCCTCGCTGAGCTACGCTCCTGGATCAGTAAAAACTAAATCCGGATCGACGAAGTCGCTACCCTCCCGTCATTCCGGATCGACGAAGTCGCATCCGGAAACCAGCAGCATTTTTTTCACCTCACTCAGGCTGGATCCCGGACATTGCTGCGCAAGTCCGGGATGACGGGGTGAGAGTCGTTATATCCGGTAGGCCAGGGTTTTCATGATGCCGGCGGTGAACGCCATGGCGGACTGAATGGGTTTGGGCAGGTCTTTGGCGCCGGCGTCTTCGGCCATTTCTGCGTGCCGGGCTTCGTCCGTTTTCATCTGGTCGAGAATGGCCTGGCTGCGCTCGTCCCCTTCCGGCAGACGCTCCAGGTGATCCTCGAGGTGGGCCTCTACCTGGTTTTCCGTTTCTTTGACGAATCCCAGGCTCCAGGCGTCACCCACGATACCGGCCAGGGCGCCAATGGCGAACGAGCCCGCATACCAAAGTGGGTTGAGAATGCTTGGCTCGCTGTCCAGTTCCTTCAGGCGCTCCGAGCACCAGGCGAGGTGGTCGATCTCATCATCAGCGGCCTGCTGCATGGCTTCGCGCGTTTCATCATATCGTGCGGTCGCAGCCTGGCCCGCATACAGGGCCTGGGCGCAAACCTCGCCGCTGTGATTGATGCGCATCAGGCCGGCTACATGCCGGCGTTCCTCATCGTTCAGATCAACAGGGGGAATATCGCCGGCCGGGTTTTCACGGCTGGGTGCGGGCGCATCACCGGTGGAGATGCGCAGAGCTTCGTCCATGGAGGCAATGATTTGGTCGAGCTTGGTGTAGTGTCTGTCCATGAGTTCAGAGTACCATTTTCATTTGGGGAAATGGTACTCTGAACCCAGCCTTGGCTGACCCGGATTTGCATGAGCTACTACCAACGTCACATTTTTTTCTGCGTCAACGACCGTGGGCCGGATTCAGACCGGCCTTCGTGCAATCGTTGTGGCTCAGCCAAAATCCGTGAGTACGCCAAGCAAAAAATTAAGGCGCTGGGGATGTCCGGTGCCGGAAAAATTCGTGTAAACCAGTCGGGCTGCCTGGATCGTTGTGAAGAAGGACCGGTCTGCGTGGTGTATCCGGAAGGCGTTTGGTACACCTACGTGGACGAGAGCGATGTCGATGACATCATCGAATCCCACCTGCTCAATGGTAAAGTAGTGGAAAGGCTGAAAATCTTATGACATCAATTTCATCTTCCAATTCCTCCTCAGGCAAACCACACAAGTCATTTGGAGCCACCGACTTCCTGTGGCGTTTGATTGCTGCGCTGGTGCTGGTGCTGTTGACTTTCAATCCCGGTGGTTATTCCTATTTTCACTGGTTCAAGGCTGCGCTTGCCGGTGAAGGGGCTCAGGCTTTACATTATTTCATGGGCGTCATTTTGCTGGTCGGCTGGTCCATTTTCCTGATTGCCACCGGCCGAAGCCTGGGGACATTCGGCACGATACTGAGTGCGGCGCTGATCGGCACCGGAATCTGGTTGCTGACTGATGTCGGAATCATTAGCGCAGACTCGGCAACAGCGGTCACCTGGCTGGTACTGATCGCCCTGGCTATCCTGTTGGCCGTGGGTCTTTCATGGGCGCATATCTGGCGCAGGCTCAGTGGTCAGCTTGAAGTTGATGACACGGATCACTGACGACAGCTATCAGGCATCAAAAAAAGAGCAGTGGGTATTGAATCCAAAGCCATAAACCAGTAGAATTCCCGCCCTTCACCCGCGACCTTTTTAGTCGAGGGTTAACCCTGAAAGAATGGCCCTGAGAAACTGGCCCTGAGAAACTGGCATGAAGACGTATGTAGCAAAGCCGCAGACCGTAGAGCGCGATTGGTGCCTGGTTGATGCGACAGACAAGACACTGGGCAGACTGGCCACCGAGTTGGCTTCACGTTTGCGCGGCAAGCATAAACCTGAATTCACGCCAAATGTGGATACGGGTGATCACATGGTCGTGATCAATGCTGAGAAAATCCGGGTAACCGGCAAAAAGCTGGATGACAAGATGTACTACCGCCACACCGGTTACATCGGCAACCTGAAATCCATTAACCTGGGCAAGCAACTGGAGCAGCACCCCGAGCGGGTCATCCAGGCAGCGGTCAAGGGCATGTTGCCCCGCAATCCGCTGGGCCGCGCCATGTTCCGCAAGCTGCATGTTTATGCCGGCCCGGAACACCCGCACGCCGCACAGCAACCCAAAGAGCTCGATATCTGAGCCTGACCACAAGGCATACCTGACATGGCAACAGAACGATATTACGGAACGGGGCGTCGCAAATCATCCGCCGCTCGCGTATTCCTGACCCGGGGCAGCGGGCAGATCACGATTAATGACCGCCCCATCGATGAATTTTTCGGCCGCGAAACCGCACGCATGATCGTGCGCCAGCCACTCGAAAAGCTGGAAATGCTCGACAAGTTCGACATCAAGGCTACCGTCAAAGGTGGCGGCATATCCGGCCAGGCCGGCGCCATTCGCCTGGGCCTGACCCGCGCATTGATGGAATACGACGGAGAATTACGCGGACCGCTGCGTAAAGCCGGTTACGTCACTCGCGATGCCCGTGAAGTGGAACGCAAGAAAGTCGGTTTGCACAAAGCCCGCAAGGCTACGCAGTACAGCAAGCGTTAATCCAGGCGGTATTTTCTACCGCCGGGTTTCCGCAACCCGGAGTTTGGGGGATCGTCTAATGGTAGGACAGCGGACTCTGACTCCGCCAGTGGGGGTTCAAGTCCCTCTCCCCCAGCCAATACAGGCTCTAACATACTGAGAAATATAGTAAAAATAGAGCCAGGGTTAAAGACCCTATTATTTACCCTATTAGCAGGTAATCCTTAAGCCTCGACCTAAGTGTTGGGGCTTTTTTTAGGCTATTAAAAGTACCCCTGTACGCCGCTGTACGGCACTACCGGCTGTTTCAGGACAAGCCGGACGTGCTCTGCTAGTACTAGCTCAACAACGGAACTAGGGACCGGACAAAGGCCAGTTCGGCTTTTCGAACCAAAACGGGTACACGGCAACGCCCATCGAACGGCGTTTTAGGGCCAGTGTAGCCGTGCACTAGAAATGGATGGTGGTCACATTAATTTAAGGGAATTCCGGCAGCTCGTAATGCCTCGATCACAGGGCAGGGTACTGCCGGGTTTGCTGTAGTGGCGACGGCAAATCTCCCACAATGCATCGCGTTTGGCGTAGGGGGAGAAAGGGGTAAAAATAGCGTAAGGAAATTGCCGCCAGGCGTCGTTATGGCCGGGCACAAGGCATTGATAATTTCGTGATCGTGATTCACCAAATAGTCGCCACGCCAGAAAGCAATTTCATCAGTGATCACTGCCAAGTCATCGCCGACTCGTAATAAATGGCATTCGATCTCACAGAAAGTGTCAGAACACATCAAAACGAACAGCCGCTTTGAGACTGACTCCGGACGTTTACTTCCAGTGTGAGCGAATGTCCGAGTCCGGCCAAGTAGCGGCCGGTCGCATGCTAGACTACTGCCTGACCGCGAATGACCCAAAGCGGACGCTCGTCAAAATGAATCCTTTTCCCCGAATCCCGCTTTCATAGAATTTCTGGAGACGACGATGTTCATCGGACATTTTGCTGTAGCACTTGGTGCAAAAAAATATGCCCCCCAGGTGTCGCTAGGTATTCTGTTTCTCGCTTGTCAGCTCGCAGACATCATATGGCCCAATTTGGTTCTGCTAGGTATTGAGGCGTTCGAGGTTGAGCCGGGCATAACCGTGATGACTCCCCTAAATTTCTCGCATTATCCATATTCTCACAGTTTAGTGGCGCTGATACTTTGGGGTGCGCTATTCGGAGTGCTTTATGCGTTGCTTCGGAGCTCGGGAATAAAAGCAGCGATAGTAATTGCCGCTCTCGTCCTAAGCCATTGGGTTCTGGATGTTTTGACTCATCGCCCCGACATGCCAATCACACTAAACGAATCGACTGTCATCGGCCTTGGCCTTTGGAATTATCCTTTTGTCGCCGTGCCATTGGAGCTCCTTCTTTTTGGCACGGGCGTATGGCTGTATGTCCGCCATACGAAACCATTGAATCGCCAGGGCAGCATCGGTTTCTGGGCGCTCATTATATTTCTACTGATTACCTACGCGGCGAATATCGTTGGACCGCCACCACCGTCTCCGACAGCGGTAGCGTGGTCGGCCCAGGCGCTGTGGTTACTAATCGCATGGGGATTTTGGGTTGATCATCACCGGGTGAGAAGCAGCGACGATTAGTCTTTACCGAACGTCCGCTTTTGGCCTATTGTGTTGAAAAACTCCTTAAGAAGAAGCGCCACATGAGATAATTAGTCCATTGATCTCATGGACGGAGTGCTTTCCCATGATGGGCCGTAAGGACCAGCCACAGGACCACTTGTTGCGCAAGATAGATCGATTTCTGGATCTATCTGATCTGCGTGATCATCTCGCACCTTATTACAGCCACACCGGACGCCCCTCGGTTGATCCGGAGTTAATGATCCGCATGCTGATGATCGGTTATTGCCTGGGTATCCGCTCGGAGCGACGGCTATGCGAGGAAGTAAAGCTGAACTTGGCCTATCGCTGGTTTTGCCGCCTGAGCATTGAGGACAGGGTGCCGGATCACTCGACCTTCTCCAAGAACCGCCATGGCCGTTTCCGCGAAGCCGAGACCTTGCGCTTTGTGTTCGAGAAAGTTCTGCAGAGTTGCATTGATGCCGGACTGGTCGGTGGCGAGGGCTTTGCGGTGGATGCCAGCGTGGTCAAGGCTGATGCCAGTCGCCAGCGCCATCACGAAGACGATGATGAGTGGGGCGGTGGGCCAGCGATCCGGGAGTATCTCGATGGGTTGGCCGAAGACGACCCGATCCCGGTGGCACCGCCGAAGAAGGTTTCACATAGCGATCCCCAGGCACGCTGGACGGCGGCACCAGGTGGTCCCGCCTTCTATGCTTACTCCACCAACTACCTGGTCGATACCGATGCCGGCATCATTGTCGATGTGGAAGCGACACCGGCTCACCGTACGTTAGAAGTCCGTTCCACCCGTACCATGATCGAACGGTTAGAAGAACGCTTCACATTGAAGACTCAGAAGCTGATCGGTGACACCGCTTACGGAACCGCTGAGTTCCTGGGCTGGATGGTTAACGAGAAGGCCATCGAACCGCATGTACCCGTGTGGGAGAAAGGTGAACGCAGAGATGGCACCTTCAGTCGCTCGGACTTCGACTTCAATGAAGAAGCCGATCACTACAGCTGCCCGAACGGCAAACAGCTCAAACGTTACCGGCGATCCTTTACGCTGCCACGCAGCGGTATCGGCAAGGACAACACGATCCGCTATCGTGCCGAGCAGCATGACTGTGAAGCTTGTTCTTACAAGGAACAGTGCTGTCCCAATACGTTGCGGCGTACCGTGCCCCGAAGCATTCACGAATCGGCTCGCGATGTAGCCCGGGCGGTGGCCAAGACCAAAGGCTATCGACGCACCCGGCGCCAGCGTAAGCAGGTTGAAATGCTGTTCGCCC
>JAJRRA010000066.1 GCA_024279945.1 Gammaproteobacteria bacterium
GAAAATACGCTTCAAAAACTGGGCGAACTGCCTCCCCTGGTCACTTCCTGGGAAATTCTGGCCTTGCGCGAGCAAATCGCCGAAGCGCAGGCAGGGAAACGATTTTTGCTGCAGGGCGGTGATTGTGCTGAGAGCTTTCACGAATGCAGTTCATCCCTGATCACCAATCGGCTCAAGGTGCTGCTCCAGATGAGCCTTGCTCTGGTGCATGGACTGCAGATGCCGGTGGTTCGGATTGGCCGGTTTGCGGGACAGTATGCCAAGCCGCGGTCCTCTGATACGGAAACTCGCGATGGTGTGACGCTACCGAGTTTTCGCGGTGATCTGGTGAATGCAATCGAATTTACTGAACAAGCCAGAATACCGGATCCGCAACGCCTCATTCAGGCCCATTCACTGTCGGCCATGACGATGAACTTTGTCCGTTCCCTGGTAGACGGGGGGTTTGCGGATGTTCATCACACGGAATACTGGAATCTCAGTTGGGTGGAGCACTCGCCGCTGGCTGAGGAATTTTATAAGTTGACCGAAAATTTAAGCCAGTCCCTGCGTTTTATGGAAACCATCACCGGGCGGAATATTGGCGCCATGAGACGGGTAGACTTTTTTACTTCGCATGAAGCATTGCACCTGCCTTATGAGCAAGCGCAGACACGGCAGGTCCCCCGGCAATGGGGCTGGTTTAACCTGGGAACCCATTTCCCCTGGATCGGAATGCGAACCGCAGACCCGGATGGTGCCCATGTTGAATATTTTCGTGGAATCCGCAACCCATTGGGCATCAAGGTGGGCCCGGGAATGACGGGTGACTGGCTAGCCAGGCTGTTGAACGTATTGAATCCGGAGCAGGAGGCAGGCCGAATCGTATTAATCCACCGCATGGGGGAAGACAAGATCGAGAAGTGCCTTCCAGGCCTGATTAATGCCGTGAATGAGACCGGAAGCCCGGTATTATGGATATCCGACCCCATGCACGGAAATACCGAATCGACCTCAGACGGGACCAAGACACGCCGTTTCCGGAAGATATTGCGGGAGATGGAACTGGCCTTTGAAATCCATCTTGACAACCATTCACGGCTGGGTGGAGTGCATCTGGAGCTGACGGGCGAAGATGTGACCGAGTGTACCGGTGGCGCCAGAGATTTATCGGATGACGACTTGAAACGGGCGTATAAATCCACCGTGGATCCACGGCTGAATTATGAACAGTCCCTGGAAATGGCGATGTCCATTGTGCGCAAGCATGCCCAGAATCGTTGAATGCCGGCCCTGATCTCCCGGGTATGACGTTGATTCGTGGCTGGTTCAAATGTTTTCGTGGCATGCGTTTAGTCTGCGTGTGTGCCCTGCTGCTTGCGCTGGCAATAACCGGGCTGCAAGCGCAGGAACCTGTCGCCAGGCATACCCTGACTTTTCCCCAGTATAAAAATCAGTATGTTCATGTCACGCTGACCCTGCCGGTCAACAGTGATCAGCTTGAACTGAGCATGCCCAACTGGACACCAGGCTCCTACCTGATCCGGGATTACGCCACGCACCTGGAAAATTTCTCCGCCAGGGGTAACAACGGCAATGTTCTCGAACAGGTCAAAATTGCCAAGAACCGGTGGCGTGTACGCACCGCAGGCATCTCAGAGCTGACCGTAAGCTACGATATTTGGGCCGGTATATTACACGTCAGTTCGAGCTGGGTCTCGTCAGATTTTGCACTGATAAATGGTGCCGGGATTTTTCTTTATACCCAAGAAAGCCGTAGCTGGCCCCAGTATGTAGTAGTGGACAAGCCGGCATCGTGGAGCAGGATTCAAACCCCGCTGAAACCGCTGCCGGGGCGCAATGAATTTCGTGCACGGGATTACGATGAGCTGATCGACAGCCCTCTGGTTGCCGGTAACGCACCTCACTATCGCTTCGAAGTCGATGGGCAAGGCTATGTGCTGGTCAATACAGGGGAAACCAGCTTGTGGGATGGCGAACGTTCAGCCCGGGATCTTGCAATGCTGGTAAAGGCACAGCAGAAATTCTGGGGGGTCAATCCCTTTGACCGTGATTATCTGTTCATGAATTTCCAGTTGGAGTCCCGCGGTGGGCTGGAACACGATCACAGCACGGTGCTGATGAGCAGCAAGTGGGCCATGCGCGACAGGCGGGACTATATCAAGTGGCTGGCACTGGTGTCGCATGAGTTTTTTCACTCATGGAATGTCAGGAGGATGAGGCCCCAGGCGTTGGCTGAGTATGATTATGACAGCGAGGTATATACTCGTGAACTGTGGCTGGCCGAGGGCCTCACCAGCTATTATGATAACCTGCTGCTGTTCCGTTCCAAGCTGATTGAGGTACAGGATTACTTCGAGTTGCTGGCGAGTGAATTTCGTAATTATGAGACCGTGCCAGGCCGCAAAATCAGGTCGGTTGAGCTGGCTTCTTTTGATTCGTGGATCAAGCATTACGTGCAGGACGCCAACGGCATTAACAGCACGGTTTCCTACTATCGAAAAGGTTCTGTGATTGGTTTTGTAACTGATTCGGCCATCCGTCGGGAAACCGGCGGCAAAGCCAGCCTGGATACGGTGATGCGCAAAATGTATTCACTGTATGGTCCGGAAGGGCCGGGCGGGGGAAGCTATCCACCGGGTGCATTCGAAACCGTTGTGGAGTCTGTGGCCGGGGCCGATGTCAGGTCAATGGTTGAAAATCTGCTGCAATCAACTACGGACCCGGATCTGGATGAGGCGTTGTCCTGGTATGGCTTGCAATTGGAACGCACACCTGTCCGTTCCGCAGCGGAACAATCCGGCAAGCCGGCTCCCGTTGGTTTTGGCTTGACCTGGGAGGCAAAAAATCCCTTGTTGATTGTCGAACATGTGATCCTGGGCAGTACGGGAGCGGCCGCAGGGGTTTTGCCTGGTGATGAATTGCTGGCCATAAACGGCCTGCGAATGACGGTAAATAATTTCGATAAACGGGTACAGGAACTGTTACCGGATGAAGCAGTTGAACTGACCCTGGTGCGGCGGGAACAACTGCTGACTCTGCCTGTACGGGTTCAGCTTGCCATCCCGGAAAACTATGTCATCCAACTCAACCCCAACATTCGAAATCGGCAGAAGAACCGTTTGAAAGCCTGGCTGGGCCGGGATCTGATGTTCCGAAGGTAGGCCTACGAAGTTTCTTTTTCCCGGTTCGCGCGTTTCCGTTCATGCTCGAGAAGATGAATTTTCCGGATTCGGATGGCCTGCGGCGTTACCTCGACCAGTTCGTCGTCCTCGATAAATTCCAGTGCCTGTTCCAGGGTCATTTTTTGCGGTGCTGCCAACTGGATCGCATCGTCTTTGAGTACCGTGCGGACATTGGTCAGTTGTTTTCCCTTCAAAGGATTCACCGTGAGGTCGTTTGCGCGGCTGTGGATACCCACGACCTGGCCTCCATAAACATCCACACCCGATTCAATAATCATCCGCCCGCGCTCTTGCAGGTTAAACAGGGCGTAGGGCAGGGCCTTGCCGGTGCCGTTGGAGATCAGGACACCGCTTTTCCGCCGGGAGATATCACCGGGATGATAAGGGCCATAGTGATCAAATACATGGAACATCAGGCCGGTACCGGCAGTGAGCGTGCGGAACTCAGACTGAAAACCAATCAGCCCGCGTGCGGGAATCATGTAGTCCAGCCGAACCCTGCCCTTGCCATCGGGTTGCATATTCTGCATGATTCCACGGCGTTCACCGAGCCGTTCCATGACCGATCCCTGGTAGTCCGCTTCCAGATCCACGACCAGTTGCTCATAGGGTTCTTCCTTGCCGTGATCGGTCTCATGCACAATCACTTCCGGTCGTGAAATGGCCAGTTCATAGCCTTCCCGGCGCATGGTCTCGATCAGGATGGACAGGTGCAATTCGCCTCGGCCGGATATCCTGAAGCGCTCTGCATTTTCCATTTCATCAACGCGCAGGGCCACGTTGTGGCTGGCTTCGCGCAGCAGGCGTTCACGCAGTTGGCGGCTGGTCAGGTACTTGCCCTCGCGCCCGGCAAAAGGTGAGTTGTTGACCCTGAAAGTCATGCTGATGGTGGGTTCATCCACCGTCATGGTGGGAAGAGCTTCCGGCACGTTACGGTCACACAGCGTGTCAGAGATCCGCAGCTTGTCCACGCCCGTCACGGCGATGATGTCACCGGCCTGGGCTGACGGCACTTCGACACGGTTGAGCCCATGAAAGCCCAACACCTGCAGTATTCTGCCATTGCGCTGTTCGCCATCGCGGTCGATCACGCAGATTTGCTGGTTGGGCTTCGCGCTGCCTCTCTGGATCCTTCCAATGCCTATTACACCCACGTAGGAACTGTAATCCAGTGATGAAATCCGCATCTGGAATGGCCCGTCAGTGTTGACCGGTGGCGGAGCTACCTCCCGCACGATGGTTTGGAACAGGGGCGTCATATCCCCATCCTGCACCGTGTCTTCCATGCTGGCGTAGCCTTTCAGGGCGGAAGCATAGACGACCGGGAAATCGAGTTGCTCATCGCTGGCGCCGAGTTGATCAAACAGTTCGAAGGTCTGGTCCAGAACCCAGTGAGGGCGGGCGCCGTCACGGTCAATCTTGTTGATCACGACAATGGGCCTGAAACCCATCTCGAAGGCTTTCTGCGTGACGAAGCGGGTTTGTGGCATCGGCCCGTCCACCGCATCCACCAACAGCAGGACCGAGTCCACCATGCTCAGGATGCGCTCTACTTCGCCACCAAAGTCGGCATGCCCCGGAGTGTCAACGATATTGATGTGGTAGCTGTCTTTGCCATCGTTCCAACTGATCGCGGTGTTCTTGGACAGAATCGTAATGCCGCGCTCGCGTTCGAGTTCATTTGAATCCATCACCCGTTCGGGGGTTGCCGCCCGTTCACCCAGTGTCCCTGATTGCTGCAGCAGTTGGTCTACGAGCGTGGTCTTGCCATGGTCAACATGGGCAATAATGGCAATATTCCGGAGGTTTTCGATCACGATTCAGTCCTTCAGGCACGCACGATGCGGCTTCATCCGCAGGCGGGCGCACGTTACAGGGTTTACTGTTATAAAGCAATCGTAAAGACTTTGATTTCGATAAATATATTGCCTGCCCAGTCCGTCAGGAAGGGGTTCAGAAAGTACCCCCACCACCTCCTCCACCACTACAAGGAGGGACGGATCCATCGGGACATAGATCAGGTGGTTCCACTTCACCTACAACACAGGGTCCTTTTCGTTCATTTAGCTGATCATTATTCCCGTCATTCAATAAGCTTATATCCACGCCCTCTGTCAACGCTCCGGGCTCCCGCTCAAATTCAGCATCGGTGTGTCCACCCAAAACTGCCGGATTGTCCTCAATTTTTTCAATATATTCCGTATACTCATTGGCAATTATCCGGGTTTCCGGAACCTCTATTAGCAAACTTGTCACCCATCCTTTCCCAAGTTCGGGAATAGAAGAATTTCCGGTTAATTTCAATTTGAATTCCTTGATCAGTGGATTGGCCCTTGTGCTTAATTCATCAAATTCTATTTCCAGTTTTTTCAGAAACCCGGTGACAACCTGACTTCCCAGGGTATCTTCGGTAAAGGTGATGCTTACGTTGTCCATATGCTTCACTTCAACCTCATGCCAACCACCATTTGCGACATTTGGGTTGACTCCGCCGGTGGCGGAAACAAAGCTTGTAAGCCCGTCTGTTTTGTTGACGTTCTCAATTTTTATTTCTTTAAGTCCGGGGTCTCTGATATCTTGCCTGATCCTGATTCTCATTAATCCAGTGAGTTCCAATGTTCCGGCTTCCCACAGCACGGGCACAGACGGAGGAACCATGACAAGGACATCATCAATACGGGTTCCGGGGATAACTCAAAACAAATTCAGCCTTTTGTCCGCCAGCAGGGGATCCGTGTTATATGTTGTGTGACAGGCAATAGGGCACATTATTGTGAACTGAAAGTTGCTCTACCCCGCTATCATCGACAACTTCGGGCTGGCTATTTTGAAGGATACTGAGTGAAATACTTTCTGAATGACTTCCATGGAAAACGGATTATCCTGGTCAACTTTAAGGTTGGGTATACCCTGATCAAAGAGAGCGGTTGCCTTTCTTCAAGCTGGGCTCATGCCTTCTTGAGGAAGCATTTGTCCCAAAGTCCATCACGGCTCCTGATGCTTGTCCGCAATCCCTTTGACCGGGTGGAGTCTCTTTATAAAGAGAAACTCATCAAACTCCCCGGAGAACACAGGGGGGAACACTGGCCTGTCTATTTAAGGAAAATACTGGGAAATGTGGAGTGTGGTATCGATGTTAATGATTATTTTTCAAGTCAGCGTGAAAAAATCAGGCTTATCGGCTTTGAGAGTTTTGTGACGAAAATACTGCCGAGTACCTACCTGCTGGATCCTCATTCATACCCGCAAACCTTTAACCCGCGCCTCAGTTACCTGGGCATGACAGGCTGGCTCAAGCCCGTTACGTTTGATCTCAATGAGACAGATCAAATGCAGGAATTTTCAAAAATTACAGGGATTTGTACTAAATTCAAGAAAAACAGTACCACATTTTGCAACAATGATTTCCACTATACTCAGCAGATGATCGATGTCATTCAAGAAATTTACGCGGATGACTTTCGGATTTTGGAGTACCCACCAAAGACGCCCAGCGTTATATGCACCGGTGGCAAGAACTGAAAAAGACGCCCTGATCAAGGAAGTTTACGAACCAAAACTACATTGATGGGGTCTCAGTAAAAAGGACTTTATTAGAGGAGCGAATCGGATTCACTCAACTGGCCATACAACACAGCACGCCCTAAGCATAAGCATCATTGTCCCGACCAGAAACCGACCCGCTCAGGTCGCTAGTATGTTGCGCGCACTGGAGTCACAGTTCGCGGCGCTGCCGGATGGTTGTAACGGTGAGATTGTCGTTGTGAACGACGCCAGTGACTCGCAGCAACTATCCGAGCTAAAGTGCATCGATAATACGTTGATCACTGGAACCGTTCCGGTTCGTTGGGTGCACCGGGACATGAACGGAGGGCCTGGAGCGGCGCGCAACAGCGGTATTGCTGTTGCAAGTGGTGAAGTACTTGTGTTCCTGGACGATGATTGCATACCCCAGGACGGATGCCTGGCCCGGATTCTCCAGTTGCACAGGATCCATCCTGAAATCCTGGTCCTCAATGGCAATCTTCGACCGTCCCGGAATGACTTGCTCTCCCGCTATTGGAATCACCAGTATCTCTCAGCATTCTGCCGCAACCAGGACGAGCCGTATCCCATCCATCGCCTTGCAGGCGGTCATTTCTCCATTAAGCGTGCGTTACTTGAGGTGCTGAGCCCCTTGTTTGACGATGAACTTTGTTCGACCGAAGACCTCGACCTCTACCTGCGTCTTGAAGATGCCGACATTCCGGTCTACAAGGCTGATTCGGCCATCGCCACGACTGGCTGCCCGGAAAGCCTTTCCACGTTGCTGCGGCAGCGCCGCTGGTACGCCAAAGGAAGAAGGCAGATCAAGCATAAATACGGACAGTTACGGATCGAAGCTGAGAGCCGTCGCCACCGCGCGCCTCCACGTTTAGAGTTTGCAATCATCCACGCTTCGCTGTTCGCTCAACGCTGGATTTACAGACTGGGCACAGCCTGGAACAATCGGGTTCAGGGAAACACGTCCGGCATGTCGAGCGGCGGCGAAGATGCATCCCTTGATGTTCAGGCATCGCCGGGCGACCCTGTTCCGGAACTCTCCATCGTGGTTCTGACTTACAACCGGGCTGGTCTGCTGGATGACTGCCTGTATTCACTGCTTCGGCAAAATCAACCGCCCGAGCGTTTTGAAGTCATCGTTGCCGATGACGGTTCAACGGACGGTACGCTGGATGTCGTGTTGAGACAGCGCAAGTCCAACCCGGCACTGCGCTACGTCCGTCATCCACATCGTGGCATCCCGGCCACGCGTAACCTTGGCATTAGAGCTGCCCGGGCGCCACTGGTGGCGATTGTGGCGGATGACTACCTGTTTGAGCCGGATTACGCGGACACGATCTTTCGCTTTTTTGATGAGCATGCGGATGCAGGCGTCGTGCGGTTTTCCATCGTGGCTTCGCACAGCAATTTCTCCAGCCGGCTCAGCGACCTCTACTTTCAGATCAGCGTCATGAATCGCCTCCATCCGGATGCGAAGGCGGTGGGGATATCTCCCTCTTATGAACGTCAGATCACGACAGATCATAGCCTGGAGGCGGCCGGCGCTGCAGCATTCCGGCGTAATGCTCTCACACAATGTGGTCTGTTCGATGAGAGCCTTCAACGCGCCGAAGACACGGATTACACACGCCGTCTGAGAGCTCTGGGAATCCGGATCTACTACAACCCTTTGCACGAGGTGAGGCATCAATACGGGGTGGGGTGCTTTGACACCATGAAGAAGAGCTTCATCTCCGGCTACCATCGTTACTGGCTTCACCGGAAATATGCTGGCGGCGCCACCTTGCCACATCCTCCCGGCGAGGCATTGAGAGGGTTCGGGCTTCAGGTATCGCGTGCATGGCGGCACGCAGGCCATCTAGAATCGCGATGGTCTCTTTTGTTTTATATCCCGGGTTTGCTGCTGTTTGAAACCCTGGTCAAGGCCGGTCTCGCCTGGGGACTTCTTTCCGCACTGCTGGGTCGGAAGCATGGTTCGGAAGCACCCAGCGGAGCTTGCAATAGTGAGCAAGCCGGGGCTAATCGAGCCACACCGAAGAAGGGAGAGTCTTAATCCAGCGCGGATGTACTGAGAAAAACCATTCTCAGGTTTTACTGTTGTCCGCCGCTTTTCAGATTCAGCTGAAGCCAAGCCCGTTCAGAGTTAATGCGACATTTTTTTCTACCCTGCAAATTCGCCAGGCGCGAAAATCCCTTCGGGATGGGTATTCGCGGCGCAAGCGGTCAAACATGACTGCAAGCTCATTGGGGGGCAAATCGGTCAGACGGCGCATGGCGCTGTCATGTCTTTGAACAAAGCAAACGGCATCCAGGACCGAAGAAACTGGATTGTTGGTTGCATGGACAATGATATCGAGAAATTCATTGTCTTTGTTAGTCCGAGTGGTTGGTGGTTCACCCAGCCACTTACAAAAAGCCTGATAGATCATCAGGGTACCGTTGAGCTTGCCGTCCTCGCTGTAGCCGGCCACATGTGGCGTGGCGACTGTTGTCGCCCTTATCAGGGCAGGGTCGATGTCAGGCTCTCCGGGCCACACATCCAGCGCCGCGTGCAGGCGGCCGTTGCTTAGTTGCGACAGCACGGCTGTGCCATCGAGTACGTCACCCCGTGAAGTATTGACCAGCAAGGCGGAATCATTCATTTGGGCCAATCGCTCCGCATCTATCATGTGGAAGGTAGGGTAAGGCCCATGCCGGGTCAGCGGGACCTGAAGACACACGATATCCTGCGACAGGGCTTCGTCCAGTGATACCAGGCCGCTCTTTCCACTGTCGGCCAGCGGGGGGTCGTTGGCAAGGCAGGACATTCCAAGGACCGTCAATAGTTTTTGCAGACGGGAACCCACATTTCCTCTGCCGATGATGCCCACGCTCTGGTCCTGAGCCTTCCATCCCAGCCGTTCGCACGCCAGGAAGATTATGGCCAGTGTGTACTGCGCTGCTGCATCGGCATTACAGCCTGGCGCGCTGGCCCATGTAATACCCTGTTGTTCCAGCCAGTGGGTGTCCAGATGATCGGTGCCGATGGTTGCCGTGCCGACAAATCGCACGGCCGTGCCTTCCAGCAAACCAGCGTCTACACGGGTAATGGAACGGGTGATCAGTGCATCTGCATCCGCTAGTTGTTTACGCTCCAGTGAGCGTCCATCAACCCGTTCGATATCGCCATGCCGCGCAAAGGACCCGTCAATTCCGGGGATATTCCGGTCAACTACGATTTTCATCCACGGAGCGTCCTTTCTGATCCATCAGTAGCCGGCGGCCTGGCCGTCCTTGCGTGACTCCGATGCCCCGTAATACACACCGGACTCCGGATCCCGCATGATGGCCTGGTAGCCGCCGTAGGGGCCATGTGCAAACTGGATTTTATGTCCTCTGCTCATCAGTTCCCGGATCACTGCATAGTCAAAACCGGTTTCCAGGTTGACGATTCCACCGTCTTTCATGAACTCGCCGGTGGGTTGGCTGGAGCCGGAATGATGGATGCGTGGCGCATCGCCTGCTTCTTGCAGGTTCATGCCGAAATCGAGCAGGTTGACCACAATCTGTACGTGGCCCTGTGGTTGCATACCTCCGCCCATCAGGCCAAAGCTGATCCAGGGTTTTCCATCCTTCGTTATAAAGGCGGGGATGATGGTGTGGAACGGGCGTTTGCCCGGTTCGAATGAATTGGCGTGACCCGCTTCGAGATTAAACAGTTCCCCCCGGTTCTGCAAAATGAAACCCAGGCCCGGGGGCGTCATTCCGGATCCCATACCGCGGTAGTTACTCTGGATCAGGGATACCATATTGCCTTGTGCATCCGCCGTGGTCAGGTAAATGGTATCGCCTTTGCGCAAGGCCCAGGGATCACCATGGGGATATTCTTTAGCGGCCTTTTTCATATCCAACAATTTGCCGCGCTCGGCCGCGTAGTCTTTGGATAGCAACTCGGCCACCGGAATATCACTAAAATCCGGATCGGCATAAAACCGCGCACGGTCTTCGTAGGCAATTTTCTTGGCTTCAAGGAAAAGATGAATGTAGTCAGCGGAGCCAAAGCCCATGGACGCAATGTCATACGGTTCCATCAGGTTCAGCATCTGCAGAGCAGCGATTCCCTGGCCGTTGGGTGGTAACTCCCAAACATCGTAGCCACGGTAATTGACCGATTGGGGCTCGACCCATTCACCGTGATGTGCAGCCATGTCCTCATAGCTCAGAAATCCTCCATTTTCGGCCATGTATTTCCCGATGACCCGAGCAATATCTCCTTTGTAAAAAACATCACGGCCTTCTTTTGCGATGCGTTCCAGGGTGTTAGCGAGGTTCGGGTTTTTCCACATTTCGCCCACCCGGGGCGCCCGCCCGTCAATGGTCATCTGCTCCACAAAACCAGGGTATTTTGACAAACGCCCGACATAGATGTCCCAGTAGTACTGAACCGTCTCGTGCACGGGGTGGCCGTTACGGGCGTAATCGATGGTGGGTTGCAACAGCTTGATCATTGGAAGTTTGCCGAAACGCCCGTGCAGTTCAAACCAGCCATCCACGGTCCCCGGCACGGAGACCGGCAAGGGTCCATAGGCAGGAATCTTGTCAAAGCCGTTTTCACTGAACCATTCCCGTGTCAGGGATTTTGGCGAACGGCCGGAAGCGTTCAGCCCATACAGGGACTTTGAACCGGCGTCCCAAACAATGGCAAACAGGTCACCGCCTACGCCATTGCCGGTGGGTTCCATCAGACCGAGGGCAGCATTTGTTGCAATGGCGGCATCAACGGCGCTGCC
>JAJRRA010000067.1 GCA_024279945.1 Gammaproteobacteria bacterium
GTTACCCGGACAGCCCGGATCATGTTTCCCGGCTGGTATTGTTGTGCCAGAACCGGACCGGATATCTGAACCTGTGTGAATTGCTGAGTCGCAGTTACACCGAAGGGCAGCATCACGGTATCCCGTACTTGCACCGGGACTGGATCGAGGGGGCCACCGAGGGTCTTATCGCGCTTTCCGCCGGACGCGAGGGAGATATCGGACAGGCGCTGCTGAACCAGCATCCGAACCGTGCCCGACAACTGGCTGAGCAATGGATAAAGCTGTTTCCCGACCGCTTCTACATCGAAATTCAACGCACCGGTCGGGAGCAGGAGCAGGCCTGTGAAGTGGCGACACTGAACCTGGCAGCAGAATTTGGGCTACCGGTCATCGCCAGCAACGATGTGCGTTTCTTGGAGAAAGCCGACTTCTATGCCCATGAAGCGCGCGTTTGCATTCATGACGGCCGCCTCCTGTCCGATAAGCGCAGGGAGCGCCGGTATTCGGAAGAGCAGTATTTCAAAAGCCCTGAGGAAATGCAGGAATTGTTCAGCGACCTGCCGCAGGCGCTGGAAAATACCGTGTATCTCGCCCAGCGCTGCAATCTGGAAATGGAATTCGATACCTATCATCTACCGGATTTCCCCACACCGGATCAACTCGACGTAGAAACCTTCCTGCGCCAGGAATCTGAGGCAGGCCTGGAAGGCCGCCTGGCGCAGTACGCTGCAACCCATCAGTACTCGCGGGAGGAATACGCCGAACGCCTGGATCTCGAACTGGGCGTGATCAACACCATGGGATTTCCAGGCTACTTCCTGATTGTCGCCGACTTCATCCGCTGGGCGAAAAAGAACGATATTCCGGTAGGTCCGGGGCGTGGTTCAGGCGCAGGTTCGCTGGTCGCTTACGCGCTTGGGATCACCGATCTGGATCCACTGGTGCACGAACTTCTGTTCGAGCGCTTTCTTAATCCTGAACGTGTCTCCATGCCTGATTTCGATATTGATTTTTGCATGGAAAAACGTGATCTGGTGATCGACTACGTAGCCCGCAGGTACGGGCACGATCAGGTCAGCCAGATCATCACATTCGGGTCCATGGCAGCCAAGGCCGTGGTCCGCGATTGCGGACGGGTGCTGGGCCACAGCTACACCTTCGTGGACAGTATCGCCAGGCTGATTCCAATGACCCTGGGCATCACGCTGCAGCAGGCACTCAAAGACGAACCGCAGCTGAAAAAGCGCTTTGATGATGAGGAAGACACACGGGCCATACTGGAACTGGCGATGTCACTGGAAGGCCTGAAACGCAATGCCGGAAAACACGCCGGCGGAGTGGTGATCGCGCCTTCGAAGCTGACTGATTTTACGCCGATGTTCTGCGAAGCCGGCGGCGGCAGCATCGTGACCCAGTTCGACAAAAATGATGTTGAAACCATCGGCCTGGTCAAATTTGATTTTCTCGGCCTGCGCACCCTGACCATCATCGACTGGGCGTTGAAAACCATCAATAGCCAGCGCCGGAAAAACGGCAAGACTCCGATCGAACTTGACCGGTTACCGATGAACGACCCGGAGGCTTTTCGTTTGCTGCAGTCGTGCCGCACCACTGCTGTATTCCAGTTGGAATCCCGTGGCATGAAGAAGTTGATCCGCCAATTGGTGCCGGACAGTTTTGACGAGATCGTGGCACTGGTCGCGCTGTACCGGCCCGGCCCACTGGAATCAGGCATGGTTGGTGACTATATCGACCGCAAACACGGCCGTTCTGTGGTGGTCTATCCGCATCCGGAACTGGAACCCATCCTCAAACCCACATACGGCGTTATCCTCTACCAGGAACAGGTCATGCAGATCGCCCAGGTGCTGGGCGGTTACACCCTTGGCTCAGCCGATATCCTGCGCCGCGCCATGGGCAAAAAAGACCCGGCAGAAATGGCCAGGCAACGCCTGATTTTTGTCGAGGGAGCCGTGAAACGGGCCGTGGACGAAGACCTGGCCAACCTTATTTTTGACCAGATGGAAACCTTTGCCGGATATGGTTTCAACAAGTCTCATTCCGCCGCCTATGCGCTGATCGCCTACCAGACCGCCTGGCTGAAAGCACATTACAAGGCCGCCTTCATGGCAGCCGTGCTGTCAGCGGACATGGATTCAACGGACAAGGTGGATGACTTTATCCGCGAATGCAGGGACCTGGGACTGAGTGTGCTGCCTCCGGACATCAACACCTCCCACCACGCATTTACGGTTCAGGATGAAGCTACCATCTGCTACGGCCTGGGCGCACTCAAAGGGGTTGGACGCGCAGCTATAGAAATTATTGAAAATGAACGTAAAACCCATGGAGTGTATCGGGATCTGGTCGATTTTTGCACGCGCATGGACTTGCAAAAAGTCAACCGCCGGGCCATGAACGTGCTGATTCGTTCCGGCGCGATGGATGCACTCGACCCTCAGCAAAATCGCGCGCGCATGCTGCATGAACTTCCCGACTGTCTGTTGGCAGCCGAGCAGTCCCAACGCGACCGGGACTCCGGACAAAGTGACATGTTCGGTAGTGTGGCAAGTCCCCCCCCACAAGCCGGTGACGGGGGCGAACCGCAATCACTGCATGCCAGCGAACGCCAGGCCATCAGGCCCTGGTCCCGCTTGCAGAGCCTGCAAGGGGAGCGGGACAGCCTGGGGCTTTACCTGACTGACCACCCGGTCGAACTGCATGTGCAGGACCTGTCACACTTTACCAGTTGTAAGCTGGGCGACATCGAGGCAAGGATACCTGCAGAAGCGAAAGGTGCACGGCGCGGTACACCGATGGTACTGGCCGGACTGGTCCGTGCAGTCAGGCGCCGGGGGAATCGCGGTGGATTCGTATCCATTGAGGACCACAGCGGGCGGGTGGAAGTTGCCCTGTTCGATGAAGCCTGGGCATTGTACGCTGACCTGTTGAACAAAGGCGAGATCATTGTGATTGATGGGCGCGTGTCGAACAGCGACTTTTCCGGCGGATTCCGTATGAGCGCACAAAAAATCATGACGCTGTCTGAGGCCAAAAACCGGTTTGCCCGCGGCATCCAGATTTCCCTGCGTGGCCCGGATGAGACTATCTGCACGGCACTGCAATCCACTTTCCAGCCCTATCGAAACGGTTCCGATGAGGTCTGGCTGGACTATTCCAACACCCGCGCCCGTGCCCGGCTGGAGTTGAGTGAAACGTATGGAGTAAAAGCATGTGCGGAACTGGTGGCTGCCCTGGGTGATCTGGAAGCGGTCAGCGATGCCCGTTTGATCTATTGACCTTGCGGAGTCGCCCGCAAGCGGGCTCTTACTGTGAGAGCGCCCTTGGGCGCGATAGCGTTAAGCCAGGAGTCGCCCGCAAGCGGGCTCTTACTGTGAGAGCGCCCTTGGGCGCGATAGCGTTAAGCCAGGAGTCGCCCGCAAGCGGGCTCTTACAGGTTCTGGTAGCGGCGGTAGAGAATTTTCACCCGCTTCACATACTCCCGGGTTTCATCGTATGGCGGGACACCCCCATACTTGTGTACGGCACCCGGGCCTGCGTTGTAGGCTGCTGCAGCGAGTGATATATCGCCATTGAATTCCAGCAACAGATCAGCCAGGTAACGGGTTCCTCCGGCAATATTTGCAGCCGGATCGAAGGGATCGAATACCTTCAGTTCCCGCTGGGTTACCGGCATCAACTGCATCAATCCCTGGGCACCCCGGGGTGACTGCGCATCGGGCTGATAGGCGGACTCCGCATGGATAATGGCCCGGATCAGTGATTCGTCCACCGCATTGGCTTGTGCCGCACCGTGAATTTCACGACGGAAGGAACGGGTATCCAGCGGCACTTTTTCCCAACTCAGAGAACGGCATTTCGGATCGGAAGCGTAACAGGGAAATTTGAGAACCTGGTATTCCCCGCTGGAAGGGGGTGCGATATTGGTGAAAGTGACGACACCGTTTTCATCGACCCATTTATAAACGTCCGCCTGTACAACCGCAGTTGCAGCGGCCAGCAGCAACAGGCCGGCCAGCATCCACAAGCACTGATCTGTTCCGCCCGATTTCAAAACATCCCTACCCCTCATCCGTATGAGTATCTACATATGGCAGTAGCCACCGCCGTTTTTTTCCATGTATCGCTGATGGTATTCTTCCGCTCGCCAGAATTTGCCGGCTTCGGCGACCTGTGTCACGACCGGATCCTGCCATTTGCCGGAAGCATTGATCTCCGTAATCTTCTGTTCGGCCTGCCGCTGTTGCTCCGCACTATGCCAGAATACAGCCGAACGGTACTGACTACCAAAATCCGGCCCCTGCCGGTTCAGCGTGGTTGGATTGTGCAGGGCAAAGAATACATCGAGTAGTTCGGTATAACGGACCCGTGTATCATCAAACAACAACTGAACGACTTCCGCATGGCCCGTCGTGCCGCTGCACACCTGCTGGTAAGTTGGCTGGTCGCTTGCGCCACCCATGTAACCCACTGCGGCATCGATCACTCCGGGTATTTCCCGGAAACGGGCTTCGACTCCCCAAAAGCACCCGGCGGCGAAGCTGGCTGTTTTTTTCCCCACGATCACTTACCTCCTGATTTCGTCATTGGGCGTAAGCGGATCACGCCTTCCTGCGCCGTGCTGGCCACCAGCCTGCCCTGGCGATCATAAATCATGCCTCTGGCCAGCCCCCTGCCGCCGCTGGTGCTGGGGCTGTCGCAAACATACAGAAACCAGTCATCAAGTTTGCATTCCCGGTGAAACCACATGGCGTGATCCAGGCTGGCCATCACCAGGTCCTCCTGAATCCAGGAAATGCCATGTGGCAGGGTGGCAGTGCCGATGAGGTGGAAGTCGGACAGGTAGGCCAGCAAGGCGCGGTTCATCAAGGGGTCATCACCCGGCTCGCCATTGAGGCGGAACCAAAACTCCTGAAACGGAGGTTTGGGAACCCGTTCCAGAGGATTGTGGCCCCGCACCATGCGAAATTCCCACGGGCCAAAACGGTCCAGCCAACGGCGGAGTTTCTGCGGCAGATTTTCAAGTTCCTGTTCGGGCACCTCCATTTCAGGAGCCAGGTCTTCAGGCCCCGGGACATCGGGCCTGTCAAGCTGGTGTTCCAATCCCTCCTCTGCAAGCTGGAACGAAGCAGCCAGGTTAAAAATAGGTCGCCCGTGCTGGATCGCCACCACCCGGCGGGAACTGAAACTGCGCCCGTCACGGCTGCGATCAACGCTGTAGACGATCGGCGAATCAGTATCTCCGGCACGCAGGAAATAGGAATGCAGAGAATGCATTTGGCGGTCTTCCACGGTCTGGCCGGCCGCCAGTACCGCTTGCGACAGCACCTGGCCACCAAATACCCGTGAAGTGCCAATATCGCGGCTCTCGCCACGAAACAGATTATCCTCCAGTTGCTCCAGGCTGAGCAGTTGCTGCAACTCTTCGAAAGTATGTTGATTTTTTGTCATGTGACGACTCAGGAAACCTCTGAATTCTGATGGGATTGCTTGATACTCGATATTTGCCGGTCTTTCTCTAGCCACAACGCGCTGATCCAGGATTCCAAATCCCGGCGAAATTCGCGATCCTTTCTGAAATTCCGCCCCAGTAACTCAGCCGGGATTTCCCGTTTTTCCGCCCTCACGACTATGTCCGGCAACTGGCCGGACAGCAGTTGCCAGAAAGTCGGGGCTGCCTCCGCCTGACCCGTCCGCCGGGGATAGACGATGGTGACATCAATCAGACCATCCAACTGCTCACTGAGCGCAAACAGCACCTGCCCTACGCCACCGATCCTGGGTACCAGCAGGTTCCTGTACGGACTGTTTCCGGCGCCACGTTTTTCTGCTGAAAAACGGGTCCCCTCCGGAAAATTCATCATCGCAACGGGTATGTCCCTGAATTTCTCACAGGCCTTGCGCGCATTCTCCAGATCTCTGCCTTTCAAGCCGGGTTGGCGCGCCAGTTGCGCCCTCGAAGCACGTTTCATGAACGGAAAGTCCAGTGCCCACCAGGCGGTACCCAGGAACGGGACGCGGATCAACTGACTTTTCAGGAAAAAACGTAAAAAGGGCAACCGCCGATTGAAGCAGCGTTGAAGAACCAGAATGTCCACCCATGACTGATGGTTACTGTTTACCAGGTAACAACCCTTGCGATCCAGTTCCCGCGGAATTTCCACATCCCACCGGGTTTTCCCGAACAGCGACAACAGAAGGTTGTTGATGGATATCCACAACTCAGCGATGCCGGCAAGAAATTTTCTGACAAAATTCCGGACAGCACCGGTCGGAGCCAGGAACTTGCCAATGGCCAGCACGACAATAGTCGAAGTCAGCACGATGGTACTGAAACCCATCAGCAATAAAACAAGGGTACCCCTTACGATCTGGCTGATCTTGTTGAACATGGTTGACAGAGCCTTAATCCAGTGGCTTCCGGAATCTCAGTGTCATGCGGTCGCTTTCGCCAATCGCCTGGTATTTTTTACGGCAAGCTGCAATTTCATCATCACCTTCAAGATCCGTGCACCGGGTCAGAACGGGTGGTAATGCCCATACACCACCCTCGTGGTCCTTGCTGTCCTCAGGGTTGGCGTTGACCTCTGAACGTGCTTCCAGATACAGGCCGGCGCCACGGGCCAGTTCAATGACGGCCTGTTCAGAAACGTAACCCGTTTTTGCACTGATCTCCGGATCCGCATCTTTATCGGCCCGGTGTTGAACCAGACCCAGGATACCGCCCGGCTTCAACACACGGGCAAATTCGGCAAAAACCAACTCGGCAATACCGGTAGATATCCAGCCGTGTGTGTTGCGGAATGTCAGGATCAGGTCGATGGATTCCGCCTCACCCAGCGATGTGGATTCAGGAGGTGAAAAGGCCGTAATGGCAACCTGATCATAAACCGCTTCAGTAGCAGAAAACTTGTCCATCAGGTCCTGTTGCAAGCGGTAGCGATATTCCGGCTGATCAGGGATATCAACATCATAAGCGGCTATGATGTACTGGCCGTGGTGGCGCATCACCGGAGCGAGAACCTCTGTATACCAGCCTTGTCCGGGCCAGATTTCCATGACGGTCATACCGTCTTTCAGGCCGAGAAAAGTCAGCGTACCCACCGGATGACGGTAACGATTCCTGGCCGTGTTGGCTTGTGAACGGTGATCCCCAAACATCGCTTGCTCTATTCGCGCTTCGATCGACAAATCGGACGCCAGGCATATCGAACTGGTCAGACAGCACAGCACAGCAATTGTAAATCTGTTCATAAACATCTTCCTTGACCCGGTATTCTCACCGTGTCGTTGCCAGAGCCCGTTGCCAGACCCTGAAGTTGTTGAGATTTACACCGATGCCGGAGCCTGGAAGGCTTTCCTGAACGCCATTCCAATTCCGATTCCGGCAACCGAAGTAACCAGTATGATCACCGTTTCCATATCCAGCAGCCCCTGGAAGGCCGCAAAAAGCCCAACCGCCATACCCCCCTTGACCCGGGACAGGTCCAGCGTCGTCCCGCTGATGTCACCACGCGAACACACTTCCTTCAACAAAATCAGGTCGAGGGACACAAGCAGCAGGATGGCGATGGAAAGCCACTCCAACAGAGAATCAGGAGCTTGAAAACTACCCAGACCGACATCATGATCGACCATATACACCACCATGCCGCCAAAACAGATCAGGGCGAACATCCACTGGTGCCGGAGTGGATCCTTCAGCGTGCCGTCAAGAATGAAAGCCGTTGCCGCCACTGCCCCGAAAAAGGGGCTTTGAGTGGCATAGATGACCCAGAACGTTAACATCATGGCGATAATGGAATCAGACTTAAGCGCAGGCTGCCCGCTGCTGCGATTGACGATCCGCACCAGCGCCAGCGTGGCGAAAACAATCAGAATACCCGGAGAATCAAATGCAAGTGCAGCGAGCAGCGCCAGAGCCATGCTGATAAAAGCCGCCGGCTTGTCATCCGGAAACAACTCCCTGGTCAGAGCCCAGGAGCCGTAACAGACCAAAAGGAAAGAGATGGCTTCTTGCAGGACCTGCATGCCTGCCACCCCGTTGCGCCAGGCGGTAACTGCTCCCAGTAAGGCCGCCAGGGGCAGCAGGATCAATACTGCCTTTTGGGTCGAATCTTCCGGTTCCAACGGACGTCCGATAGAAGTATATTTGTAAATCTGCTGGTATCCCATGCTCGTCCTTTGGCGCCCGCATGTCATAATGATACCCAAATATGGCTTTCCATATCAGCAGTCATCATTACAATTAAAAATTAGTACTGAAAAACAGGGTCAAGGCTGAGTGTTTCCGGAAATACCAGGGTTCAAAATTACCGAACTGATCGGTGAAGGTGCCATGGCGCGGGTTTTCCTGGCCATTGATGAAGCCCTTGACCGCAAGGTTGCACTGAAGGTGATGAACCAGTCGCTGGCCCACGACCCAACCTTCCGCGACCGTTTTCTGGCGGAAGCCAAAGACACGGCCAAGTTCATTCACCCCGGAATCGTTTCAATTTACAGCACAGGTGTTGAGGATGATAACTACTACCTGGTTTTGGAATACCTGGAATCGGGCACACTGAAAGAACGGCAACGCGCCCGCCTGCAATTCAAGCAGGAGAACAACGGAGAAACAGAGCACCTGTTCAGCGCGCAGGAATCGCTGATACTGCTGGCACAATTGGCCGATGCTCTGGCTTATGCCCACAGCAAAAAAGTGATCCATCGGGACATCAAGCCAGCCAACATCCTGTTCCGCTCAAACGGTCAGGCCGTGCTGTCAGATTTTGGTATTGCCAAATCAGTCACCGAGAACCGGGAACTGACCATGACGGGTTATTCGGTTGGCACCCCGGCCTACATGAGTCCGGAGCAAAAACTCGGCGCCGACATTGATACCCGCAGCGACCTGTACAGTGTTGGCGTGGTTTTCTATGAACTCCTGACCGGGAGTAAACCCTATCGGAGCCGAACCGGGAATTACGCTGATTTACGCAAGGAACTGGATGCTGAGGTTCCCCGGTTACCCGATGAATTTTCCCACCTTCAAGGCATACTGGATAAATTGCTGGCCAAGGACCCGGATAGGCGTTTCCAGTCTGCCGGTGAATTGCTGACTGCCGTCGAACAGATATCGGGAACCTCCGGTTCGCTGTTGAGCGATGCCACGGTGATTCAAAAATCGGGCTTACCCTCTGCGAAACAGGAACCTTCGAGCCAGTCAAGATTTTCCAAAAAAAGCCTGCTGATCGGCGCTATTGCAGCTACCGCAATCGTTTTGGCCTCCGTCGCCACCTGGCAGTTTCTACCTGAGCCTGCACCCGAAATAGCACCCGTCGATGAAGCAACAGCACAAAAAATTGAAGGGCTGCTGGGAACGGCGGACATTTTTCTGCAAATGGGTGACCTGATTGATGCCGGGCCATCAAACGCGGTTGACGTGTATAAAAGGGTGTTGGAAATGCAAGCCGGCAATCCCCAGGCAACGGCGGGCATGGCGACCGCGCTGGAGCAAATTCTGATACAAATCAAATCTGATATCGAAGCTGGAGACCTGAAGTCTGCAGAAAACCTGATCCTGCTGAGCGAGCATTACTATCCTGACAACGAAGACCTGGCCGACCTGCGCGAGCAGGCCGGCTTGTAGACCTCAATTACTAATGCTCAACTAAAACTGCCAACGAAAGCCTGCGTTAACGTAGTAAGTCTTCAACAGGTCCCGGCCAAAATCGCCATCAACCATCACAAAGGCGCTCTTGTTGTTTTTCAGGACCAGCCCAAAACCCAGTCCGGCGCGGGCAAAGGTTTCATCAAAACCGTCCGTCTCCAGAGCAAACCCAACCTTGTTGACGTCACCCAGGAAGGTACCGGTAACAATGGCGCCCTTGTCTTTGAGTTCGGAAACAACATCAATGTATCCCTGCGGAATGAACACACCCCAGGATCTGCTTACCGCTTTTGAAAACTGGAAACCAACACTGGGCTGCAGGGATTTGTAACTCTGGCCATCGATATGAACGGCCCATCCCGTGTCAAAACCGGCACTTGAGAAGATCAGTTGTTCATCATAGGAATCGACATCGACATCCACATAGTTGATATGGAATGTCGGGCCGAAGGTCCAGCCGTTTTTGGTGAAATCCCAGCCACCATCAAGGGTGAAGCCAAGCTGGTTTCCGTCATATTTGGCTGTCATAGATTCTTCAACATCAAACCCCGGAACATCAGGCGATATGCCGGCGGGGCGATTGATCTGGTAACGCACTTTCCTTAACTGATCGTAACTGTTGCTGCCATAGCTCAAAGAACCACCGAAGTAAAAACGGTCAGACTGGAACCAGGTACCGTAAAGAGTGACGGAATAACCGTTCGTATCCAAGACGCCATCGTTCTTTCCGATATCCGCATCGGTGTTGGCATAACCCACCGCCAGACCCGCCACGAACTGGTCGTTGAATCGATAATCCAGCCCGAAAGTGATTCCGGCCGTGTCAAAATCATAAGCTACCTGCCGGGTGGTCGGATCTTTTTCACCAAAGACTACCCGTCCCGATACCCACGCGCCCCAGCGCCCGAATTCATCAATGAAGCCCGGGTCATCGTTAGCCGCGGCATTGGCCTGCAAAAAATCAGGCTGGTATGAATTGAAAGCCGTAAGGAAACTCTTCAGCAGGCTCCCGCTCATTGAAAATTCACCGTAATTCATGTTGAAACCCGAGGCGCTGAAACCAGCGCCACCACCACCACGAATGGTACCCAGGCGGCCGTCGATTGCGGAGACCTGAACGTTGGAAGTCTGCATTCCTGCGGAGCGAACCGCAGCAGCATCGTCCGGCGTCGCTTGCCGCAAAGCTTCTTCTACCGGATTTCCACCCGTTGCGGAGATCACCAGGGCCGTGCATAACTCCTGGAATCCTCCCGTGTTATTGAGCTGTGGACAGGATGTCACAACCACTTTGGCGATCTGAGCCTGATTGGGAGGCAGTTCCGATCCAGTGATGGCATCATCAATGTCCTGTAGCGTATCGCTGTTGATTTCCAGCACTGCAGTGCGGGCATCCATGGTATCGGAACTGAGTCGCAATTCAACGGTTTCGGTGCCGTCGGTAACGCTATCGACATTTTCAAATACTTCGACATTCACCAGCCTGTCACTCGCATCACCCGCCGGCCAACTCACCTGCACCGAAGTTGATGCATAGTCCTCGCCAGCCGTAGCCGTTGTATTCTTGGAGCCATCGACCGTTTCAAACAGAACGGTCAGGCTCACACCCGTGTTACCGGTTCGCCGAATGCCAATACTGGCGCTGCCGTCAGTTTCATCGACGGAGTAGACCTGCATGGTGAATTCAGCCTCACCAAAAGATACATTTTTGTTGATCCCGGAGACATCCTCGGGATCAATACCCGCATAGTTCTGGTCATTGCTCACCGCCGGGCCGAGAATAATCGTGTAGGCAACGTCACCGTCTTCCTCTGCATCATTCACACCGGTGACGGTGACCGTTTGGGGAACATTCCAGTTAGCGGGTGAAAACTCCAGCGATTCCGGATTGACTGTCGCTTCGCTCGGGTCAGAACTGGTCACCGGAATGGTCACCGGTGCGCTGGGCTGGGTTAACAGAACGACCGTAAATTCAGCCGATGTACCATCCTCTCCCGTGACCAGGCCGCTGAGCGGCTGAACCTGGATTGCGGCTGAGTCATCGTCATCAATGGTCAACGTGGCTGATGAACTGCCCTGAACCGGTATCCCGGTCACCGGCAACAGAGTTACAGTAACGGTCTCCAGACCTTCGACCTGTTGGTCATCCCGCACCACGAAATTGATCGTTGTGGTGGTTTGGCCTGCGATAATGACAGCCGGGCTTTCAGGAGTAACAAAATCTTCACCAGGCGTTGCGCTCCCACTCAGGGTGAAGCCAACCGCGACATCGGATTCAGCCGGCTTGGCCAGGGTCAGCGTGAAAACTCCCGTGCCGGACGGCTCAGAAACCGCAGCGGTGGTCACCGCAATGGATAGAGTTTGCGTGTCATCATCAAAAAGTTTGATCGTCGCGTTGCTTAAACCGGACATGATGGTGTAATTCTGTCCCGCACGCAGGAAAACCGTGACATCTTCGGTGCCTTCAAGCAGTTGGTCATCAATCGGGCTTATTGACAGCGGCTGACTGGTCTGCCCTGCAGGAATTGTGATCTGCAACGGTATGGCGCTGTAATCCGTGCCACTTGTGGCGCTGCCGCTAACCGTTAAGTCAATGACCAAACCACCACTGGGTGCCGGCCGATCAGAATATATTCTGAAGCTGCCCTCCGTGCCCGGCTCTGCCGCATTATTAACAGCCTCAATTCCAACCCCGGTAAAATCGTTATCGAGAATATTGATAACTGCCTCGCCCTGCGGACCCAGCACATACGCTCCAAGCACCGAGTTGGAACCTTCCATTGCTGCCGCAGCTGGACCACATTCCTGACAGGTGTTGGGCTTTTTCAGCGCCACCACTACGGTCTCCGTAACCTCAATCTCCTGGTCATCCATGACCACAACAGGAAGCTGAAACTGGGTCACGCCATAAGGCACGATCACAGAACGACCCAGGTCCGCATAATCGCTCCCGCTGGTCGCTGATCCTCCGGTTTTGAAAAACACCTTCATACCACCCCAGGGTGGGCTTCCGCTTAACACCAACTGGAATGCCCCGTTTTGGCTGGGTTCGGCCGCATCACCCTGAGCCAGGATTTCGACCGTTACGGAGTCGTAATCCAGGTAGATAGAGCACGTCTGAGAACCATTATCAACGGGTAACGATTCACAGGTACTGTAACTGACACTGTAGCCCATCGGTACAGACGGCGTAGCTGTGCAGGCATCGCTATCATCAATATTTGTCAGGTAAAAGACTGCAGGGTCGTTCTGGGTTGCGGGCTTGCTTGCCTGGTCAGGAGTCGCAAAGCTGCAACTGAGGTTGACAGTTACCGCCATTGGATTGTAATCCGAAAAGTATACACTGGCGGTGACCGTGGTTTGTAGCGGCACCTCCTGGGCTATGCTGTTGACTGAAAAGCCAAGATGAAAATAAACGAAAGGAACTTCAACACACGATGACGGCGATTCATAACTAGCACTCCTGGTAGTTGCCCCACTCTAATGTATCTGCAAAGATTGGATTCTTCTATTGCGTACCCTAAAACTAGCACAAAACCTGGAACTTTCTTATTTCAGCCTGAAATTAATGATGGCCGACACAAGCGGAAATAACAGTTCTTGTGAAGCAACTCACATTTCACTTCTCTGTCCTTGTGCTATTCTTCAAATAAGTAGTTCCGAAAACTCGTTACCGTAAGGTTTACCACCTTACTATCTGGAATTCAATCATGCATATATTAACCAGACCCTCTGTGACATTGGCGACTGCGACATTAGTCATTCTTTCTGCATTTTCCGCACCGCTTAAACCATCAACCGACGACCCCTCGAAAGATGTCGACAAATTGATGATCGTGGACTGCATGCTGCCGGGCAAAATAATGCGCCTGGGCGGCGGCACGCGTTATATGACTGCCCGCAGGCCCATCAAGACGACGGGCGCAGATTGCGAAATCCGGGGCGGAGAGTACATCGCCTATGACCGGGCCAGCTACGCAACCTCGCTGAAAGTCTGGTTGCCGGACGCAAAAGCCGGCGATCCCAAGGCCCAGACCTATGTCGGCGAAATGTTCGAACAAGGCCTGGGGACCACACCGGATTTCCAGACGGCAGTTGCCTGGTACCGAAAAGCTGCGGAACAGGGTTATGAGCGCGCCCAGATAACCTGGGCTCAATGTATGAACGCGGCCTGGGAGTAGAGAAGAACGAACTGGAGGCACTGAACTGGTACCGTAAAGCAACCGGCATGGCTGAGGACGAACTGGTACTTTCCTCTGAAGTCAAGGCACTGGAAAGTGAGGCCGAAGAACTTCGCGAGGCGCTAGCTGTCAGCGAGGCTGAAGTCGCCAGGCTCAAGGAAAGCCTGACCACCTCCCGGCGCCAGATGAACGACAGCCAGGCCCGCCTGGACAGCACCCGACTGGAACTAGAAGAAATGCGGTTCAGGGCGGCACAGGCACAGACACAGGGAAATCAGGCGGCGGACGTTGCCGCGCTCAACGAGAAAATTCGGCAAAAAGAGGCACAACTGGCCGACAACCGTGAAGAGTTGATGAATTTGAGAATCGCCTTTGACCGCCAGCAAGCAGAATTATCAAATCGCCTGGATGCTCAACAGGGTGACCCGGATTCCTACCAGGCACTACTGGATGTGGAGCGCGAAAAAATCGGTTCCCTGGAAATGAAGGTTCAGCAACTGACCAACAGCCTGCTTCTGCGCAAATCGGAACTCGAGAACAGTAACGCACAACTGACCGCACTGCGAAATCAGTTGGAAGCCCGGGCCATCAATGACAAAACTGCCGCTGATGCCAGCATCGCTGAATTGTCTGCCATTATCTCTTCTCAACAAACTGAACTTAAAGATAAGTCTAAAAATATCAGTATGTTGAAAGCAACTCTTGAGCAGCAACAGAAAAGCCTTTCCGCACAGCAGGCTTCCTTCAGGAAACGTGAAACGGACTTACAACAAAACGCCGAAAGCAGTTCAGCGGAGCAACTTGCTGCGATGGCGCAGGAAGCGAGCCGTATCCGGGAACTGCAGGATCAGGTTTCTCGCCTTGCCAACGAACTCGAATTAAAACAATCCAGCCTGGGACAAAATAATTCTCAGCTTGCCACCCTGAAAAGGCAATTGGAGATCGCCCGGAGTGACCAGGCCCGGTCGGAAGAATCGCTGGCTGAACTGTCCGACATCATATCCACCCAGCAGGCTACCCTCGAACAAAAGTCACTCAGCATCAGTTTTCTGGAGCAGAAATTATCCAATCAAAAGCAGCAATTGTCTGCTGAAAGGGAAGCGTATCAGCAACGGGAGAAACGCTTACAGGAGAACGTCAACCTGGCCCAGATAGAGAAGCAATCGCTGACATCAAAACTCGAAGGCACCCAGGCCCAACTGGCCGCTTATAAACAACAACTGATTGACAGCGACCGGCGTATCCAGCAGCAGGAAAGTGAAATTCAAAACAGGCAAAATGAAATCGTCCGCCTGCAAAAAGATCAACAACGAAAAGAATCAGCCCAGACGATGGCCCTGCAGGCCCAACTGGGTGATAAATCCATTGCACTGGCGCGTACCCAGGGTGAAAACGCGGCCCTGGATTCTGAAATCAGAGCCATGCAAACCGAACTGGAGCGCCTGCGCTATCAACTGAACCAGACCGACACTTCCGCCACGATTGCGATGCGTGGCATAAATCCGGTACCCCAGCGCAAGCTGGTCAGGGCAGATATCCCGGATGTGGATTTTGGCAATTACTATGCCCTGATTATCGGCAATAATGAGTATCCCCAGATGCCCAACCTGGAAACACCGGTCAACGATGCATGGGCGATCGCCAAACTGCTGGAAGACAAGTATGGCTTCAAAACCCAGGTTTTGATCAATGCCGACCGATATACCATTTTGCAGACGCTGAACTCTTTCCGTGAGCGTTTGGCGGAAAACGATAATTTCCTGCTCTACTACGCCGGTCACGGCACCATGGATGAAAAGAACGACCGGGGTCACTGGCTTCCGGTCGATGCCAGTCCCGACAGCCAGGCGAACTGGATATCCAATGTCACCATTACGGACTACATCAACACCATGACCGCTAAACACATCATGGTGATCGCCGATTCCTGCTATTCAGGCACCCTGACTCGAGAAGTCAGGCCGAACCTGGAGGGTGGCAAGTCCAAGAAGATGAAGGTTGAGTTTTACAAACGCCTGGCGAAGATCGCCTCCCGCACCGCCCTCACATCCGGCGGCACCGAACCGGTGATGGACAGTGGCGGTGGCGAACACTCTATTTTCGCCAACAGCCTGTTGCAGGTGTTGGAATCAAATAACGACATCCTGCAAGGACCTGATCTGTATTCTGAAGTACACAACCGGGTGCTCTCATCGGGTTTGAATAAAATCGGCCAGGAGCCGGCGTTTGATGTAATTCGGAATACGGGTGATCTGGGTGCACCGTTCTTTTTCGTCCCGGGATAAGACTGGATTGGCCTTGGCCCTGAATCCGGCTTAATTTCAGCGCACTACAGGAGAAAACCTTGCCTGCTCACATGGAATTTGAATTCAACATAAGAGGCGAGGCCGCTGGTTCTCAGCACCGGCACCGGCCATTCAATCTCCTGGTCATCGGAAATTTCAGCGGGCACGCAACAAAACCTGCCACTGGGGCAGGAGAAGACATCGCTCAGCGCCCGATAGTGGAACTTGATCTGGATAATGCGGATAAGCTCTGGTCTCTCTTTTCCCCACAGCTACAAATGCAACTGGGTGCAAGCTCAATAGAATTTTTCCCCAGGGAAACTGAGGACTTCCATCCCGACCGCCTGTATCAAACGTTGCCACTGTTTGGTGATTTGCGTGACATGCGCAAGAAACTCCTGAACCCCGATACAGCACAGATCACCCTCGATGAAATACTTTCCACCACCGGCGTCAGCGGGAGTAAAGTGGCACAAACTGCACCAACAGATGAAGCGCTTGCCAGTGAAGATGCGGGACTGATGTTCGAACGACTGCTTGGTGACCGCCCGGCGACCGCACAACAGGCGGTGCGTTCTGAGTCTGCAAAACTTGACGCTTTCATCCGCGAACTGGTTGCTCCGCATGTTGTGAATGACCCTGATCCACGAGTGGAGACTGCGGTTGATTCCATTGATTCCGCCATCGCCGAACTGATGCGCAGCATCCTCCACCATGATGATTTTCAGGCTCTGGAAAGTGCCTGGCGTTCCTTGTTCGACATGGTATCGGAACTCGAACTCAACGAAGATCTTCATTTGTATGTCTGCGATGCCAGGCGGGAGGAATTATTGACCGCCCTACCGGAACCGGGCACCGGGCTGGAAGACAGTCCTTTGTTCAAACTGCTGGTAGAGCGTCGGCGCCAGGCCACGGATGACACACCCTGGACTGTGATCGTTGCCGACTATTTTTTCGCACGGGAACCACAGGACATTGCCCTGCTGACCGCACTGGGAGCCGCAGCAGCAGTCAATGGCGGCGTATTCCTCAGCGGTGCCAGCCCCGAAATCCTGGGCTGCAGTGCGGTCGCCGAACTGGCCGATGCCCGGTACTGGTCCGCCGCCAATGCCAGTACTTTGTGGCAATCCCTGCGAACCAGCCCCATTGCCGACCGAATTGGCCTGGCACTGCCCCGCGTACTGGCCAGGCTTCCCTACGGCGAAGAAACCGAGGAAATCGACAGCTTCCGCTTCGAAGAAATGCCACGGCGTAACCACGAGGATTACCTGTGGGCCAATCCTGCGTTTACCTGCGGCAGATTGCTGGCTGAAAATTTCACTCATCACGGATGGGGCATGGAACCGGGCGCTCATGTTGATGTGGGCTCTCTGCCAGCACATCATTACCAAGAGGATGGGGAGTCCAGACTGCAACCCTGCGCGGAACTGCTGCTGTCGGAAGCCACCATGGTCTCCATGCTTGATGCAGGCCTGATGCCGCTGGTCAGCTACCGCAATCAGAACACGGCTGTGCTGGGGCGCTTCCAGTCAATAGCCTTACCTGCAGCGCCCTTGTCCGGCCCCTGGCAACCTTGATCAAACCAGAAAAATTTTCCGTGGGCGTCTCGGGGAAGGGTCGATTGATTCTCCACTTTGTACAAATTCTCAAAACCAAATTTCCCACAGTGATCATTTATGATCGCAACAAAGAGCGGGACAGCCCGCCTTCGACTGCACCCATCCCCCGCCACCCGCAGGTGTCCGACCTGGATGCCGTTTTTTCACTTTCCGGGGCAATGGAAACGGTAACCATTCGCTGTGGCAGGGAGCACCGGTTTTTCAATTACCCTGCGGACCCGGAGCAGATTGATCCCGTGGCACAGCATTTACTCCTCAATCGGATGGTAGGTTCTGTCCGGGAGCTCCTGTACGATGAATCCTGAAGCCCAGACACTCAGCGCCACCACCGAACTGCGAATCGGCGGTAACAAGCTGAAAATAAAGCTGGTCATTCCAGCCGGCGAGGTCCCTCCGGAATCCCTTCTGCCCACCTTGCATGAATTGTCTGACCTCATCGTCGATGGAGTGGAACAGAAAGTTCACCGGCAAGGTGTGGAAATTTCCTGCAAGAAAGGGTGCGGCGCCTGCTGTCGGCAGCATGTGCCTGTCTCGCCGGCGGAGGCCCGCCTGATAAGCGCTATTGTAGAAAACACGGCAGAACCCGCCAGGTCTGAACTGAAAGAACGTTTTGAACAGGCAGCCCTGCGATTAAAAGCATCAGGAATAATGGACCATGCAATGAATTACCACCGGCTGTCCGAAGCTGAGACCGGGGCCATGGTAAAAGCGTATTTCGACCTGGGGATAGCCTGTCCCTTCCTGGACCAGGAGTCCTGTTCCATACACCCTTTCCGCCCGCTGATTTGCCGCGAATACCTGGTCATCTCATCACCCGATCACTGTGCCAAGCTGGAAGAGGAACAGATTAAGAGATTGAAGTTCCCGGTTTCAGTTGCCGACACCTTCAGTGGAATGGACGGCGTGAGTCAAAAAGGAGAAAACAAGTACGTGCCCCTGATCATGGCGTTGGACTGGACGGAAAAGAACGGGGACGAAGTAAAATTCCGCCCAGGGCCCAAGTGGGTGCAATCTTTTTTTGCAGACCTGTCCGGGTCAGAGATTCCGGATCCGGACTCAGCACGGTAAATCGGCGACATCAACCAAAATAGAAATGCTGCAAGTAACTGAAGAAGCGGGCGCCCCGGTCTTGATCGGGCTCTGTCGACAACGGCGCCGTCCAGCTTGCAATGCCTGAAGTTTTATTTTTCAGAACAAAATACTGGTACTGAACGACGGCCTGATCCTGAATAGAAAACTCATGACGGTGCAAGGCACAGGCTTCAGATTGGTACAACTGCACCGCTTGTATCGCCTGGGTGGTGAAATCATCCACCACCAGAGCGAGGCACCTGAATTGTTCATCGAGATACTGAGTCAGATTATTGTGCGGAACTTCATCCTGAGTGAAGTTGATATTCTCAACAAACTCCTTGTCCAAATGCCGGAATAAACCGGTTTCAGGTGAAAATTGCCACGGTTTGGGAACCGCGCGCAGAATCCAGAATGTATTGCTGATACGAAGGCAGGGAAAACTGCCGTCCTGTGGGCAGTTGTACCTGAACACGGCCTCTCCTGCCCTTATTTCATCGCCATGAGTAAGCTGAACGGCATATTGGATATCGCGATCATTCAGGGAGACAGCTTCCAGCGGCTTCAGCAAGCAATAGGCCGGGCCACGCCTGATGGTGAAATGCTGCCCCACAGTTCCGGGAAGATCCGATTGAAAATCTACGCCCGGCGCTGCCCCGCCGACATACTCGCGCTGTTCATCCAACACAACATTTGCCTTCGCATCCACAGCAGTGGCAAATTCGAGTACGGGAACGGTGAATTCCGCCATGCGATCGCCCGCTACAACTGCCTCACTCATCATGAGCCTGCGTGGGCTGTTGTATCCGCTATGCGTGCCGCTGGAAACATGATTATTAAGCTTGCTGACCCTTGACCAGACCATTGCCGCCGCATGCAATATCTTCCCCACTGCTCAGCATCTGCCGAAGTCGCCCGTTGATCTGTTCAGATCCTTTTGCGGCGGCTGAAATCATCACGACGGCGAACAGGAGTTGAGGAAACGCAGAACTTTCCAGATCAGCATACTGGCCATCAGCCAGAGGTAACTTCCCTTCGCTGCCCGCCGCAGCCAGAGCAGCCAGCATACCGGCGGCTCTTGAAGTACTCTCCTGCGCCAAACGAAACGCATCTGCCTGATTCTGGGGTGTTGGTTTGTAAACCCACTGTTCTGCGGCCTTCAGCGCCGCGATTTCATCGCCGTCATCCCCCAGAGACTCGATTCGCCTGGCGCAGACACAAGCCCACCACACCGCTTCCCTCGGCGGCAAGGCGCGCGCCATGACCTTGACGGCATCTGACCACATTCCAGCGCTGCAGAGTTCACGAATATACGTCTCGGGGCGTATCTCGGGATTTAGCAAATCCTTTGAAGCCGCATCGAGATCATCGGCATCAATGATGTCACAGGCTCTTTCAGCGATAATTTTTTTCCACCGATCTTCCACTCTTTCCTGTACCCCGTTTGTCAGTTGATCTTAACCAGGCCGCCCTTGATGATGGTCATTACCTTACCTTCGATGTTAACCATGGAACCCTTGATGGTTACCCCAAGCTGATCGATCTTGATTGAGCTTGAACCAACCTTGAATTCAATGGACTGCGCAGCTTCCTCGGAAATTTTCCCCATCTTGGCGCGCCTTGTGATGTTTCCAAGGTCAATAGTTGTGATCTGGTCGCCATTTTTTACCCTGATCTCCTGCTTGCCCTTCGAGACCTCCAGCTTATGATCACCGTTGTGAACCGTGACCTTCCGTCCGTCAATCGCTGCTGATGCCACCGCCACTTCAAGCGTATCGTTCCCGTCGATTTTGGTATTCCTGTCCGCACGAACCCAGGTGTTCTCGATCACCGGATCATCTGGCGGATAACTGTGTTTTCCACCGATTGTCGTTTTCCGGGAATTATTGACCTTACGGGATTCCTTGTTCTTGATCAGTGATTTCAAATCCTTCTCAGCCTGAAAATAAACTTCTTCACTTCCTTTCTTGTCTTCAAATCTCAATTCGTTGAAGTTATCCGGCTCACCCTTTTTAGTGCTGCGGGACTTGATACCACTTTGGGTTTTATTGGTTTCCAACTCATAGGGGGGCGTATTGATTGCGTTGTACACTCTTCCGGTAATCAGCGGTTGATCCGGATCACCTTCGAGAAAGCTGACCAGTACTTCCTGGCCTATTCTTGGAATGTGAATACCACCCCAGCCTTTTCCGGCCCAGACCTGAGACACGCGCACCCAGCAGGAACTGTTCTGATCATTGTCGCCATAGCGGTCCCAGTGGAACTGAACCTTCACGCGCGCATGTTCATCACAATAGATGTCATCACCTTCCGGCCCAACCACGATCGCCGTCTGGGGTCCCTGCACGATGGGTCTGGGTGTGATGCGCTCGCTGCGGTATTGCTGAGCACTGTTCATAACCTCCAGCTGGCAATGATAAAAATCTTCCGCACCACCCCCTCCTGAGGTTTCAAGGGCATCAGATTTTATGTCATGCTGAACAGAAATGATCAGGTACTCCTTGTTCTGATCGGAACGCGGATAGTTTTCGAGGGTAAAAAGGCAGCCTGCACTCATGCCCCTGGCGTTACCGCCAGCCTGTGCCCTCTCATGCTGTGCCTGTAGCTCCTGCAATTTTTTACCCACATAGGCATTACCATCTGCCAACTCCGTGTAGTCACCCGGATAATCAAAGATTTCATGATTCGCAATGGGATAGGCGTGCGGAGGGGAAGTTGACAATTTGGCCGTAAGGTCGATTTTTGGTTTTTCAAAATCGAAGTCCTTGATGGCATATTTGCCCGGCACAATGGTCTGCGTAACAACCCAGTGCTGGATGTGGTCCCGCTCTCTCAGAGCCGCATTGGGATCCGGCGGGAAATAGGGAATTTCATCGTATCCAGGATAAGGTTCATGCCCGCTGATGCTGTCGGCCAAGACCAGTGTGTGTTTACCCTGGATGTGTTCGAAGTAGTAATAAATACCCTCCTGCTCCATCAGGCGACTGACAAAATTGAAATCGGTCTCACGATATTGAACACAGTAATCCCTGATTCTGTAAGAATCACTGAGCCTGTCCTCGAAATCGGACATACCGTTATCGCGAAAAACCGACTTGATGATATCCGGCGCTTTCTGATTCTGGAAAATCCGGCAATCCGAGGTCCGCGTCAGAAACCAGAACCAGGGTTTCATCGTTGCCTGATATGCTGCGAACTGACCCGAATCTCCCATGTAGGTAAATTCAGTGATATAGCCGTTAAAATAACGATCTCCCTCACTCAGTTCCATACTGACGCTTACTCTTTGCCCCACGATATCCTGAAACTCAATATCCGGGTTCTGGCTCAGCAAACTGAGCTTGTAATCAAACAGGCGTCCCAGCTTTTCCTGGCCGCTGAACGAAACGCAAACCAAATCCTCGCCCAGCGGTGAGTCAAATTTCAGGCCACGATCAGTATCTGTTGGACTAGTTACCATTATCTTTCCTTTGAACCGCATGCGGCTCAGATAGCATTACGTTTCTCTTGATTCTAGCAGTAAACATTGTCCTTGCTTTTGCCGCGCATGGCTGTGAGCAGTTTCACACAGAGCAGAACAGCACGCATGCACTTCATGTTTCAAACCAGAGCTTCCAGTACCTGCAGATCCAGCAGAAAAATTCTTCCTTGCCTTATTTCGATAATTCCCTGGTTTTCCCATAGCTTCAACTGTTTGTTGACGCTTTCCCGCGAAGCGTTGATCAAGGTGCCCAGTTCGTATTGTGATAATTTAAGGTCGATCTGGATGCCATCATCGGATTCAATACCATGCTCCTCACCCAGTTCCAGCAACTTGCCGGCCAGGCGTCCGGGAATTTCGATAAATACCGAATTTTCATAAAGTAAGGTGGTTGCCCGCACGCGTCCAGCCAACAAGGACAATAACTTCAGACCAATATGCGGGTGCTGTTTCAATAACTGGTGGAAATCACTGTGGTGTAGTACCAGTAACTCACAGGACCCGATGGCAGTCACGGTAGCACTTCTCCTTTCTCCGTCCAGCAAGGCAAGCTCACCAAAAAAATCACTCTGGTGGTAAATGAAGAAACTCAGTTCTTTTCCGTCCTCGGAGCTAACGGAAACTTTCAGCCGACCGGAAACCACAACGTACATTTCCCGGCCAGGTTCACCCTGGTGAAAGACAATCTGCCTGGCGACAATCCGTTTCCTTGAGCACTGCGCCACAATCTGCTTGCGGTCCTCCAGCGACAAATTGCCGAACAGCGCGCTTCGAGCCAATAATAATGCATCATGGTCTATCATTAGGGGTGGGTATCTTTCATCATTATCATGGGTTTCGTCCAGGGCGTCATATGTCTGAAGTTGTTCCAGTCACTACAACCGTGATGTTTGCCGACATTTGCCGCAGCACATTTTTGTTCAACCAACTGGGTGACAAAAAAGCATCATTGCTCATCGGCAAGCTGCTCAAGCAGGCTGCGACCATCGTTGAGGCACAAGAGGGTGTCGCCTTGCGCACCCTGGGAGATGATATTTTATGCATCTTTTCCGATCCTCTCAACGCGCTTCAGGCTTCCATTGCTATTCACTCGGAAACAAGGAACTATTCATCCAGCGCGGGCAGTGAGCTGGCCATGAGGATTGGCATCAATTCAGGTTCAGCGTTGCTGGCAAAGCATGATATTCATGGTGACACGGTCAATACTGCAGCCCGTCTGTCCTCTTTTGCCAAGGCCGGACAAACCATCATTTCCACCCATACTGTCGAAATGCTGGATCACCCTCCTGCCGGGCTGATCCGTCGTGTAGGTGAAATTACCCTGAAAGGAAAACCCGGCCCATTGTCGGTTTTTGAATTACTCGACTCGAGCCAGCAGGACGAAATCACCCAGATTGGATCCAATTCACTGCAATTTCCGCAATCCAATCAGCTTTCTGTGTCTTTTCAATCCCGTCTCTACAAACTGGATTTTCTGTTGGTCCGCTACCTGCTCGGGCGCAACCCGGATTGTGATTTGGTCGTGAACCACCCGATGGTTTCACGTCACCATGCCGAGATTCGTTACGCGAACAACGAATTCCTGTTGGTCGATTTCAGCAGCAACGGCACCGAACTGATTACCAACGGTCAGGCGCGAACCCTCCACCACAGCCAGGCTGCATTGCGGGGAAACGGCGCCATCTACCTGGGTCGAACGGTTCACAACAAGCATTCTGAGATCACCTTTCACGCCAGCGGAGGCTCACGGCCCATCACCCAAACGAATAGCTGAAATCGTCATCCTTCGCATCGATCTCTACCGAAGCCAGTGGATTGCCCTGAGACAGTCGTGAGAGTAGTTCACGGCTGATTGTCGGCAATACGGTATTGGTCAAAATGGTATCGATCATGCGCCCTCCACTTTCCAGTTCGGTGCATCGGGCTGAGATCAAGTCCAGCACGGCATCACTGTAAGTTAATGGAATATTGTGATTTTCCGCCATTCTCTTGCGTATCCGCTCCAACTGCAAAATGATGATTTTATGCAGCACTTCGTCACTGAGCGGGTAAAAAGGTATGCTCACAATTCGACCCAGCAAGGCGGCGGGAAATATCTTCAACTGTGGTTCACGCAGCGCCTTCGCGATGCCTTCCGGATCGGGCATCAAATCGGGATCCTTGGCCAGATTCATGATCAGATCACTGCCCACGTTGGATGTCAGCAGGATCAGCGTGTTCTTGAAATCGATCAGACGTCCTTCCCCATCTTCCATGAATCCCTTGTCGAAAACCTGGAAGAAAATTTCGTGCACATCCGGGTGGGCCTTTTCGACTTCATCCAGCAGCACCACACTGTACGGGCGCCGCCTTACTGCCTCAGTGAGTACGCCACCTTCACCGTAACCAACGTAGCCCGGAGGTGCACCCTTGAGTGTCGACACGGTGTGTGCTTCCTGGAACTCACTCATGTTGATCGTGATCAGATTCTGCTCACCGCCGTACATGGATTCGGCCAGCGCGAGCGCGGTCTCGGTCTTGCCGACACCACTGGGGCCACAGAGCATGAATACACCGATTGGTTTGCCGGGATTATCAAGGTTAGCGCGGCTGGTCTGAACACGCATGGCAATCATTTCCAGGGCATGATCCTGGCCGATGACACGTTCAGCCAGTCGATCGGTCATTGATAATACATTCTCTATTTCATCCTTGACCATGCTGCCGACCGGAACGCCGGTCCAGTCTTCCACGACCGAAGCCACAGCCTGGCCATCCACGCTGTGGTGAACCAGCGGGACATCACCCTGGGCTGCGGCGAGTTCCTCCTGAAGTTCTTCGAGTCGCTGGCGGATGGCATCTTCATCTAATTCATCAACTGAGGTGTCTTCGGCAGAATCGTCAGATGCAGTTGTGTTTCCATCTTCCGCCGCGACCTCAGCACCGGCTGACTCATCCGCCACATCGTCTGCAACGGCATCCGGTTCGTTTTCGGGGGCCTCTTCATCCAGTAGTTCACCACGCAACTTACGCCTCAGTTCCAGTATTTCATCCACCAGCGCTTTTTCCTTTTCCCAGCGCTCCGTGAGGTCCGCCTGGCGTGTCTGTTCCTCAGCCAGGTCCGCTTCCAGGCTGACCGATCTGTCTTTATCAACCACACCGATGGCTTCCTCGCGTGCGAGAATCCTCTGCTCGAGTTCCAGCGCATCGATCCGGTGCTCACTGTCTTCCAGCGGAGCCGGCGTTGAATGCAAAGCCACCGCCACACGGGCACAGGCGGTATCGAGCAGGCTGACCGCCTTGTCCGGTAATTGGCGGGCCGGTATGTAACGGTGCGATAACCTGGAAGCCGCATCGACCGCCTCATCAAATACCTGGACCTTGTGGTGCGCTTCCATCACGGGTGCAATGCAACGCAACATCCGGATACATTTTTCCTCACTCGGTTCGTCCACTTTCACTACCTGGAAGCGCCGCGTCAGGGCCGGGTCTTTTTCAATGTATTTCTTGTATTCCGCCCAGGTGGTTGCTGCGACCGTGCGCAAAGTGCCGCGGGCCAGCGCTGGCTTCAACAGGTTGGCGGCATCGCCGGTTCCTTCCGACCCGCCCGCCCCAATCAGGGTGTGGGCCTCGTCGATGAACAGGATGACAGGCGTTGCCGAGGACTGCACCTCATCGATGACCTGGCGCAGGCGCTGCTCGAATTCACCCTTCATACTGGCGCCCGCCTGTAACAGGCCCAGGTCGAGCGCTGTCAGGGCCACGTTCTTCAGTTGCGGGGGAACATCTCCTTTCGCCAGACGCATGGCAAACCCTTCAACCACTGCTGTTTTACCCACACCCGCTTCACCGGTGAGAATCGGATTGTTTTGTCGGCGCCTCATCAGGATATCGATAATCTGGCGGATTTCCTCATCGCGCCCAACGATTGGATCCAACTCACCATTGCGGGCCTGTTCCGTCAGGTCGACTGAAAACCGGGCCAGTGCAGACTGCTTTCCACCGGCGGGCGCCTCACCTGCGGCAGGCCCATCGCCTCCTGCAGCAGCCAGGTCGCTGCCGTCCGTTGCGGCCAGGGCATCTTCCGGTGATCCATCGATAATTTTATGGGCAGAAGCGGTCAAATCATCCAGATTGATCCGCTCAAACTCCTTCGAAATATTCAGCAATTCATTTTTAAGACTTCGCGT
Source organism: Gammaproteobacteria bacterium (assembly GCA_024279945.1). Lineage (GTDB taxonomy): Bacteria > Pseudomonadota > Gammaproteobacteria > Xanthomonadales > SZUA-36 > JAJRRA01. The sequence goes on from JAJRRA010000067.1 coordinate 26,456, forward strand.
TTTCAGGATGCCAATGGCAAGGTAAGCCCCTCGAACCTGCGAAGACTGGTACATCAGGCTGCCATATACCCAGGCTCTTTCCACTGCCTCTTCCAGGTGAGAAGAAAGATCACTGATGGAACTGGCTCCGCGTGGAAGCGCATCCAGGGCTTTGGTGAAATCGGCCGCCAGACGGGCGTTCTCAATGCCATAGTGATCGAGGATGCGCCGGAGATCTGAATCCTGCAATTGCAGGATCTGTTGCAGCCAGTGCACCAACTCCACGTAGGGGTTGCCGCGCATTTTGCAAAAAACCGTTGCGCTTTCAATAGATTGGTAAAGTAAGCTGTTGAGCTTTCCAAATAATGCAGTCCGACTGATTTCTGTCACGTGATTAGCCCTCTTGTGTCAATTATCATCTTGCCTCAGGTAGTGTAGCTGCTTGCCTGCAGCACCAGGTCACCCACTTCCTTCTGCGGCTTCTGTGACTGCAACCAACTGGTCCAGCCCAGGGCGCCCTGTTTACCCAGGCAGGTAACCGGTTTTTCCGATCCCTTCAACAACAACCGCGTCTCCCACAGCAATTCCAGGCCCAGGTAGTTACGCACGGTAGCGACCAGGGTTTCAAATGACTTACCGACCGGCAAGAACGATTCGTACTCATCCAGGCTGAGCGGCCCCAGACACAGTTGAAACTTGTCCTGGCGCTGCCATACTTTTTCACCCAGCACAGCACTCATACCGAGCCTGCCCAGATCCGGCTTGACGCCCAGTTTCAGGTGATCCCGGGGTGGTATTGTCAACCAGTGCGCAATGAATTCCACCACCCGAACGGGCACCTTGAAGTAGCTCTGCAGAATCGCTGACAGACCGGCGGCGTGTCGGGGAAGGCTGCTCAAATGTCCCGCGAAGTGCAGCTTTGCGGCATGTGGCATCTCATCGGCGTCCCTGAACGCCGGCATGCCGACACCGGCCAGGGCGCCGACATAAACTGAAAACCGGTCCTGCCCGGGACGATCATGCTGAACCGTGGGTTGCGCCTGGGCCCAGGCACGGTAGAAAAGACTCACGGCACGGTGGTGGAACATATCGGCAAAACCTGCAAAAGTCGGGTCGTGATGGTGTCGCAAGCGGTCCCTTGCATATTCTGTAAGGTGGGTGGGTAAAGGCCCGTTGGGTCCAAACAGGCCAAGGAAACGCTGCGCCAGGCGCGGAACGCCGTTGGGCCCTTTGAAATCCAGTGAACTCAGTGTTGAGGGTGCAAAACTTGTGTAGGGTGTTTGGGTGAAACGGATGGGATCTCCACTGGGCCGAAATGCCATGCCCGTCAATGCCATATCTTCAAAGTGACAATTGATCCGCCTCACCGCCTGGAAAAAACCGAAGCGGTACGGGGTTTGCTGTATTTCCTGAAGAAGAACTACAGTCTCGGTCTTGTTCCCATTCTCACCGGCCATCTGCCAATCTCAATATCTCTGTCGGAATACACCACCGTTTCGGTCAGATTATTGATCGAAACATATTTACTGAAAAATTCTTCCAGCACAGAACCAAATAAAAACATGCCGCCTGCCTCGAATGCCGCTTCTTCCATCACCAGACGAATTTCCAGCCCGCGCCCGAAACTGATGGGGCCGGGAATCGGCAGGCGACGGGTGACCGGCTTGGCCTGAATGCTCAGGATGCCGTTGATTTGCCGGTCTGAAAGCGTGCCGTAGTTAGAGTAGAGACTGAGCAATTCCCTCAGCGCGGCTGCTCCTTCCTCAGGACTCTGATCAATCAATGACAGGTAATTCAAGGATAAGTGACTGATGATACGCCAGGCGTAATCACCGCTTGTGGTCTGCTCTCCCTCATCACCACCGGTACTGGCCGGACCAGGCCGGGTCGGGCCGGCCACACAGCGAATGATATCCACCGGCGCATTGGTCTCCAGGGTGAAGTCGCCACCCTTCTGGCCCAGCGGCATTTGCATCGGTAAATCCCGGTTGGTGCACAGTATCCTGACACCCAATTGAGCGAGGTCTGAACGGTAGGGCGCCTCATTCGCATCCACCAGCGAAAGGAATACCTCCTGGCCGAGATATGCAGACCGCGCTCCCTGCAATTTCTGGCGCGAAGACTTTATCCGTGGCTTCCTTTGCACAGTACAGTAAGCAGACTGTCTATCGGCCAACTGTTGCTCACTCATCCCATAAAAGGGCAGAAAGACCTGGCTGTCGGCAACCTGCGCCGCATAACCTGTTACAGCAAGCACCTGATATACCTCGAAATCTAACGGTTTGCTGCGATCCGGCACAAGGTGGTACTCGTAATCCCTGTCGTTGATGTGAATCCGGTCTGCCTGTTTGCTGAATATATTGACTGCAGGAGTGCAGTAGGGCAGGAAATTCCGCTTGTCGACCACATTTTCGAGTTCATTTCTGCGTTTAGACAGATGAATGATTATTTCAAATTTTGTGGCATTCACACTCGCAAGTGCTTCGGCCAGGCCACAGATATTGATAAAACGGTAGCGCTCAGGAAAGGAAAAATACTCGCGCAGCAGACGGTAGCCGTCAAAGGACCGCGAGCGATAATTGAGCATGCCTTCTTTTGCGTCAAAACCCATGCGGCGGATATTGTCGGCGGAAAGCGTAAGCACCCGTTTACTGTCTTTACCGCCGGTCACAATAGACAATCCGCAGCCGTTACTGAGGATCTGTTCATACAACCACAAGGGGATATGCCCACTTCCGCCAAGAAACAACGGAAGTTCATCCATGCGTAACTCGTGCAGCCCGACACCGCACAGTGTGTGTAATTCAATCCGCACACCTGCCGCCACTCCCCGGCCGGGCCTGATGCCCAGGTGGGCCAATGCGGCACGGGTACCGAGGTATTCTGCGTGAGTCACTTCGAGCGGGAAAAGGGTGACGTCCTGTGCAGTCGTGTATTCACAACTGGTCTGCATCTCCGCACCCAGGCCGCTACGCAAAAGCGTACCGCGTTCCAGCAAAAAACCCTCCGCCATACTGCTGTCATCCGGGTCCGGCGTCATCTGCACTACCGCCATGGATGGCTGCGGCGCCAGGTAGTCAGGATAAACCATCGATAGAAGCTGTTGACAGAACTTTGGAAATTCTTCCTCAATTTTAAGCTGCACGCGGGCCGTGAGGAAGGCAAAACCTTCCAGTAAACGCTCAACATACGGATCAGCGCACTGCTCGTTCTCTATGCCCAGGCGTGCGGCAATCTTCGGGTAGGAAATGGCGAATTCAGCCCCCATTTCGTGCATGAAATGCAATTCATTGTTGTAGTGCTTGAGCAGTCTTTGATCCATTCAGGCTTACCCCGTATCTTCCCGGACATTGAACTGACCACACTCGAGATCCAATTCGCTACGCAATACCACCTGGAACGGCATGGGCTGGCCAAAAACGACCCCTTCAATTTCAAATACCAAAGAATTGTGACTCATCTCAGCCGGGTCGGAGCGGACCTTGATTTTCAGGCTGTTCTGGATGAACCGGGGTTCAAATTCGCAGATTACACTGCGCAGTTTTTTCTCTAACTCTACGGTGTCTATCGAAGCGGCCGTGTGCCCGGAGATATCCGGTAAACCATAGTTCAAAACGGAATGTTTGACTTCCGGATAAGCGGAAAGGTCAAAAACAGAATCCATCGACACCGAGTTAAGTAACCAGCCCAGGTCGCGGATCACGGCGTCCTTGAACTGCCTCTGGTTGAGTATCTGCTGTGATGAGCTTTCCCTTTTTTTATCAGAGCGCTGGTCTGTCAGCCGATCCAGCAAGGAAGGTTGCAGCCGGTCTTTTAAGGACCATTGTCCCATGTCCGCGGTTTAGCCCTCAATCTCAATGGATCGAACCGCAAGTAGGGGATAGTCTGATTGGTCGCTGGCAAGCAGCCGTTGACCAACGCCTTCAAAGACACCCTGCCCCTGGTCCTGCCAGTCCGTTTTCCTGGAAAGAAGAAATTCGTTACCGACACCGGACAGCAGGGGATACCTGGCCGGCAGCATCACCATATTCTGACCTCCGTTGGCCCAGGTCACCTCCGCCGGAAGCCAGACCAGGTCACGTAAATCCGAGGGCGCCTCGGTACGCAAACGCTTGATGGTTTGTAGAGGAGCCCAGTAATACTGATCGTTGAATATAATTTCCAGCACGGGACCAAATCGCTGATCGGCATCAGCCAGCCAGTCGAATGGCTCTTCATTGATCTTTCCGCTCGAAGCAGGTGCCTGCTCAAAGGCCTGTTCTTTCAGCTTCTCAAAATTGTCGAGTTCACCCCTTGCATGACACTGCTGGGCTTCGATCAGCAAGGCCATCCATTGCTGCGGCTCACCCAGGACCAACGGTTTGCTTTTACCGGCAAAGACCGCTTCCCGGTGCTTTTCACAGTTGATAACTTCGCGGTAAGCATGTACCAGGGGCCAGGCCTCACTGTTCAGGTCGTGAATGACCTCAAGCTGGGTCAGTGCCCGATTCCACTGCCCGAGCACCGCCATCAACTGGAAAAGGAAAACCCGCAGCTCGAAATCAGCCGGTTGAGAGCGCACCTTCTGCTGCAGTTCGCTCAAGGCTGCTTCCAGATCCCCCGCTTGTATAAGCTCTTCTGCGCTCATTAATCACCCCGATATTCAAATAAAAAGCCTCTCCACCAAAAGATGCAGAGGGAGACCCGGCGCCCCGGATCTCCCACGCATCATTCAACGACCTTCCAGACAATCGATCAAAGCGGTACGTTCGCCTTGATATCCCATCCAAGTTCACTGGCAGCACCAGCCGAGCCATCGTCCTTCTGTGGCGTGTACTCTACTTTGACCTTGGCGAAGTTCAGCGTAATATTTTCCGTCTGTACGTCTTCACCACCGCTTCCGCCTTCCGATACACTGGTAACCAGAACTTTTTCCATTGTCACCTTGAAATATTGGATAGGGGAATCACCTGCCTTGCGGCAGACCAGAACCGCCGACTCAAAATGTTTGCCTGAACAACACTTTTGCATCAGCACGGTGGAAGCCTTGTCCAGATACTTGGTGACGGACATGTCCTGCACGTTAACCTTGCCTGACCCACCACCACCGGCGGTGTGCATGCTGCCGGACTGGGTCAAACCCCAACTGAATGCCAGCACGTCAATTTCACCCCCGTGCGAATCATCTGCTGATTCTCCTTCGCATCCCTCAATTTTCAAAAACATGTCAACAGCCATTACTATCTCCTTTAAATAAATTCAAATGTCTTTTCCATCGTTTTGACCCAATGTCAGTTGAACCTGCCTCAACGCAGTTCTGTTCGGTTCACTGCTCATCAACTGCAACTATAGCCACTTACTTCCCGCCCGGCTGTGAATCACTTCACATGAAACAAAAGATCGTCACCACCCCGGGAAAAGCACCCCGCCGGGCGCTATGCACCCTTGGTAGACGGCAACTTCGATACCAATCGCAGCGAAACGGTCAGGCCTTCCAATTGGTAATGCGGCCGCAGATAAAAGCGGGAGCGGTAATAACCGGGATTGCTCTCGTCTTCTTCAACCACAACTTCTGCTGCAGCCAGCGGTTTGCGTGCCTTGGTGGTCTCGCTGGAATTCTGCGGATCACCGTCTACGTACTGCATCACCCAGTTGTTCAGCCAGGTTTGCATTTCATCGCGTTCCTTGAACGAGCCGATCTTGTCCCGGACAATACATTTAAGGTAATGGGCAAAACGACAACTGGCGAACAGGTAGGGCAAGCGTGCGGCCAGATTGGCGTTGGCCGTGGCATCGGGGTCATCATATTCAGCTGGTTTTTGCAGAGACTGCGCACCGATAAACGCCGCGAAATCAGAGTTTTTCCTATGAATCAGCGGCATGAAGCCACTCTTGGCCAATTCCGCTTCACGCCGGTCACTGATGGCAATTTCGGTCGGGCATTTCATGTCAACACCACCATCATCGGTGGGGAAAGTATGTGTTGGCAGGTTTTCGACCGCACCGCCCGATTCGATACCGCGGATACGGGAACACCAGCCGTACATCTTGAATGAGCGGTTTATATTAACGCCCATTGCATAGGCCGAATTGGCCCAACTGTATTTTCTGGAATCGGCCCCCTCGGTGTCTTCCTCAAAATCGAATTCGTCCACCGGATCCGTCTTCGCACCATAGGGCTGGCGGGCCAGGAAACGTGGCATGGCCAGGCCAAGGTAGCGTGAGTCTTCTGATTCGCGCAAAGACCTCCAGCCGGCATATTCAGGAGTCTGGAAGATCTTAGTCAGATCCCTGGGGTTACTCAGTTCGCCCCATGAATCAAACTGCATGGCCTTGGGGCTGACCGCGGAAATAAACGGTGAGTGCATTGCCGCTGAGACTTTTGCCATTTCGGTGAGCGTCTCAACATCCTGCGGGCCATGGTCAAAATAATAATCCCCGATGACACAACCGTAGGGTTCGCCGCCGAACTGCCCATATTCCTCTTCATACATCTGCTTGAATATAGGACTTTGATCCCAGGCAGTACCCTTGAACTTTCTCAGGGTCTTGTGCAAATCCTTCTTGGAGATACTCATCACCTTGATTTTAAGAAACTCATCCGTCTCGGTGTTGTTTACCATATAGCTCAATCCACGCCATGCACTCTCCAGGGCCTGAAAATCTTCGTGATGCATGATCAGATTGATTTGCTCGGTCAGTTTCTGGTCAATTTGCGCGACCAGTGCACCAATGGAGGCAACGGCATCCGAGGAAACCAGCTTGGTGTCTTTGAGTACGTATTCGGCCAGGGTATGGACCGCTGACTCAATTTCTTCGGAGGCACGGACCGTTTTGGGCCGGAATTCTTTGCTCAGCAAGGCGCCGAATTCACTACTCTCCTCAACTTCAGTTGCCGCTTGCGGTGCGGATACCTGTTTTTTTTCTGCCATGGCCTATTTCTCCCCTGTTCCTTCGTCGTTACCCGCCTCAGGTTTGGGTTCCGATACCAGTGATTGCAATAAAGCCGGATCATTGATCGCCTTGGCAATCAACTCTTCGGCTCCGGTTTTTCCATCCATATAGGTAATCAGGTTATTCAACTGTGTTCTGGCTTCAAGCAACTTGTTCAGCGAATCGACTTTTCTGGCCACAGCGGCCGGCGAGAAATCGTCCATGCTGTCGAAGGTGAGATCAACATTCAACTGGCCTTCACCGGTCAGGGTGTTGTCTACGCGAAATGCCGCCCTGGGCTTCATGGCACGCATGCGATCATCGAAATTATCAATATCAAATTCCATGAATTTACGATCTGCCACCGCAGGAAGCGGCTCTTCCGGCTTGCCTGCCAGATCAGACATTACCCCCATGACAAAAGGCAGGTTGATCTTTTTTTCAGCCCCGTACAGTTCCACGTCATACTCGATCTGCACCCGTGGCGCCCTGTTTCTCTGGATAAATTTTTGACTGCTTTCTTTGGCCATAATTATGCCTCCCTGAGCGATTACTGAATATTCAAAACTGAAGTGTATACATTGAATCCTATACTAAGATTCAGAAAAATGTTCCAACTACCCTTGCCAAACTTCCTTTGACTACGAATTATCGTCTGTATTGCCGCTGACAATCCTTGCCTGTTTCAGCCCATCGGGGACCATGTCCTCAAGAATTTCGAGGAAAGATTTCTCGACCAGCCTTTGCGCCCTGCGTAACAGCAGCGGAATCGGACTGGAAGGTTCGTGCACTGAATAGTATTCACAGATTTTATCGAGAATCCGAATCACATCGGCCCTGCTGTTGATCACACCCGATGGGGCGGCCGCGGCGTTTCCGGGTATATCCCCGTCCGCCGCTATCTCCTCCGTATCCTGGCCGGCCTGCGATGGTGCAAACTCATCCAGAATGGCAGAAACTTTTTTCAGTGCTTTCGTCGCATTATCCAGGCTGAGCGCTCCTCCATCACCGGATTTTTCCTGCCAGACCCGGTTAATATCCGCCAGCAACTCAATGGATTCACCTACGGAATTGCACAGCGTTTCCACGTACTCGGGATCCGACCGGAGGAACGCCTGGCGAATGAGGTTAATATCCGGAACTTCTTCTCCCTCATCCGGCGTCTCCTTACCTTGTGAAAGCTCCACTTCGCGAACGCCAAAGCGGCCCATACCTTTCAATTCAACCAGTACGACCCGGTTAAGAGCCATGCTGATGAGACTGTGCTCATTCAACATCTCCAACGTATTCATCCGCAATGTCGGGTCGTTGTCGTCTTCGGGATCAAGCTGTGGGTGGACTGTGTCCCAGAAATCTTCGACATAGATCCGCAATATCTCAAGATTATCCCTGAATGCGGGAAGACCCCGGGGGTGGATTGAGGCGATGGAGGCATAGACCCGGACGCGCAAGTCCCGGGTTTTTTCAGCCACAACCCCGGCGAGCTTTTCCACACCTTTCCAATCCGGCCCGGCGTCATCCTTGTCATAACCTTTTAAAGACGATTCCGGCTTCGTCTCGAACAGGTTTTCCATTTCCGTATACTGAGGGTCATACTCCAGGTTTTCACCGCTTGGAGAATCTTCGGAAACAGGCTTACTCAATGCTTCAATTGATGGACTCATCTGGCTCCTTGTTCAATTTCCAGAATTCCTTGCTACAATTACCGGTATCCCGTTTATCTGTTTGAGTATAAGGTATTCTTGAGTACGCGCAACCAAGACACACAACAGGTACTGAACAAGGCGTCCAGATAAAACATGTCGATTACACTGAAAATCATCAGTTACCAGCGCCTCACCCCCGGGCAGCAGGAGTTATTTCAAACGGAACTCAACCGGTTCTCAATAGGACGAAATCCGGACAATCACTGGGTTCTCCCGGATCCCCAGCGCTTCATGTCCGGCACCCACTGCTGGCTTGAAAATCGCGACGGAACCTGGTTTGTAATCGATACCAGCACCAATGGAGTATTCCTCAACGGCTCAGAGCAACGCCTGGCCAAGAACGACCCGGTTGCACTCAATCAAGCGGACCGGATCCGCCTGGGCGACTATGAACTGGAGCTTGACCTGCTGGAAAGCGAGCAGGTTCTCAGTGATGCTGCAAGCCCCTCCGCAGACCCATTTCAGAGCAATCTGGAGGATATCTTCACCACACCCGAAGCACCGCATCCCAGTGCACCGGAAGAGCTGAAAGAGGTCAACACCCCCCTTTCACAACTGGACAACGGTCTGTTGGGGGACGCGGTCAGTATTGACGATCTTTACCAACTGGACGGTGAGGCAGAAGAGCAGCAGGAGCCGCCTACCCTGGCCAGCCAGGGAGACCAGCTTTCGCCGCTGAGTGAACATTTTTCTGCTCCGGAAGTGGCTGAAATTCAGGGCAGCCCACTCCCGGATCAGTATGCGGCCGATCTCGATGCAATACCTGAAAACTGGGACGATGAAACCGGCATGATCCAAAGCCCGCTTAAAGAGGAGCCGCAGGATCCAAAGCCCGTTGCCAAACAGGCGGTTGCACCCCCGCCGGCCCGGCCTCAGCAACCGCCAGCCTCAGAAGCCCCCCAGGCTCCACCACTACGGCCGCTTGAGCCATCTCAGCAGGCAGCACGGCCGATCAGTCCAGATTCCGCTTTAGCGGCGTTTGCGGCAGGAGCAGGCCTGTACTTGACGCAGTTGCAGGTGGAAAATGAAAATGAATTCTTTAACGATCTGGGCGAACTGATTAAAACCATGACCGAAGGACTGATGCAGGCGGTCGCGTCCAGAAGCCAGGTCAAGAGTGAATTCCGCCTTGAGCAGACCATGATCGCACCGACCGAAAATAACCCTTTTAAATTTTCAGTTTCTACCCAGGAGGCTCTCTCTCGCCTGTTTAACCGGGCTGATGGCGCCTATCTGTCTGGCTGCGCGGCAGCGGCCGAAGCGATAGATGACATCAATGCACACCAGATGGCCGTTATGGCCGGAACCGAAGCCGCGTTGAAAAGTATTTTGCAGCGCTTCAGGCCGGCAACACTGGAATCCAGGTTCAGTGGCGACTCCCTGTTTGACAAGGCGCTGCCTTCTCTAAAAAAAGCCCGTTACTGGGATTTCTACAAAGTCCTGTACGATGAAGTTTCTGAAGCTGCAGACGATGATTTTCAGCAGTATTTCGGCAGCGAATTCTCCAGTGCTTATGAAAAACAACTTGACCGACTTAAAATTTCCCGAAAGGAACAATCAAAATGAAATCATTATTCAAACATCAGCTGTTTCTGTTCGCCATTCTCTCTTTGCTGGTCTTGGGCCTGGCTTCCTGTGGAAGTGCACCAAAGAAACACACCCTTAAAATCCGGATTTCAGCAACCACTGACGTTAATCCCGACCTGAATACACGGCCATCTCCCATCATTTTGCACGTACTGGAACTATCAGCCATTGATGGATTCAACCGCGCCGACTTCTTCGCGCTGACGCAGAATGATGCGGCCGCCCTGGGTGGAGATGTACTGAACAAGACCGAGATCATTCTGACCCCCGGGTCTTCCAAGGAAACGGTACTGGAACTCGACAAACAAGCCGTCTACCTGGGTTTCGTCGCTGGATACCGGGATATCGACAACTCCAGGTGGCGGGTGTCACAAGCAGTTGTTCCGGGTAAGACCGACTGGATTTCAGTCAACATTGCCAAGCAGCAAATCGAGATCATCGAAGTTAACGATTAGTGGGAAAAACATGTCCTGGACATCAAAAACAATCTGGTCGGAAGGCATGTTCCTCAGGCCGCAGCACTTTCAGCAACATGACCGATACCTGGAAACACTGATCGAAGATCGTTGCAGCCCCCTGCGTCCCTACGCCTGGGGTGTGCGGGAACTGGAAATCAATCAGGAAGCCCTGGGACTGGGCAAGATAGATATCGCCTCCTGTCGGGCGGTGCTTGCGGACGGCACAACGATTAATATTCCACACAGTGACGAAGCTCCTGAAGCCCTGCAACTGGACAGCAATACCCGGGACCAGACGATCTTCATCTGCCTGTTGGAAAAACGCTACGGCAGCAACGAAGTCAGCCGTGATGACAGCGATGAAAAGGATACCCGCTTGTCCGTGAATGTGATGGACATCCGCGATACCAGTGTCCCCATGAATACCAACGCGCCGATCGAACTGGGGCAAAAAAACCTGCACCTGCTGCGTGAGAGTGACGAACGCTCAGACTACACCTGTCTGGGTGTCATCCGCGTAGTGGAAGTACGCAACGACAACACGGTTGTGGTGGACCGTTCCTTCATTCCGCCGGCGCTTGACTGCCGCGACACACCACGCCTGGCGGCTTATATCCGGGAATTGCAGGGCCTGTTGAAACAACGTGGGGAGGCACTGGCCGCCCGGGTCGGTGCGGGTCATGGTGGTACCGCAGACACTGCTGATTTCATGTTGCTGCAGGTGGTTAACCGCTATGATCCGTATTTCGTGCATTTCGGCAGCCTGCCGCAACTGCACCCGGAAACCCTGTTTGGCATCTGCCTCCAACTGGCCGGTGAGCTGAGCACATTCACCAGCCCCGGTAAACGGCCGGGTGTGTTCCCCGTCTACGATCATGAAGATCTCGCCGGGTGTTTTGAACCCCTGATGTCCGAGTTGAGACATGCGCTCAGCGCGGTGCTGGAACAAAACGCAATCAACATCGAACTGGTGCTCAAGAAAGGAGGCATTCGCAAAGCCACGATCGAAGATAAACAGCTATTTGATGATGCTTACTTTGTGCTGGCGGTCAAAGCAGACATGCCCACTGAAGAGATCAGGAACCTCATCCCCCTGCAGGCCAAAATTGGTTCCCCCAACAAAATTATTGACCTGATTAAATTGCAGATTACCGGGGTTGGCATGGATCCCTTGCCAGTTGCGCCGCGCCAGATCCCTTTTCACGCCGGTTTCCAGTATTTCGAATTGGACAAACGCGGCGACATGTGGCAACAACTGAAGCAGGCCGGAGCGCTGGCGTTACACGCGGGCGGCAACTTCCCCGGTATCGAATTTGAACTATGGGCCATTAGAGCATAATCACCATGCATGATCCCAATGATCCTTTTGGCGGGCCAGACGACAGTGATCGCACCATTATCCGCCCGAACCCCGGACGGCGAGCGGCCAGCCAGAGCCAGCCCCGCGAAGCAGCCGTTGTAAGTAGCCCCGGGCCGCTGATTGACACCACTGAACTTTCCGGCCTGAATCCCCTGGAAAAATCTGCATTGCTGCTGCTTAACCTACTTGGCCAGATTCGAAACACCTCGTCACACCCCAACCCCACGGCTCTCCATCAACAACTGGCAAGTGAAATCCGGCAATTCGAATCCAGAGCTCAAAAATCCGGCATTGCCCCTGAAACGATTTTCACCGCTCGCTACATTCTGTGTACTACGGTGGATGAATTTGTATTGAGCACGCCATGGGGCGCAGCGAGCATCTTTCATAACCAGAGCCTGCTCCGCCTGTTTCACCAGGAAACCAGTGGTGGTGAAAAGTTCTTCCTGTTACTGGACAAGCTCATTCACGACCCGGCCAAGAATATTGATCTGCTGGAACTGATGTATGTTTGCCTGTCACTGGGCTTCCAGGGACGCTACCGGGTGGAAACGGACGGTACCAGCAAGCTGGAAGCCATTCGGGAGAATCTCTACCGCACCATCAGGAATTACCGGGGTGACAGCGAAATGGCACTTTCGCCACACTGGAAAGGAGTCGACAAAAGCCTGGTAAGCAAGACCGTGCGAATGCCCATGTGGGCGATCATTTCGATCGTTCTTGCCGTACTGGCCTTCATTTTTATTGCCTTTAGCTTCAGTCTTAATCGCAGCACTGAACCCTTGTATGTCTCTTTGAGCACAACCGGCATGGAAGAAAACCTGTTACCTAACAGATCCCTGGCGCCACCACCGGTACGGCGCATCAAAGATCCGGCCCCCGAGCGTTTCAGCCTCAAAAAATTTCTTGGGCCCGAAATTTCCCGGGGCCAGGTAACGGTCGATGAACAGCCCGACAAAACCATTGTCCTGATTCAGGGGGACGGCCTGTTTGATTCCGCTGTGGATGTAATCAAGCCTGCTTTTTTGCCTATTCTTCGCCGTATTGCTGAGGGACTGAGACAGACAAAAGGCCGAATCCAGGTGACGGGACATTCGGACAATGTACCAATTTCAACCCGGCGATTCCCCTCAAACCGCAGCTTGTCCCAGGCCAGGGCTGACGAAGTTGTCCGGGTTCTTAAAGACCAGGTGCGTGATGGCAGCCGCCTGAGTGCGCTGGGTATGGCTGATACCAAACCCATTGCCTCCAACGCCACGGCGCAAGGCAGGGCGCAAAACCGCCGGGTAGAAATCACCGTATTTGAACGGATGCGGAGTTAATGCAGGACACTACACCAGATGAATGAACTGATTGCACGTCTCATTTCCCTCGGCTTGTTCAAGTATCTGGGGATCGGCTCCGTTGGAGTGCTGATCTGGTATACAGGACCGTATATTAGTTTTCTTCGCCCGATACTCAACCGCATCATCGCGATTGCGATCGTTATGGTGGGGTTTCTCTTTTACCTGTTGATCCGCAAGCTGCTATCCCGGCGTAAGGAAAAACGGATGTCGGATGATCTCGCGGCCAGTGCAGATGGCGGTAGCGATCCATCCCGGGAACGCAGCAATGAAGAAATCGCCACGCTGAAGGAAAAATTCGACGAGGCGCTCCAGATCCTGCGCAAGAGCGGCAAAGGCAAATACCGTGACGGATCACTGTATTCCCTGCCCTGGTACATGATCATCGGGCCGCCGGGTGCGGGCAAGACCACCTTGCTGGTGAATTCTGGCCTGCAATTTCCGCTGGCTGAAAAAATGGGCATGTCCAAACTTCAGGGTGTGGGCGGAACCCGCTTCTGCGACTGGTGGTTCACCGATGAAGCCGTCATCGTCGACACTGCCGGGCGCTACACTACCCAGGACAGTGACGAGACGGTGGATAATGCCGCCTGGATGGGTTTCCTCAGGATGCTCAAGAAGAACCGCAAGCGGCGGCCCATCAACGGCATTATCGTCGCCATCAGTATTGATGAATTGACGCGACAGAGCGAAGTGGACCGGGAGCGAGCTGCAACCGCAGTCACGCAACGAATACAGGAACTGTATGAACAGTTGGGTGTTCGTTTTCCGATCTACGTCATGTTCACCAAGTGTGACCTGCTATCCGGTTTCATGGAGTTTTTCAGTGACCTGGACCGGCACGAGCGGGAACAGGTCTGGGGCACAACTTTCCCGGTATCCTCTGACCCACTCCAGCTACTCGATACCGAGTTGGAACTGCTGCAGCAACAACTCCAGGTACGTCTCGTGCAGCGACTGCAACAGGAACGGGATCCGCGAAGACGCAACCTGATCTACAATTTCCCCGGCCTGGTCAACTCGGCAAAACCCCTGGTCAGCGATTTTATCGAGCGCGTGTTCAAGCCCAGCCGCTATACCACCACACCGTTCCTGCGTGGTGTCTATTTCACCAGCGGCACCCAGGAAGGGACGCCGTTTAACCGCCTGATCAGCCAGTTAGCGCGTAACTTCAGCCTGAGCAACGCCAGCGCCCACAGCGGCCCGATGCAGGGGAAAAGTTTTTTTATCAAGGATTTGCTCAGCCGGGTCATTTTCGGTGAGTCTGGTCTGGCTGGAGCCAACCTGAAAGCCGAGCGTGTCTACGGCTTGCTCCGGACCGCTGGATTCGTGGCCCTGGCTATCGTGCCCCTGGTTCTGATCGGCCTGTGGTGGATGAGCTCTTCCAACAATCATGGATTGATGAAAAACCTGGACACTGAAGCGGCAAGCCTGAAAGAGCAAATACAACAGGTGTCACCAGGAAACCATTCCCTGATCAGCGTTTTGCCTGCATTGAACGAAGCGCGTGAGTTGCCCGCCGGTTATGCCGCGCAGTCCGAGTCCGTGCCGATGAGCATGAGATTCGGGCTTTACCAGGGCAACCGGCTGGCCAGGAATCTGACCGTTCCAGCCTACAGAAGGTTACTTGAGAACGCCTTCCTGTCCCGCTTGATGATCCGCCTGGAACAACAATTGAAGTCGAGCCTGAACAGCCCGGAAATGGCTTATCAGACACTCAAAACCTACCTGATGCTGGGTGATGATGAACGCCTGGACCCTGCCTATGTCAAGCGCTGGATCACCGCCGACTGGAGAAAGAATTTTGGCCGCAGCCTGTCCAGGGAACAATATGAACAACTAAGCGCCCACCTCGATGCATTGTTAAGCCTGCGACCCATCACCACACCGTTTGACCTTGACCGGAACCTGGTTGAACGCGTGCGTGGACTACTTGAACAAACCTCTCCCGCCCAACGCGCCTATGCGATGATCAAAAGTGAGTTGCTCACACAGGGAGAGGAATTTACCGTTGCCTCTGCGGGCGGCCCCGATGCCAGGCAGGCCCTTATCCGCTTGAGCGGTGAACCGCTGAACCGGGGGGTGCCGGCAATGTTTTCACCGGACGGCTACTACCAGTCCTTCATCCCAACCGAAAAACGGGTTATTGATGAACAGGAGGATGAGTTCTGGGTTTTCGCAACCGATGCGATAAATTCATCTAAAGTGGATGCGGTTGAACTGACCAGCCAGGTGTCAAACCTGTATTTCCAGGATTACATTGATACCTGGTGGCGTTTTCTGGGAGATGTTCGGATCCGGCCCTTCGGCAATTTCACTGAAGCGGCAGAAATTCTCAGAATACTCACCAGCGATGCCTCACCACTGGTCCTGCTGTTACAGGGTGCTGCTGAAAAAACCAGCCTGGTGCCCGATATGCCCGGTGCGGATGAAGAAGAAAGCGATGGCTCACTGATGACTGCTGTCGGCAGCCTGTTCCAACCGGATGGCGATGGAGAGACTGTCGCAGCAAATCCAATTGTCGTGGATCGGGCGTTTGAAGCCCTGAACGGCTTCGTCATCGGGCGCGACAATCAGTCGTCTCCAATACTTGGCATAAAGGAAGATATCAGGGAACTGTATTTCTATATCAATACCATGGCCCGTGGCGGAACCGGGGCTGCAACCGCCGGCGCCCAACAGGAAATTGGTGGTGCGGTCAACAAGATCAGGATGTCTGCCAGCTATGCTCCCGAACCGGTGAGCGATTGGATAAACGAACTGGCGGATCAAAGCGAAGGCCTGATTGCCGGCAAGACCATGAGTGTTCTGGATGCCCGGTGGCGCTCCGAAGTCGTTCCTTTCTGCCGCAGAGCCATCGCCAACCGCTATCCCTTTACCCTGGATAGTGATAGCGAGGTCTCGCTGCAGGATTTCGGCCAGTTTTTCGGGCCGGGTGGCAAACTCGATCAGTTTTTTAACAATAACCTGGCCGAGTACATCAACACCAATGCCAGCCCCTGGCGGGTTAAGTCGAGCGTTTCCGATGTCATTCACATCAACTCGGCGGCACTCAGTCAAATGCAACTGGCACGGGCCATCCAGCGGGCCTTTTTCTCCCAGGGCGGCAATATGCCCGCCACCAGCTTTGATCTGAAGCCGGTGCGTATGGATCCCAACACCACACATTTCATGCTCAATATTGATGGCCAGCGAATCAATTACAGCCATGGCCCGCTGGTCAGCCAAACCCTGAAATGGCCCAGTAGCAGCACCTTCAGCCAGGTACAGATTCAATTCAGCCCGGAAACCTCGAGCGGCGGTTCCCGGACTGAAAATGGGGCGTGGGCATGGTTCCGCATGCTGGACAGTTCGAACATTGAGGCCGGTGCCACGCCCGAGCGGTTCAAGATCACCTTCGTTCTGGCTGACCGCTGGATTACTTATGACCTGATCGCGCGCAGCGCCTATAACCCGTTTAATCTGTCGCAGCTTCGATCCTATCGCTGTATATCGAACTTATGAGCATTGAAGGCGGCCAGAACGAATTTGGGTACTTCGGCAAACTCCCGACCCTGGGTGACTTTGTTCATCAAGTACTGCCCCAGGACTTTGCCAACGGGTGGCATGAGTGGCTGCAACAGTCCATGGCCTCTGCGCGCCAGGCGCTGGGAGATGACTGTCTGACGTACTACCTCAACTGCCCGGTGTGGAAATTTCTGCTGTCACCGGGTGTGTGCGGCGTCCAGGCGGTGGCAGGGCTCACTATTCCCAGCGTTGATAAAGTGGGCCGGTATTTCAATTTCACCCTTGCTACCGTTCTGCCAGTGGGTATTGACCCATGCACTTACGCTCTGAATAACCGGGATGGACTGGCGGAACTGGAAAACCTGGCTCTGGATATCCTGGAGGAAGACTATCCGCAACAAGAGATAGAATTGAAAGTCCGTGACTTGTCTCTCCAGTTCAAGACTGCAAGCGCAGCCTGCCATGATATCGAAGCCGGTGCCGGATTTATCCGGACATCCCAGAATGAAGCATTGCCTTTCGCCGATCATGCGGGTGGATTGCTCTCCCACCTGATCACCCGTGATCTTGGAGACTACAGCATATGGTGGTACGGCCAGACCGGCCAGACCCGGTCACAAATGGTTGTCTGCAGCGGTTTACCTTCTGACGAAACATATTTACGCCTGCTTTCCCTGGAAGAACCCCCGGAAGCGCAAGCAAGAGAACTGGACCCCATCGACAAAATCATCGCCGGTGAAGTCTGAGCTTGAGTAGCCTGATGTCCTCTTTTATATCTTCATCCGCCACCCATGTCGGCATGGTGCGAAAAGTGAACGAAGATTCGTTCATCAGCCGTGATGATATCGGCCTGTGGGCTGTTGCGGATGGTATGGGTGGTCACCAGGCCGGTGATATGGCCAGCCAGTTGGTAACAAACTCGCTGGGCGCGGTGCCGTTAAGCCGGGATATCAGCGAATTACTGCACGCCACCAAGGCTGCCCTCTACTCAGCCAACTCGGAATTGATCAGCATGGATGGGCAATTTGATTCAAAACGTGTCCCCGGCAGCACCGTGGTGGTTCTTCTCATCAGCGGTAATGAGGCCGTTGTCGTGTGGGCGGGTGACAGCCGCATCTATCGCCTCAGGCACGGCCAGGCTGAACAGATCACCCGGGATCACAGTCACGTGCAGGAACTCGTGGACCAGCAACTGATCAGCCCGGAAGCAGCCGAATCCCACCCCATGGCCAACGTCATTACACGGGCAGTCGGCATTGAGGATCCACTGGAACTTGACGTTCTGCACCTGGACTGCAGGGAAGGCGACCAGTTCCTGCTGTGTTCGGATGGATTGAGTCGCCTGCTTTCCCTGGAAGAAATCCGGAATTTGATGCAAACCACAACGCTTGAAGAGTCTGTTCAGACCTTGATCCATACGGCACTGGTGCGGGGGGCGCCGGATAATGTGACCGTCATATCTGTGCAAAGCGACGACGACCGAACCGTCGTGTATTAGTAATTTATCCGTTCTGGAAGCTGGAAACACTTGCCAGATCGACAAGGCACGATAAACTCACTGCGTCTGCTAAAAAATATAAGTCAAAACTCACAAAAATGAAAGACTACTCAGGCTTCAAGCTGATTCGAAACGCCCTGTCCGGCCATCGTAACTGGCCGCGTATGTGGCGCGATCCGGAACCCAAAAAGCATTACGATGTGGTCATCATCGGCGCCGGCGGACACGGCCTGGCCACAGCTTATTACCTGGCGAAATACCAGGGCGTCAAAAAT
Source organism: Gammaproteobacteria bacterium (assembly GCA_024279945.1). Classification (GTDB taxonomy): domain Bacteria; phylum Pseudomonadota; class Gammaproteobacteria; order Xanthomonadales; family SZUA-36; genus JAJRRA01. Next base: position 45,081 of record JAJRRA010000067.1, read on the forward strand.
ATCGCTGTGCTGGAAAAAGGCTATCTGGGTGGTGGCAATACCGGTCGCAATACCCAGGTCAGCCGGTCGAACTACTTTTACCCGGAAAGCGGCGCCTTCTATGAGCACTCACTGAAGCTGTTCGAAGACCTGGCTCAGGAAATTAATTTCAACGTAATGTTCAGCCAGCGCGGTGTTTTGGCGATCTGTAACAGCCACCACGAAATGGAGATATACCGCCGCTGGGCCAATGCCATTGCGATGAACGGCACGGATTCAGAGATACTGACGCGCGAAGATATTAAAAAGCGGGCCCCCTACGTCAACCTGGATTGCCGCTTCCCGATCTGGGGTGGTTTTATTCAGAAAAGGGGCGGAATATCACGCCACGATGCGGTCGCCTGGGGTTACGCGCGGCAAGCTTCTGCCGCCGGTGTAGATATCATCCAGCAATGTGAAGTAAGCGGACTGCAAACCAGTGACAGCCGCATCACCGCAGTTGAAACAAACCGGGGAACGATCTCCGCGGACAAGGTGGCCTTGTGTGTAGCTGGCCACAGCAGTCAACTGGCTGCAATGGCCGGTTTGCGCCTGCCCATCACCAGTATCGCCCTGCAGGCTATGGTGACAGAACCCGTGCGGCCCATCTTTCATACCTGCCTGGTGTCGGCGCACATCCACGTCTATGTCAGTCAATCCGACCGGGGTGAAATTGTGATTGGCGGCGGCGCAGACCTGTATAACTCTTTTGCACAACGCGGGAGTCTGCCGATCCAGCATGAAAATATTAGTGCCTTGCTTGAGCTGTTACCGATTTTCAGCCGGCTGCGCTTGATGCGCCAGTGGGCCGGTATCTGCGACATGGCCTATGACGTCAGCCCCATCGTCGGCAAGACTGAGATTGAAAATCTGTATATTTCTACCGGTTGGGGAACCGGCGGTTACAAGGCCATACCGGCCGGCGGCGACACCCTCGCCTGGACCATTGCCCATGACCAACCGCACGAATTGCTCAAACCCTTCCAACTGGATCGTTTCGAAAGCGGATGCCTGATTGATGAAGGCGCCGCTTCGGGAGTAGCGCATTAGCCCGGCTTAAAAAGCCCGGACTAGGACTGAAGAATCATGCTGAGAATTCCCTGCCCATGGTGTGGAGAGCGCGACCAGACTGAATTTCAATTTGGTGGTCAAAGCCACATCGCCCGGCCCGAAAACCCGGCTGAGGCCAGTGATGCACAATGGGCCGACTACCTGTTTTATCGTGAAAATCCCAAGGGCATTCACTACGAACGATGGGTACACAGTTTCGGCTGCCGCCAGTGGTTCAATTTGGCCCGGGACACGGTCACCCACGAAATCAGCGAAGCCTACAAAATGGGAGAACAGCCGGCGGTTCGCATCAATGGCAGGGGGGCAGACCCCGTATGATATCCATTATGAAAACACAGGCGCGCCTCGCAGAGGGCGGCCTGATTGACCGTAACCGGCCATTGCAATTCAGTTTTAATGGCCAAAGTTATACCGGTTTCCAGGGCGATACGCTGGCTTCAGCCCTGCTGGCCAACAACATCAGTGTGCTTGGCCGCAGCTTCAAATACCACCGCCCACGAGGTATTTTCACTGCGGGTGAAGAGGAACCCTGTGCCCTGCTTGAGATCGGCGAGGGCAATGCCTGTGTGCCAAGCTGTCGCGCACCGGCAATTCCACTGTCTGAGGGGCTGGTGGCCAATAGCCAGAACTGCTGGCCATCGGTTAACTTCGACCTGGGCCGCGTGTTCGACTACACGCACATGTTCTGGCCCGCCGGTTTTTACAACAAAACCTTCAAATGGCCCAACTGGCATACCTGGGAAGGCCTGATGCGCAAAGCCGCCGGTCTCGGCAGACCCCTCACCGGCCCCGACCCGGATTATTACGAACAGGTTAACGCCCATTGTGACCTGCTGATCTGTGGTGGTGGCCCGGCCGGCCTAATGGCGGCGTTGACCGCGGGCCGCAGCGGCGCCCGGGTGATGCTGGTTGATCAGGACGAGTCATTCGGCGGCAGCCTGAACTGGGAACAGGTCCGAATCGAAGGGAAAACCGGGCCGGCCTGGGCGCATGATACCGTGGATGAATTAAAGAGCCTGCCCGGTGTTATGCTGCTGCCGCGCACCACAGTCAGCGGAAATTACGATCACCGGGTCACGACTCTGCTGCAGCGGGGCAAAAACACCGCATGGCGGGAGTGTTTGTGGACCGTCCGGCCGCAGAAAATCCTGCTGGCCACCGGTTCCATCGAGCAGGGAATGATTTTCCCGAACAACGACCGACCGGGCATTATGCTGGCCGGCGCCGTGCGCCATTACCTGAACCGATATGCAGTGATCCCCGGCAGAAACACTGTAGTGGTATGTAACAACGATACCGCCTATCAAACCGTCTTTGACCTGGCCCGGGCGCAAGTGCAAGTCAGCACCGTTATCGATATCCGGAAGACGGTCAGTGCGGAAATCCGCCAGCACCTGGCTGAACTCGGAACGGCGCTTTATACCGGTGCGAGGATTAGTGACACGCGTGCAGAGCATAGATCAGGGCGTATCAGTGAAGTCGGGGTCGAGCGACTGAACGGCCGTAGCCTGGGCAAGCTGGAGTGTGATTTACTGGCCGTTTCAGGGGGCTGGTCACCGCGTGTCCATTTGCTGGCGCACGCCCGTGGTCAACTCAGCTTCGATCCGGTTTCACAGAGCTTCCTGCCCGCTCAACTGCCGCTGGGCTTCGCCGTCGCGGGATCAGCCGGTGGCAGCCACAAACTGGCCGCAACGCTGGAAGATTCCGTCCGTATTTCCGGCGAAATCTGCCGGTCGCTTGGTTTCCAGGGCCACGAGTCGGCAGTTCCACGGATCGACCAAAGCACCATCGAATCAAATGAAGTCACCGCAGCGCCACTCAACATGAGTAAACCCCGCCAATGGATTGATCTGGCCCACGATGTCACGCTGGGAGATGCCGACCTTGCGGGTCGTGAAGGTTTTGTTTCGGTTGAACATTTCAAACGCTACACGACCACCGGCATGTCGGTGGATCAGGGCAAAACGGGCAACCTGAATGCGCTCATTGTGCTGGGCGCGCTGAGCGGACGCGAGCCCGGTGAGGTCGGCAGTACCACTTTCCGCCCGCCCTACATGCCCGTAACCCTGGGCGCCATGGCGGGCCGCAAGCTAGGGAAGTTTTATGCTCCCCGCAGGTACCTACCCGCCCACACGCTGCATGAAAAACTACAGGCACGTTTCGAAGATTATGGCTGGCAGCGACCGGATTGCTATCCCCGAGCGGGCGAATCACCGCAGGATGCGGTCAATCGCGAAGCCGTTGCGGTGCGCACAAGTGTCGGTGTGTTCGACAACTCACCGATTGGCAAGATAGAAGTACGCGGTCCGGATGCGGCGGAGTTTCTGCACCGTATATACATCAATAACGTGCTGACACTGAAACCCGGGCATGCGCGTTACGGCCTGATGCTGAATGAAAACGGCGTTATCATCGATGACGGCGTGTTCGTCCGCCTGGCTGATGATCATTTCCTGGTTCATACCACCTCAGGCGCCGTGGCCCGGATCACGGCGCTGATGGAAGAATGGCTGCAGTGTGAATGGACCGGCCTGCAGGTCCTGCTTGACGATGTCACTACCCAGTGGGCCAATTTCACCATCGCCGGACCGAAGGCACGAAAAGTGCTGGCAGGCCTCGACACCGATATCGATATTTCAACGGATGCCATGGCGCATATGACGGCGGCCACGGGCACGGTTGCAGGGATGGAAGCACGCGTGGTCCGGGTCAGCTTCAGCGGCGAACTCAGCTTCGAAATCAATATCCCGGCGAGCCATGCACGGAATTTGATGCAGACGGTTCTCGAAGCCGGCAAGCCGTTTGACATCACAGCCTACGGTATCGAAGCCCTGATGGTGCTGCGCACCGAAAAGGGTTACCTGCATGTCGGCTCCGATACCGATGGCGCATCAACACCGGATGATGTCGGCTGGGGTAACGTAGCACGCAAGAAAGCCACCGACTATATCGGCAAGCGATCCCTGTACCGACCGGGCAACCTGGCGCCGGACCGCAAGCAGTTCGTTGGCCTGGTAGCGGTGGATTCCAGTCAGCCCATACGCCCCGGCGGCCACCTGTTGATCGGCACCGACCGGCAGCCACCGGCCCGCACGGATGGCTGGGTGACCTCGTCCTGTTACAGCCCCAACCTGGATCGGCACATCGCGCTGGGCATGTTACAGGGAGGCCGTGAGCGCGAGGGTGAAATCCTGACCGTTTGTGACGAGTCTGATCGATACCGGGTACAGGTCGTATCCCCGACGTTTTACGATCCCCAAAACCAACGATTGAGAGATTGATTCATGCGTGACAACGGTCCCAAAACGGCGCCACTCACTCCCCTGCAGCAGGTGGGTATGGAGAATATCCCATTCCACAGCAATACCCTTGAATTGCAGGAGCTTGGCGCTATCACTAGCTTGCGCCTGCACAGCCTGGAACCCGCTGCACAGTTGGCAAGCCAGTTCGAGAAACACGGTGTCGTATTGCCTCTTCAGGCCAATCGAAGTTCCGGGCGAGATCCGGCAGCTTTGTGCCTGCGTCCAAATGAGTGGCTGCTGCTTAGTGAAACAAGTAAAGCAGTCCCCTTACTGGAGCAACTGGCGAGCGCCGTCGACCCGGCGCAAAGCTCTTTGCTCAACCTTTCCGATGGCCTGGCCACATTCAGACTGTCAGGCCCGGGGGCGCCCTGGTTGTTGAGTAAACTCAGCGGATTGAATTACCTTGCCGCTGCCGCGCAAGGACAGCACTGCGCCCGCACCCGGATGGCAGAGGCCGCTGTTGTCGTGCACTATCATCAGCCCGGGGGCAGGGAATCACCTTTCACTTTTGACCTGCTGTTTGATCGCAGCCTGGCAAAGTATCTGTGGGAATTGCTGCGTGCATCAGCAGGTCACGCGGATGATCTTGCCAAAACCTTTGGAGACGCCGCATGAACCGCCCTTCTTACGTACTCAAATCAAGCTGCACGGACACCGTTGGCATTGTTGCAGCCGTTACCGGCTTTCTGGCGCAACGCGGTTCACTGATTACCGAAATGTCTCATTTCGTCGAAGACGAAGCCCAGAAATCGTTTATCCGCGTGGAATTCGAGGACGATGCAAGGGATGACGCCGGCCTCGCACAGATGGCAGACAGTTATCGAAAGAACGTATCCAGACGTTTTGCGATGCGTTTCGAATTCTACCCGGCCCGGCAAAAGATACGCACAATGATCGCGGTGTCAAAGCAGAGCCACTGCCTCAACGCCTTACTGCACCGCTGGGCCGGCGGGCATCTGCCGGTTGATATCACCGCCGTCGTATCCAATCACGATGATCAGCGTTCCCTGGTGGAATGGCACCAACTCCCCTTTCATCATTTCGCCATCGAGCCGGGTAAAAAGCCCGAGCAGGAGGCAAAGATACTGGCCCTGTTCGAAGAAACAGAATCCGAACTGCTGGTGCTGGCGCGCTACATGCAGATACTCACTCCGCATGCCTGTGACCTGCTGGCCGGTCGCGCGATCAATATCCACCACTCTTTCCTGCCCGGCTTCAAAGGCGCCAGGCCCTATCACCAGGCTTACGACCGGGGGGTGAAGCTGATCGGAGCGACCGCACACTACGTCAACATGGATCTGGACGAGGGGCCGATCATCGAACAGGGCGTAGAGCGTGTGGATCACACCATGAAGCCAAAAGAACTCGAACGGCTGGGTCAGGACATTGAAAGTTCTATCCTCAACCGCGCCGTTCGCTGGCACGCTGAACACCGGGTGTTTGAAAACGGCAGAAGAACGGTGGTACTCAGGCACTGACAAATTGCCGGGGCTCGCAGGACAGAAACAGCACATGAGCATTTATAAGCAACACGAAACCTGGTCCTCCCGGCTGACGTTTTTACTGGCTGCGGTTGGCGCCGCGATCGGGCTGGGTAATATCTGGAAGTTCCCCTACATTATGGGTGCTAATGGCGGCAGTGCCTTTGTGCTGGTTTACCTGCTGAGCATTCTGTTCGTGGCCGTTCCGATCCTGATCGCCGAAATCATGCTGGGTCGCAGGGGTAAGCAAAGCCCCCCGAATGCGATGGCCATCATTGCACGGCAGGAGGGCCGTTCCCCACGCTGGGCAATTGTCGGCTGGCTGGGCATATTTGCAGCCTACCTGGTCATGACCTACTACAGCGTGATTGCCGGCTGGGCGATGTCCTACATGGTCAGGGCCGGAAACGGCAACTTCACCGGACAGAGCGCCGAAGCGATCAGCGCTGAATTCAGTGCCCTGCTGGCAAACCCCGCCCAACTGACGCTGTGGCACGCGATCTTTATGGGCATCACCATGATCATCCTGATCCGGGGGCTCAGGAACGGCATCGAGCAAGCTGTCAAAATCATGATGCCCCTGCTATTTCTGCTGCTGCTGGTCATGGTGGCTTACGCCGCGATTGAAGGCGACATGGCGGCCGGCCTGCATTTCATGTTCGATTTCGACCTCTCGGCCATCAACGGCCAGGTCATCCTGATGGCCGTGGGTCATGCATTTTTCTCCATTGGAGTAGCGATGGGATTGATGATGGGATTCGGCGCTTATCTCGGCAAGGAAATTTCAATCGCCCGCTCAGCGCTGATCATTGCGGGTATGGATACCGCCGTTGCACTGATTGCCGGCATTGCCATTTTTCCCATTGTTTTCGCCAACGGCCTGGATCCTGCAGAAGGGCCGGGGCTGATATTCGTTACGCTGCCGATCGCCTTCGGAAATATGACTGGTGGCATCATCTTCGGTACGTTATTTTTTATTTTGCTGTTCTTTGCGGCCCTGACCTCAGCTATCGGCAGCCTGGAGCCCGTGGTGGCCTGGGTGGAGGAACACCGGAATATAACGCGCTCCAGCGCCGCCATCATCACCTGCACTTCGGCCTTCGTGATTGGCCTGGGGACCGTGTTGTCCTTCAATATATGGTCCACCTGGCACCCTCTGGGGTTTATCGAACGTTTTGCCGAGACCGGCTTTTTTGACCTGATCGACTACTTCACCGCCAACCTGATGATGCCGCTCGGCGGCCTTTTACTGGCGCTTTTTGTCGGCTGGCGGGTTTCGCCACAGGCAGTGGCCAGTGAACTGGATATTCACAGCAAGTGGTTCTTCAGAGCCTGGTTCTGGCTGTTGCGCTGGCTGGTGCCGGTGTCCATTACCATCATCTTCATATCAAACCTGTAAGGGGTCGCCGATGCGCTGGAGGTCGAGAACGGTACTGAAACCAAGTTATCCATACTCTCGGGTTTCGGGCCATTTTTCTCACATCCATCATGGAAGATATTGGTTTCGTTAAACTGTCCGCGGCAGAAAATGCAGAAACCTGAACTCCGATTTTCTGAAAAAATGATTTTATTGCTGCCCGTACTCCATTACGATCATCTTTACGTCAAACCTGAAAGCGGAGGAATCTCTGATGGATCTGCATATTGCCGGCAAATCCGCCATCGTCTGCGGCTCCAGCCGTGGCCTTGGAAAGGCCTGCGCCCTGGCCCTGGCCACCGAAGGTGTTGATGTCTGGCTGAATGCCCGCCACCCGACCGCGCTGAAAGATGCCGCGCATGAGATTGCCTCATGCAACGGCGGTAAGGTACACACCGTTATCGCTGATGTCACCACTACGCAAGGGCGCGATGCCTTGCTGACCGCCTGTCCGGAACCCGATATTGTGATCAATAATGCCGGCGGGCCACCACCGGGAGATTTTCGCGACTGGGATCAGGACCAGTGGTTTGAAGCAATCAATGCCAACATGTTCAGTGCCATCGACATGATCCGCCGTTGCCTTGACGGTATGATTGAACGGCGCTTTGGCCGTATCATCAATATCACCAGTGTGGCAGTCAAGCTACCCCAGGCCGAGTTGGGGCTTTCCAATGGCGCACGTGCCGGGCTGACCGGTTTTGTCGCCGGGATAGCACGAGATCCGGTGCAATACAATGTCACCATTAATAACCTCCTGCCGGGATTCTTCGATACCAACCGGATGCGTACGCTACTCCAAAGCAGAGCCGAAGTGGCGGGCACGAGCGTGGATGACTTCAAGCAACAATTCTTTGCCCGGGTTCCTGCACAGCGACCAGGTAATCCGGACGAGTTCGGCGCGATTTGTACTTTCTTGTGCAGTCAACAGGCAGCTTACATCACGGCGCAAAATGTGTTGATGGATGGCGGCCTGTATCCCGGAACTTATTAACGACTTCATCGAGGCAAAAAATAAATCTATGATCAGCCGCTTACAGGCCATACAACGCGACGAGGTCTTTCAGACGGTATAATGAGTTTTTGTTTGCAGGCCTGTCGGGAAGGACTTACAACGAATGGCATTGTAAAAAAACTCATTTTCACTCGAAAATTTAACGATTTTCTAATGTAAAATAGGTATCATTGACACATCCTGTGCTGAGGATGTAAAAATAATGACAACATATGCTGTCAGCACTTGGGTCAAAAACCTGTCCTGTATGGACAAGTATGGGAGCAAGCGAGCAGCTATTATTGCCTGTAGCAACATAGACGAGGGATGGTTTGGTCGCGACTTTGGTCTTGACTGTGACTTTAATTAGCCCGACACTTTGACCCACAAAGGTTCCAGATGATGATCTCTGATAACAATTTTGAACAGAAAAACAGACATCTAAAACAGAATTCAATGCATCCGACACCTATCAACAAACAATTAGCAGTTAAAACCGACGGATTCATCAACCTGGTCGATGCGCTGGAATATGCGGCCAAAGGTGAGTCCGGGTTCAATTTTTATGACCATCGTGGTGAGTTGGAATCCGTTCTGTCTTATCGCGATCTGCGTGATGACGCCAGGGTCCTGGCCAGGCGCCTGCTCGGGCTGGGATGTAAACCAGGGGACCGGGTCGGCATCATTGCTGAAACCGATCCGATGTTTCATCGCTTCTTTTTTGCCTGCCAGTACGCCGGACTGATACCGCTCGCCCTGCCCGCCGGAATTCAACTCGGCGCCCACAAGGCGTATGTCGGCCAAATTCGCCGGATGCTGGAAAGCTGTGGTGCAGCTATTGCTGTCGCCCCGGCATCGCATATGGCGTTCCTGGAAGAAGTCACAGACGAACTCGATCTGCTCATGTCCGGCACGCCGGAAGATTTCGACTCGCTTCCGGAAAAGGAAAACGAACTGGTTTCACCCTCTGCTGAAGATATTGCTTATCTGCAATACACATCCGGCAGCACACGGTTTCCGCGTGGTGTGGAAATTAACCATGAAACGGTTCTGAACAATATCCGTGAGATTGCCCTTCATGGTCTCAATCTGAATAGCGAAGACCGCTTCGTTTCCTGGCTGCCCTATTATCACGACATGGGGCTGATCGGGTTTATCCTGGTTCCCCTGATTGCCCAGTTATCCGTTGACTACCTGCCGTCACGAACCTTTGCCATGCGGCCCAGGCTGTGGCTGAAACTCATCTCAGACAACCGCGGGACCATTTCATCCAGTCCGACCTTCGGTTATGCACTGTGTGCACGTCGTTTACGCCCGTCTGACTATGAGCGTTATGACCTGACATCCTGGCGTACCGCCTGCGTTGGCGCTGAACAGATTAACCCGGTACCACTAAAAGCGTTTGCCGAAGCACTAAAGCCCTGCGGTTTTGATGCAAAAGCTTTTGTCGCCTGCTACGGCATGGCGGAGTGCGTTCTGGCGATCAGTTTCGCACCGCTGGATCTGGGCTTGAGTGTTGATTACGTGGATCAGGATGTCATGACATCCACCGGCAAGGCCGTTCCGGTGGAACAATCGGCTGCCAATGTGGCTGCCTATGCAGATTGCGGCCTGCTGTTGCCGGGCTTTGAAATTTCAATTCGTGATGACCATGGCTACCCGGTAGAAGATCGCCAGTGCGGTGAAATCTTTCTGAAAGGCCCCAGCGTCATGAGCGGTTACTTCCAGGACGAGGAGGCCACACTGGCCATCCTGGATAGTGACGGCTGGCTGGACACCGGTGATATCGGTTACCTGGTCGAAGACCGCCTCTTCATCACGGCACGCAGCAAGGACGTCATTATTATCAAGGGCCGCAATATCTGGCCACACGATATGGAAGTCGTTGCGCAACGCGTGCAGGGTGTTCGTCTGGGCGGGGTGGCCGCATTTTCAGTCACCGGTTTCGGCGATGAAGAACTCGCTATTCTGGTCGTGGAAACCCGGGAGAGAGACCTCGATCAGCGGGACCGGCTGGCGCACGAGATCACTGAGTTGATGCATGAGCATTTTGGCATCAATGTCGTTATCGATCTGGCTAAACCGGGCACATTGCCACGCACGTCTTCAGGCAAGCTTTCCAGGTTCCAGTCCCGGGAAGCTTTTCTGGAGCGCCAGAAAAACCCTGCCCTGCACCTGCCGGGTACGGTGGAAGCCGATCGAAAAATCGCCTGATTTGGCAGACAGGACAGATGCCATATTGCTCACCGGGGCTACCGGTTTTATAGGGCAGTATCTGCAGAAAGCATTGTTGGCCAGAAGTGAACCGGTAAAAGCAGTAGTCAGGCCCTTATCAGCAAACAGGGACCTGTTGCTCTGCGGCGTCCACAGCATTCTGGCCGATCTCTCGGATACCCCCCAATTGATATCTGCAATTGCAGACTGCAAAGCCGTAATTTATTGTGCCGGATCCGTTCGTGGCAGAAACCTGGAAGACTTCAGGGCCGCGAATATTACCGGTGTCCGTTCAGTGGTCGATGCCATCAACCGGACAGGTTCAGAAATTCCCCTGTTGCTGATTTCATCACTGGCTGCCAGCCGGCCCCGAGTTTCAGATTATGCCAACAGTAAGTTCCTGGGAGAGCAGGAAGTCATCCGTCACGCGAAGTTTCCGTGGACCGTATTTCGCCCCCCTGCCGTGTATGGCCGGGGGGATCGGGAAATGCTGCCCTTGTTGAAACTGGCCCGAAAGGGCATCGTCACCCCGGTTGGACCGCCACAGCAGAAATTTTCGCTCATCCATGCAGAGGACGTGGCCGCAGCCGTTCTGGCCTGGCTTGAGTCCTGGCCCGCTTGCCGGGAACAGATTTTTACACTCGACGATGGTCATTCCGGAGCTTACGATTGGCGGGAAATCGCTGAAACCGCCAGTGGCGGCAAATACCGCCCGTTCAGAATCCCCGGCTCGCTACTGTTGGCGGTTGCAAAGGCCAACCTGCTGCTGTCCGGCTTATTCGGCTATGCACCCATGCTGTCGCCGGGAAAAGCCAGAGAGCTGATGCAAGCGGACTGGTTATGCGACAATGAATCCCTGACGCGGGCCACCGGATGGTCGCCGGAAATTGATCTGGAGCAGGGTCTGGAAAAAACATTCGACAATCACTACAACCAGAACACGGAGAGGTAATTTGAACACCCGGTTTGATGAAATAGAAAACAGAATCAAAGATCTGCTTGCCAGCTACCTGGAGTCCAGCGGGCTGCCTGAGCTGGAGCAGCATGGTGCCATAAGCGGAAACACCAACCTGGTCTCAGATTTTACCCTCGATTCATTCCAGGTCATGGAGTTCCTGATGGAAATGGAAGAGTCCTTTGACATCATGATCGACATGAACAACCTGTCCAATGCCCACACGGTAAATGAGTTGGCGAAGGTCGTTGACGCCCTGCTCGAAAAATAGCTGAAATCGAAATGGCCTTACTCGACAAATTTGCATCAACCTTAAGCATTCGGGAAAAACTCGGCGCCGCCGGACAGGATCCGACCAGCGTCGTAATCGATGAGCTTATTTCTCCGACTGAGGGGATGGTAAGGGGCCGCTACACGATACTCGCCGGCACCAACAATTACCTTGGCCTCACTTTTGATCCCGCCTGTGTCGCAGCGGGTAAAAAGGCCATCGATGAGTTGGGTACGGGGACAACCGGATCACGCATGGCCAATGGCAGTTTTGCTGCGCATACGGCCCTGGAACGGGATTTGGCCGACTTTTTCCAGTTACCCTATGGCATGGTATTCTCAACCGGATACGCGGCGAACCTGGGCATGCTGAGCGCCCTGGTGAAGCCGGGTGATACTGTATTGCTTGATGCGGATTGCCACGCCAGTCTGTATGACGGTTGTCAGATGAGCGGCGCCAACCTTTTCCGCTTTCGACATAACGATCTCAGCAGCCTGGAAAAGCGCCTGCAGCGCCTGGGGGATGAAGCAAAAAACTGCCTGCTGATCACCGAGGGAATGTACAGCGTACTGGGTGATACGGCGCCACTGGCAGGAATTGTTGAATTGAAGAATCGCTATGGCGCATTGCTGCTGGTCGATGAAGCGCATTCGCTTGGTGTTTATGGCGAAAATGGCTGTGGCGTTGCCGAAGCTGAAGGCGTGTCGGGTGAAGTTGATTTCCTGGTCGGCACTTTCAGCAAAAGCCTGGGGGCCATGGGTGGTTTTTGTGTCAGCCCCCACCCGGAACTGGAACTTATTCGCTACGTTTCCAGACCCTTCATTTTCACCGCATCCTCCAGCCCCTCGATCATTGCAAGCACAAGGGAAGCCTTGCGCCAGCTACGAGCCCGCCCGGAGCTTCGTGAAACCCTGTGGCGAAACGCCAACCGTCTCTACCAGGGCCTCGAAGCACTCGGCCTGCCCCTCGGCCCGCAAGTCAGCCCGGTGGTCGCCGTACGCCTGTCCAGAGACCAGGAGCCGTTGTCCCGCTGGAATCGTCTACTCAATGCCGGCGTCTACACCAACCTGATGATCCCACCCGCATCGCCCGATGGTTTCAGCTATTTCCGTTGCAGCGTCAGCGCCGCACATACCGAGGAACAACTGGAAAAAATCATCAGCGCATTTGCCAGTCTGTAAGGGTGCGCTTGCGGGCCGTTACGCCAGCCGTCTGATCAATAAAGAGGTCAGTGTAAGCACCAGCAGGGAAGAGGTTATTGCCGCCAGCCCCGGACCAATCAAACCGGTAATCGGTGTCAGAACAAGGAACATCACCACGTAAGTAATGATGCCGATGAAGTGAATTCGCAAAATGGAGGCAGCCTTGCCCATGGCGTAAACCGCAGCGCGCAATGATGCACCAGCGAGTTCAAAGGTGGCCGCCAGCAGCATCAGGACCAGCAACGGTGCCGCCGCAACATATTCCTCACCGACCACTGCCAGGATCGGCCGGCTGATAAACAGGGACAGAACAACGAATACCAGGCCGGCGGAACCGGCAAAAAATGCCGTTTTCCACAGTGCCGCATGAAAGCCTTCATCACGTGCATGGAAACTCCGGGTGAGATCCGGAAAAATTACCTCACGCAACAGTGCGGCGGGCCCGGCGAGCACGGTTGAAAACTCCCGTGCAAGGCGGAACAAACCGGCTGCGGCCGGCCCCAGCAAGGCGCCGGCCAACAGCGTCGAAACATGTTTCGGCAACAGATCAATATTGGTTTGCCAGTACACCACGCCGATAAATTTCCAGAACTCCCGCTGACGCTGACGAATCTCCCGCCAACGGAACCCGCTCCACAGCCGGGCATCCATATGCGCCTTCAACTCATTTATTCCACGCACCATCATGTAGACATGCCCGACGGCAAAAGCCGCCCCCCAGGCGATGATAAACACCGGCATCGGTGCATCCAGCGCCCAGGCAATGGAAACCGACAGGAGACGCAGTGCCGGCCCAACCGTGGATTGAATACCCAGTGCATCGAAGCGGTCATAAATGCGCAGGATCCCGTTGGGCGTGCCGTTGGCCGTGGACAGAATGATCAGGCTGTAGATCGCTGCCCAGGCCACCATATCGCTGTCCCATTGCAGCAAATGCCCGGCCAGCGGTGCGGCAGCGATACCGGCAATCGTCGCCAGCGAGGCAGCGGCCATGTCAATTATCATGGTCGAACGCAACAAGGCCCGCAGGCCCACATCGTCCCCGGCATCAACCAGCGGTATTCCAAACCGGACGATGGTCTCAAATGTGCGAAAATTGAGGGCACCGCGCACCACCATGATGTAGGTATGCAACAGGATGACCAGGCCGAACTCGGTTGCCGACAAGGCATTGGCCATCAGGCCGGCAGCCGTGACGGAAAAGGCCGCCGCAATCCCCCGCCCACGCAGGACAACCGCAAAATTCTTCAGTACTCGCCTCAACATGCCCGGCGCCTGTCGCCCAGACCCTGCGCGGCCGGAATCATTGGAACGCACCTTTGCGGTAGAGGCGCCAAAGCAGGGGCCAGATAAAAATCAATGGATATTTTCGTTGCCGGCGGGTGGGCTCAATGTACACACCCGAGTGACGCTTGATTTTCCACAACAGGTAATCCAGACCACCGCTGAAAGTCAGCGCCGCCTTGGTCAGGCGTAAAAAGGAAAGAATCTTGCCCTGTATCCGCCTGAGCCACCAACTGACCGGTGACCAGCGCCGGGCAGAGCCGCTGGTGGTATTACTGAATACTCCTTCCTGCTCAGCCGCCTCGAAACCCAGCCCCTGGTCTGCCAGGAAAGTGGTGATAGAAGTGTAGTATTCGGGCCAGAAACTGAACAACTGGTGGGCGTGTCCCGGTGGTTCGGAACGGAGTTCGCACTGGTAGCTCAGGCTGAGGCCCCGGGTCCACACATCCTGGGCACTGAAAGAAGGCGGCAGAATAGGCACAACCCGCCGGGTAAACGTCACCACAGCCGTTGCAACCGCGCCGACCAGGCGCTGCCGGGTCGATTCATCCCGGCACCAGAGTATTCCACAGGGCTGGGCAAAACGGCCCCAGAAATAGGAATGAAAATCAGACCGCAGGGCATATTCGAAGCGGTCCATTGTCAGCAAGGCGTACTTGGCGCGGATTTCATCCGGGGGTGAACCGTGCTGAATCTGGTACACATTGGGTGGCAGCGCCTTTGCCAGCCAGCCATGCCAGGCTTTGGGCATAGAATTGTAATTGTCCAGCAACACATAAAAATCCAGCAGGGTGTCACGCTTGCCGCGCAGGTAAGAGCCATAAATCAGGACCGCCAACAGACCGTTCCCATAGCGTTCCCGGACCTGCGCCAGCAATTGGTCCCTTTGTTCGTCAGGAAAGTTACAACTGCTGGACAATTGTTCCGAAACCAGGTCGGTTAAACCATCACCGGGTCTAAATTCCATAGGCGCCCCGTGTGCGCCCGAACAGGCGAAAAGCCCGGGCATTTGGCCCGCAGGCGACATCATCGGCATTCAACCAGGAATCCAGCGGTCCCTGACGCAAGCGGCTGATGCCGCCCTGCAACAGGCGTATAAACAGTACGATGGTGGTCAACACGGTCCAGAAAGTCACCGCAACAAAACCCCAGTCCGGCCGCCCGATGACTGCGCTTAAGGTCAGAATAATCAGGCAGGGATTGCGCCGCGCCGTGACCAGGCGAAAATAGGCGTCAAATGGCTTCCAGGTGAATACATTGCAATTGCCCAGCAGGGGAAACAGGCCTTCCACCAGGCGACCGGCAACATAAGCGATCGCGATCATCCAGTACATATCCACCGGGCCAAATCCCATCACCCCCTGAAAGCCACTCAGGGACATACCCCAGAACAGGTACCAGAACGGTGGGTGAATCAGGTCGATCAGGTGGTCAAACAGATGCCCGAATTTGCTTGATTGAACGGTGACCCGCGCCAGCTTGCCGTCCACGGTATCGAGAAAAGTCATACTCCAGCCAGCAGCCAGCCCGGCCGCGTAATAGCCATGGAAAAACAGGTAACAGGCAGCAATCACCAGCACCAGTCCAACGCTGGTTACGCTGTTGGGAGACAGGCCGAGATTGGCTGCCACGTGAACGGCCGCCCGGGCCGGACGCGGCCACAGAAACTTGGTCACCAGGTCAGTAATACCCTTGTAGGCGTTGCCGTACAGCAGGTTTTCCATGTCCTGCTTTTTTTTCCCGACGATAGGCTCGAGAAGGGGTTTCTTTGCACTCAGCAGCGCCTGATCGAAGGCGGCAAGATCGTCCGCAGTAATCCAGGCTAGTCGTTCCGGCGGTGTGTCAGCACGTCCTGTGATGTAGTCCCGACCGGCAGTCGCCAGATCGGAATCAGCGATTACAGCCGCAGGCCGCTCGTCACCCGGATATATCAGCACCGTGTTTTGCCGTTGCAGCAGGCCAGCCAGCGTTCGGATTTCGAATAAAAAATGACCGTTCAGCAGCAGAACCCGTCCTGAAGTAGGCATTTCACTACCTGGCTCGATGAGTTCAACATCACCGATCGCCTTCAACTGGCGACTGATTCTTTCTGTTGATGAAAGTCCCCACAACTTCACGGGAGATTCTTCAAGTACAAGGGCGGGCGTGATCATGCTTATGCTTGGTTCTCATGGGATGCAATCTGCAGGCCAGTCGATTATAGTCAGCCTGCCCATTTTCGGCAAAGCTCCCCGCCGGTTTTTCTGGATAATTTCATGCGCCTGATTCAACTGACAGACCCACACCTGAGCAGCCTGGAGTCGTTCAGTTTCTTCGGGGTGAAAGGAAAACGGAAATCAGGCTACCTCTCATGGTACAGGAATCGCCGTCACATTCACCGGCCTGAAATTCTCGAACGGCTCACTCGGGCCGTGCACGATGAATCGCCGGACCGGATATTGCTGACCGGTGACCTGGTCCACCTTGGCCTGGAGGATGCAATAATCGAAGCCGCGTCCTGGTTGCAGCAACTGGGAAGCCCGGAGCAGGTTCTGCTGGTGCCCGGCAACCATGATAATTACGCCGCTGATTCCCTGGCCGCCATGCGCCGCCACTGGTGTGACTATCTGCCCACACAGGATGCAGGGGCTACTGACTATGCCGCTGCTTACCCAATCGAGCAGACCTGCGGAAGTGTGCGCCTTCTTGGCCTTAATACTTCCTGCGTCAGCCGGATATTTTCTGCCCAGGGCGAATTGGGTGAAGCGCAATTGTCGCGGCTGCGCAGTGCCCTGGGCGGGCCGCCATCGGGCCTGCCCGGCCAGGTTCCCGAACCGTCTGTGTTCACCTGCCTGCTGATCCACCACCCGCCCCTGCCGGGAATGGCGTCGGCACGCAAAGCGCTGCGGGATGCGAAAGATCTTCAGCTTATCGTCGAGGAACAACAACCCGACCTGGTCCTGTACGGGCACATTCACTGCAATCGCCAACAGCAGCACGGGGAGGTCCGTAGCTTCTGCACAGCTTCCGCATCCAGCGTCAATAACGCTTCCTACCGAGTCTTTGATGTAGAAAAAGCCGATCAGGGCTGGCACTGCCAGATGCGCCTGATGTCACTGGACAAGAACGCCGGCACGGGAGCCCGCTTCACGGTTGCTGGGGAATCGAGTTGGAGCAGAGCCTCGTAACCGGAACCTGCAGACAGGCAGCCCATACCTCTTGCAGACAGTTTCAGTCATTCACTCCGTAGGTGCGCGGGTTTTTTTTGAGCGGGGGTGCCACAGTTGAGCAATAACGGCAACAGCAAGTAATAGAACCACGGGTCCCATGATGGTCAACCAGGGCAGCAGGCCAAACAGGTTTGCCAGGTGTCCGCTGAGTTGCTGCATCAGGTAAAAAATGATACCGATCATTCCTCCGATAACAATTCTCTCACTGGCTGAAATCGACCGGGTCGACCCGGCCAGCATGGGCAGGGACAACAGGCTCATGGCGATCACCGACAGCAGGACGCTCATCTGTGTCCAGAAAATCACCCGCAGGGCGTGCGTATCCAGTTCGTTCTCATCCCGGTATTTGATGTAGTGCAATAATTCGTACGGAGCCAGGGATTCCAGTGGAAGCATCAGGATATCGGCCTGTTCCCGTGACAGCAAACCGGTCCATTTCAGCTCGGGAAGCCGATCCTCGGTCGCTACCATGCCATCCATGCCCGTACGCACCACATTCTCCAGCAGCCAGGTATCCGCACCGCTAATGGTCGCCTGCTCCGCCTGAATCAATTGCCTGAGTTTACCGTGCTGGTCGGTAGTGTAAATTTCCACATCACTGAGGATGCTGTTGAACAGCACATCTCTCACATGAACGATATTGTCACCACTGCGCGTCCAGAATTCCAGCCTGCCCGCTGCATCCACCGAGGTCTCATCCAACGACCGGGAGCGTAATTCTGAAGCTTCACGCTCACTGACCGGGATCAATACAGATTGCATCAGCGCCACCAGAACCGCCAGTGACAGGGAAACCAGGAATACCGGTAGTGCCATGCGCGCCCGGGACATTCCAACGGCCCGCGCCGCAATCAATTCCTGGTGATTAGCCATGATTCCCAGGCCCATCAACCCGCCGAGTAGTGCTGTAACCGGCAACAGGTCCACGATCAACTTGGGCAGCGTATACAAAACCACCGTGAAAGCATCCAATTGGGTAAAGGTACCTTTGCCTACATCTTCCAGTGCTTCGGCAAGTGTCAGGAAACTGAACAGGGCCAGTAACAACAGCAGTACCGGCAACACGCCCTTTAGAAACTGGCGCATGATATAGCGATCCAGAATATTCATGAACGCCTGCCCCGCTTTCGAGGGAGCTTGCGGGCCAGTCTTGCCCAGGGCACAAAAAGAACCAGGACCAGCAGGCCGAGCAAGGTGGGCACCCACCAGATTCCGGTGGAAGCCCCACTCTCCACCCAGGTGCGGGCGACATCCATCAGATTGAAATAGAGGGTATAAATCACGATGGCGGCCAGCATCCGGGCATAGCGCCCCTGGCGCGGCTTGCTGCGACTGAGGGGGATGGCCAACAGGGCGAGTAACAAGGCGGACAGCGGCGTCGACATGCGCCACTGGAATTCGGCCAGGTCCCGGGTGCTGCCGGAGTCACCCAGATCGAAAGTAGCGGTTGATTTCGTCTTGTAACCTACTTCATCAGCTTCCCCTACCGGAACCCACAAGGAAAAAGTACCCAATTCCGCGAACACGTCCGGACCATCCGCCACCAGTTTGTACACACTTGCATCATTCAGCACCAGCCGGTGATATCCGGGCCTGACCTCGAATTCCATGTGCCCGGTATCCGACGTAATTACCTGCAGATCACCATTTTCCCGCGTACGAATGAATACCTTATCCAGTTCAGCCCCCCGACGCGAAATTCCCTTGATAAAAATAGTCCTTCCGGAATCCCCGAATGTATAGAAACGCCCAGGCTGTATACGGTCAACTGCAGTCGAAGCCGCTGCCTGTGCTTTGATCTGATAGGATTTTGCATAGGCCCACGGCCGGACAAAAACGGAAAAAAGAGCAATCAATACCGCCAACAGAAGCGCGAAACGCACGATCGGCCGGAGTAAACGCATTTCACTGATCCCACAGGCTCTCATCGCGTAGATTTCGGAGTCACTGTACAACCTTCCCAGACCGATCATTACTGCAAGATAAAGGCTCAGAGGCAATAGTGTTTCAAGAGAAATGAGTGATTTGAGAAAAGTCAACTGAATGACTTCTGCCGCATGCAACAGACCGGAATTAGCGTCAATCAGGAAGCGAGTGAGGCTAAAGGTCAGGAAAATCGCAAACAGTACAACGTTCACGGCCATGAATGGCACGCTGATTTCATTTCTCAAATAGCGGTCAATAATCATGCATGGGTGAACCTGGGGGACGGAAATTGTTATGATCACGATTGCTTGCAGGTCAATTTATCATGCACCGACCCGAAAACACCATCAATCATCTGACCCGGATTGTTATCCTGGCGTGGATCCTGTTCCCTGCGGACTTCGCCCTGTCAGCCGGTGAACGGATCAGCGGATTCTCTGCGGATGACACCATATTGATCAAGGCTGACAATGCCTGGGAGGACACAGCGCCTGATACGGTCCATTTCAGCGGCGATTTTGAACTG
Source organism: Gammaproteobacteria bacterium (assembly GCA_024279945.1). Lineage (GTDB taxonomy): Bacteria > Pseudomonadota > Gammaproteobacteria > Xanthomonadales > SZUA-36 > JAJRRA01. The sequence continues at coordinate 64,951 of JAJRRA010000067.1, forward strand.
AAAGCTTATGACTGGTACCTGTCCGCCGAGGAGGCGACATTATACGGGGACCTGGATGATCCTGAAACCGTGATCCTGGTGGGATCACCGGCAAATATTCAGCTCGAAACCATCTCTAATGACCGCATAAAAATCGTAATGGGCAAAGCGCTTCGTATTGTCTACCAGAGGGCAAGCAACAGCATCAACCTGGTCGGCAGAGCCAGTCTCACAACAGCCGGTCAGACGATGCAAAGCGAAGAGATTGAGTACGACATCACACAGGACCGCATCCAGGCGAGTGGCAGCCAGGGCGTACACATCCGGGTCGATCCGAAAGACTAAACAGACTCCTTCCCGAGGAAGGCATGCTGGCCGGTTTCAACGTTCTCTGCTTGCTTCACACTCGCCCGGTCAGGCCAGGTTTTTACCACGGTTTCAGCGTAAGCCAGGTCCACGGGATCGTCCACCTCGCACCAACTCAGACCATGAATTGAACTGATTCCAACCACCCCGGCCTGCGCGAGTTCATCAATGGCAGACAGGTACCAGCGCGTGAGGCCATCGCCCCGGCGCATTAATTTCTCGACCTTCTTTACAAAAATCTCAGCACCATCACGGTTGAAATACATCATTCCGATTGACTCGCCGTTCACATGGTTCAGGTCCAGCCGCTTCCCAACCCGGCACAGACGGGGGCCTTCGGCCCAGATTTTCATGTCATCGTCGTCATAAGAGATTTTCTGATCCGTCGCGAGGGTAATGGGATAACGGGCGACGTCTCTGAACAGGCGTTGCATCACAGCGGTCTCGAACAGGGTATCGCCATTGATCAGGACAAAGGGGCCATCCATTTCTCCCCGGGCAACCCAGCAGGTCCCCAGGTTATCGGACTGCGCATAAAAAGGGTTATACAAGGTGCGGGCACGAATGCCCTTCACGCGCCTGACGATTTCTTCCACTTTGTCGTGACCGAATCCCGTGACAACGACCGCTTCATCGACGCCGGCCGCCGACAATTCCCGGATCTGCCACTCCAGAATGGACAACTCACCCGGGCGCAAGCAGCATTTGGGAGTCACCTCAGTCAGGGGTAAGAGTCGCCGACCCTGACCTGCACTTAAAATAATGGCTTTCACGATTCAGATCCTCTAAATCACCCGATGCGTATAAAAAACAACGCCGGGCCAATGATGGGTCGGAATTTTACACTGCCGGGGTTAATAAATCATAAAACCTCAGTCAAGCCGAACCATCGGATAAGCCCATTCCGCCAGCGGCAGATTCAGCTCCTGCGTCAGGGCCTGATTATCCGGCACAAAGCGATTATGCAATTCGCGGCCAAGCTTCTTGCCGAACAGGCGGTTGTTGCTTAGCTGAGGCCCCGCCAAAGGCGTTTTGTTGAAGGCCTTCAGCCCCTGCTTGTGCATCCACATCGGGATCACGGGAAGTAAGATCAATCGATTCGGGTTGTCCCAGCGGGAAAAAGGGCCGAAAAAGCGCGCCAACTGCAGTGAAACAAGGCCCAGCGATTTGTTTCGTGGCTCGTGGTTGAGCTGATCAAACGGACCGTCCAGGTCAAGGCGATGTGCGAAACGCTCGATAAAACCGGGAACATCGGCGGCAAAGTCCTCATAGCAAAAGACGTGCACTCTGGATGGACCAAATACAGACTGGTAATGGTGAATCAAATGCTGGTAGGCGAAGTGGTCCAGACTCAGCATGGGCTTTTTATACCACCGCCTGGCGTAAATGCTCCCGCGAGCGTAGGGAGACAGGAATCTGCTCAGGGACCAGGTTCCGCCGCCTCTGACATATTGAAGGTAGGTCGAGCGAATCATGTCGAGCTGGTTGCGGATAAAAATAACGATCTGTGCATCCGGATAAACGGCCGAAATACGATACGCTACGTCCTTCGACAGCGACTCAAGCAGGCCGCCGTTATCATAATGGCCGCACAGATCTTCCTCACAAATGATCGGGCGATCATCCACCTGTAACTCTTGCCTGGCCTTATCGGGGTCAAAACTGAAAGCGGTGGTGTTTAAAAAGACATCCCGAACCCGCTTACGATTCAGGTAAGTGGCGTTGCGCACATGAGGATAAAAGTTCTTTTGAAACCAGCTTGTAGCTGTCTTGTGGTAACCGATATGAACAATGGGATGGGTCAAAGGCGGCGTTCTCTCAGTACACACTCGCTGAATGCAAAAGTCTTCGGATTATCCACATCAATAGGCCCAAAGGCGAAAGGCAAACGCACCAAATCAACAGTGATGCCCAGCTTGCGCGCAATTCGCCGGGCGAAACCATCGAGATTGAGCAGGCGCCACTTGTACAGAATCAACGGCATGACCCCAAATGCCCGGAGCATACGCCAGGGGTGTTTTCTGAACTGGCCGCCGCTGCGGAATATTTCTGCGGCCTGGAGTGCACCCGGGTGGCTGATGCCAAACAGATTACAAAAAGAATAACCACCATCACGAAACTGGAAGAACCCAAATTCCCCGTCCGGGTACTCGTCGCGAACTGTGCTTTCACGCGTAACGGCCACCGCAGCATCACCATTGCCCTGCACAAAGGCCGCTACGAAAAAGCGTACCAGTTCGGGCGTGTGCAGAACGTTATCCGCCGTGGTGATAACCAGGGGCAAGGGCTGGTCAACTGTTTCAGTGAAGCTGACCAGGCTGTCGGCAAGATTACCGGCGCTTGGCACCACTTCGATCATGCCTTCCCTGAGCCAGTGACTGGCCAGGCTCAAGTCCTGCAGAACCCGCTCATCTTCAATCGAGACCAGGATGCGCTCGAAACATTCGCTGTCAATCAGGGTCTGCACGACGCGCTCGATCATCGCGATACCGTCGATGGTCACCAGGCACTTGTGAGATTTGCCCTGCAGTCTGGCTACAGAATCCTCAAAGCCCTTCCGGCTGGCCGCCATCACCAGCGCCGTTAATGGCCTGGAGGAAATTTTTTTTACCGTCATGCCGGGCCAGATGGACCGACAGGACTCAGGTCCACCCCCAAACACCGAGTCAGTTCGCTGGCGCGGGACAGCGAAGTGAAATTTTCCAGTGCCTGTTTCAAACGCCGTTGATCCACGCTCTGCATGATGCCGCTTGTACACTGCTCAAATTTTTTCCAGTATTGCGACGTGGGAAAAGGTGCCGTTTTACTGCCCCAGGCCATGAAAACCGATTTTTCAATGACCCGGCCATCTTTCAGAGTGATCTGGATCCGGGTATCCATTTCGGTCTCTGACTTCTCTATGGGATGGCGATGAATCCGTTCAAACATCGCGCGGTGTTCGCGGCGGGAAACGGCTTCATCGGTAAAATCAGCCAGTGTACATTCACCCTGGATAATGGCACATGAAAGTGGATACTCAATGGAAAACTTTCCCTGCAGGCCGTCTTCAGGACGTTGATACATCAGGTTTTTTAGGTGCATGGCTGGCGCGTAGACATCGACCCGATCGATATCCCCTGCCCCAAAACCATACTCCTCGCGCAGGGCGAGCGTGGCGTCCAGGGAGCGGTGCGCGCTGCCGCAAGTGGGAAAGCGCTTGACCCGAAACTTGTGTTCAAGAATCAACAGGGGTTCACCGATGGATTCCGTTTCGAAGCTCAGGGTCTGCCCGTGTTCGGGTTCACCGATTGCGGCGCGTAATTCTTCCCGGTCAGGCCCAACCATCAGGGTATTCATGCCGATCGGGCCGTCCAGAGTATGCCAACCGGCGGTGAGCCCATCCTGGGCGAAACAGGCAGACTGGATACCCCCTTTTGCGGCCAGTCCGGCATGCAGGGGTTTGGCCATGGTGCCGAACTGAGACATGAAGCCACCGGCTGTGCTGGTCGCCAGGGACAGCGCCATGGCAGCCTGTGTCTCATCAAGGCGGAGTAATCTTGCAGTGGCTGCTGCGGCCCCAAGGGCGCCGGTGGTGGCCGTTGCATGCCAGCCGCGTTTGCGGTGTGCTGGGTTCAGTCCCTGGCCGATACGGCCCTGGATTTGCAGGGCACCCAGGTAGGCGTCCAGGCAATCCTGTGGAGAACTGCCTTCTTGTTCCGCAACGGCGAGAATAGTTGGCCACAGGACCGCTGAGATATGCCCTTTGGCCGGATCAAAATTATCATCGAAATCCACCGCGTGACCGGCAGTGGCATTGAGCAGAGCAGCCCAGGGCAGAACGAGTCGATCCGAGGTGCCCACCGCTGTGTGTGCACCGGGGCCCCACTGGTGAATTCGCCGCAGAATCTTGCGCACAACCGGCGTGACTGCACCGGGTATCATCACGGCCACAATGTCGATCAGTTCCCGGTGAGCAGAATCCAGCGCGGCTTGCGGCCAGTCACGGTCTACGGATGCAATCCAGTCACCATAGGCCTTCAGGGGATTAGCGTTCATATCACTCAAACGTCATTAAAAGTGGACGGTATAGTATGCACGGAACCATCAGGGATGCGCAGAAAATACGCCCTCGGATGTCACGACTCAACCCTTGGCAGTGCCCCAGTAACCGGAAAGAATACGCTCACCGTACTCACCTTTCTCAGCTTCAGAAATGATCCGCTTGCCGATTCCGGAAAGGTTGTTGGAGTGCATGCGATAAGAGAACAATGGCTCGGCTATGTGATAGCCGGTCCAGCCATTATTGACGACGCGACACCACTTGTGATGCTTGGTTGCCACCCGGATGGATTCATCAAAAGGCATCACATCTTTAAACGCACGCGTCAAGATCAGCTCCGGCTCAGGCAGAAAGCTCAATTTCTCCACAAGGCTTCGCTTGAAGGTGGTCGAACGGCCGTAATCAATGTGCTTGCCAAATTCATCGACCAGTTTGCAATCGCTGTAAATAAAACCAAGGCTGGAATCCCGTAAGCGCCTTTGCCGCAATTCGGCAATACAACGGCTGGCATAACTGGGGCTTAGCCAGTCGTCGGCATCCAGGGTGATAAGAAATTCACCACTGAGATAGTCCTGCGCCGCATTGATTGCGCCCAATTTACCCTGATTATGTTCAAGAACTATGAGTTCACATCTCTGTAATTCATTGTTTTCTTGAAACTTGTTCTGGATTTCAGCAACGGAATTATCATCGCTTCCATCATCGACGACAATGAGTTCTATGGCCGGATAATCCTGCTTGAAGATGCTGTCGATTGCCTTGGCAATATAGTCTCCATAGTTGTAATTCGGGATCAGTACCGTGAGGAGGTTGTTTTTAAATATCTCTGTCATCGACTTGTTACTCTTGGGCATTGGCCAAATGAATGGCGTCATGTTATTACATTAAAGATTGCAAAGTAAGCGGCTACCAGAATCCTGGGACTATACAGTCCGGTAAAGGTTTCGCTCGCTCGCATCAAGACCTGTCAGGCCTTCATTACAGACCCGTTTAATCAGCTGTTTATCACAAGCTGGTAAAATATCCAGCATATTGTCTATATCGCCGGTAAAAAGAGTCGTATCCGTATCGTCTTTCGAATAGTAACGGTACTGCTTCTGCATCCTTGCCAATTCCAGCTTATCCGGCCTCAGGCTGAACCCCCGCTGCATAATGTCTGCAAAAGCATCCATATGTTTCAGTTGCTCATAGTTAACCAGGCGCAAACCGGTGGCGGCGGACTCGTTCAGTACCACATTGAAATAATTGGCGTAACAATGGGCCAGAAACTCAAAGTTGCTCATGTTAACGGTATCTTGTGGCCGCAGACCGGTGAGTGCACGGGCAAGTAAATCACCCTTGGACCGTAATACCGCCGTGGTTTCCTGCAACACATTGGCAATAACTTCAACCGGGTTGCGGTACAGATAGAGCGCCGACGCTTCGGGGAAAGCTGCACAGATCAGATCCACATAAATGATGTTCCAGCTAATAAATTTTACAAAACCATGCTCGTGTTCAGCCCGACGTCTTCGGGCCATGAGCCTGACCAGGTTTTGCAACATGCGGATATTAGGTTCATTTATTTCCGGTGGGTGGCGCCACTGATCGGTAATCGCAGCCCAAAACCCCTCTTGCAGGGGCCCCCCCTGATTGATGACGAGATTGCGCGGTGACCGCGCCAGGGCCTTGGTGAACAAGGTGGAGCCACAACGGGAGACATGAAAAACCAGACCCTTGATCGGCACATAATCAAACACCAGGTCATCACGCAGCAAAATGTCCAGGTCGGTAGAGAATATTTCCCCGACACCGTTTTCCTGGGCCAGACGTTCTATGGTGTAAATGTATTTCCACTCGAGCAGCGGTGTGTCGCCGATATCAGCGAAATAGACCAGCCCCTTACCCAGCGGATTAACCGCCACTGGAACTACACCCGGCTGATTCAGTATTCGTTCAACCGCCTGGTCGGTGGTCAGGTAACGATCACGAATCCCGGGCAACAGATTTTCCATGACTTCGTGATCAGGTAGCGCGTATAACATGGTTACATTCCTGTCATCCTGGTTTTTTGCTGTGGGCATACAATCGCGCTCCATCCGGTAATGGTAGGTACATTACATGTAATTCCCGGAAATCTCTTGACCAAAATAGACCACTGTTTGACTGAATGGAACATGCTGTTTACGACCGGTCAGGCCGAAAGCCCTCCTTTGGTCACAAGAAACTCCATGATTGCATCAGCCGCCCGAACGGACGAGGGGGTGTCGTTGAGATCAAAAGCCTCAGCGAAAGCGCGTTCCTGCTCCTCCCGGTAGTGCATGGGATCCGACTGTGCCCTGGCCAGGGCGGCGGACAGTTCATCGGGGGAGTCCAGCACTTCACCGGTGGACCAGAAGCAGAAATTTTCATTATCCCGCCAGTCGGCCTTGCTCCGGTTAAAAAACAGACAGGGCCTCGGTTCAATCAGGAACTCGTAGACCAGGCTACTGACATCCCCCAGGTAGATATCAGCGGCACGGGTATAAGTCATGTCGATTGAGGCGATACTACCGGGGTCAACCAGAATATTTTCTGCCTGCCGGGCTGCATCGGGAATAGGGGGCGTGCGTCGCGGCAAACCGCCTTCCGTAGAAATGTGCCAGCTACGCCGGTATAAAAGCACGTGCGGGGCGAAAATCAGATTGTACTCGGTGCTTTGCGCAAAATAGTCCAGGATTGACTCTCCCCAGCCATACCAGGATGAGAGCTTTGGATTGAAATGAGGGGCGTAGAGCACCGTCGGCCGGTCATTGGAGAAGAGCTTTGGCCGCGGCGTATTACGGATGCAATCAAACTTGACGTAACCGGCGACGGTGTAACGATCCGCATCAACCAGGCCTTCTTCCAGCATACGCTCCTCATATTTGCGCCCCGGCAGCAGATGGTAGTCAAAACCGGCAACCCCCTGGTAACCGCCCTTACGATCGCCGGCACCGTGAAACGTGTTGATCATGAGAGGGCAATCAGCGCCCAGCCAGCTTTTGAGCACCAGGCTGGTTTTATCCGGGACCACCAGCGCATCGAGTGAACGAAACAGGTCGCGGTGGCGCCACAATACACCGAAGCGCTTGGCCAGCAGTGCGTGACCGGTCACCTTGTCAAAAAGGCTGGCATAGCCTGGCGGTTCAGCGATTTCGACTTGACATGAGGCGTCCGGGTAATCGGCGGCAATGCCTGCTACGGCTTCTGCTTCCGCTTCGGTCGTGCTGATGATGACAATCGACACTTCGGGATGCCTGCGCGCCAGTTCATAGGCGGTCGGGATGCAGTGCTGGACCTGATGAGCAGCATCATGGTTTAACAGAAAGCCAATACGGATCATAGTGTTTGTGTCTCGCTGAGAGAAAAATTCCCGGTTTCAGTGTCGTAATGATAGTGCCGAACCGTCATTCGTGCCTGCCCCGCAGCCGTTTCCATATCGATTATATGGTAGTGAGCCACCGATTTGCGATTCCCAATCGTCGAGGCCGAAGCGGCTCCGAGTACCGGAATCGGCCCGGAGGGACCGTTGAGCGTAGCCCGGGTCGGATAGTGTAAATGTCCATGAAGAACAAGATCAACCGGAAAGCGGACCAGCACCTCCTGCAATTTTTTTCGATCAGACAGAGCCCTTCGTGCTGATGCTGCACCCTCCTGTGGCGGATGATGAATCAGCAACAGGCTGGGACGCTTACTGGTCTTGATCCTGGAGAGAAGCGCCTCGGTCTTTTCCAGTTGTAGCGATCCGATACGGCCTGACGATATAGCAGGCGCTGTTGCCACTGCGCTGGAAAGGCCGACGATATCCACCGGGCCACGGCGATGCAGGTAAGGGAAACCGGGATGCCCCTCGTCATCGCGCATCCAGCGGGACCATTTTTCCAGTGCATAGTCCAGAGCGCCTGCTACATAGGCATCGTGATTACCGGGGATAAGGCTGATCTGCTGCGGATCAGCCAACCGTGAAAACCAGTCTGCAGCAAGGTCAACCTCGGCGGGAAGTGTGGTAAAGGTAATATCGCCGGTGACACAGATATGGTCGGGCTCCTGGTCTTGCAAGTGGGCCAGCAAGGCCTTGAGTACGGCCGGTCTGTGCTCAAATTTCCACTTGTAATGCCAGGAAAACAGTCCCAGAAGCCTCTTCCCGGCGAGTTGCCGCACCGAAACAGGCGGTAATGGCGGAATGTGAAGATCGGAAATGTGTGCAATCCGGAACATAAGATAATGCCTGGGCTTGAAATGAGCCGAGAGACCAGATTCTCCGACGCGACCATTATGGCTAATTGTGAATGGACATTACAGAAATTTCAGCATTCAGAGTAAGTGAACCCACCGAAAGTTCCCACTCAACAGAAACGGCAAGACCAAAACACGAGCAGCGCGCAAATTATCATCGTCTCCGGCTGACAGCGTCTATATACTGCGGGTGATCAGAGACCCGCATCGAGAACCCTGCTCATGAGCAAACTGGAACAACTCAAGGAAAAACTCAGCGACCACAGCGCTGTCATCGGTATTGTCGGCCTGGGTTATGTCGGTCTTCCTTTGAGCCTGTGCTTCTCCGGGGCCGGCTTCAAGGTCATCGGTTTCGATAATGACCCCGAAAAACCACGCAAGCTCAATCGGGGCGAGAGCTACATCCGGCATATTTCCGATAAAAATATCAAAGTCGCTGTGACAGCAGGGCTCGAGGCCACCAGTGATTTCTCCCGCGCCGCGGATTCCGATGTCCTGATCCTGTGTGTCCCCACGCCACTGAACGACAATCGTGAACCCGATCTCAGTTTTGTCCTCAACACAACGGATTCACTGCTTCCGTTTCTGCAAACGGGGCAGTTGATCGCTTTGGAAAGCACCACTTACCCAGGCACCACAGAAGAAGAACTGAAACCACGAATAGAATCAACCGGTCTCCGGGTTGGGCAAGACATTGCCCTGGTCTATTCACCGGAGCGGGAAGATCCGGGCAATCCCGATTTCACCACGCGCACCATACCCAAGGTGGTAGGAGGCAGCACGGCAGCCTGCCTGGAACTGGGCACACTCCTGTATGAGGGCGTCATCGACCAGGTGGTGCCGGTCAGCTCCACCCGGGTGGCGGAAATGACCAAGTTGCTGGAAAACATTCACCGGGCAGTCAACATCGGCCTGGTCAATGAAATGAAGGTGGTCGCCGACCGCATGGGCATCAATATCTACGAGGTGATTGATGCGGCCGCCACCAAACCCTTTGGCTTCGTGCCGTACTATCCCGGCCCCGGCCTGGGGGGGCATTGCATCCCGATCGACCCTTTCTACCTCACCTGGAAAGCGCGACAATACGGTATAAATACCCGTTTCATTGAACTTGCCGGCGAGGTGAACAGCGCGATGCCGGCCTATGTCGTCGCCAAGGTGCGCGAGGCCCTGGCCTCACAAAACAAATCCATGGAGGGCAGCGAAGTACTGGTACTGGGCATCGCCTACAAAAAGAACGTGGACGACATGCGCGAATCGCCCTCGGTAGAGATCCTGCAACAGTTGCAGGATGCGGGGGTGAAGATTGCCTACTGTGATCCGTACTTGCCGGTATTTCCAAAAATGCGCAAGTACGAGTTCGATTTGCAAAGCGTGCCTTTCGATGCACCCAGCCTGGCCGGTTTCGACTGTGTTGTCATCAGCACCAACCATGACCTGTTTGACTATGATTTGATCAGAGAGCACTCAAAGGTCGTCGTTGACACACGCGGCACCCTGAATCCTGCTTTTGAAAATGTGTTTCCCGCATAACCCTGAACAAGCGCCTTTTCAGGGCGCAAGCACCGACTCTTATGCTGATTGACCTGCAGGACGCATCCGCCCCCGACAAACTGGATACCGGCGTCTGTATAGCAGGTGCAGGCGCTGCCGGTGTGGCGCTGGCCAGGAGCCTGATGAAGCGGGGTCATGATGTTTGCCTGCTGGAAGCCGGCGGCATGGACTTCCACCAGCCTACGCAGGATCTGTACGCCGGAGCGAACGTGGGTATGGAATACTACGAACTGGAGCATTCCCGGCTGAGATTTTTTGGCGGCACGACCAATATCTGGGGGGGGCGAAGTGTTCCGCTTGACGCCCTGGACTTTGAACAACGGGAATGGGTGCCCCACAGTGGCTGGCCGATTGGCCTGGATGACTTAAAAAGTTATTACCGGGTTGCTCACAACTCACTGGAACTGGGCGACTACGACTACACTCAGGATATGTGGGACAGGCTGCAACTGGCTCCCATCGACTTCGATCGCGAAGAGATTATCCATCAATTCTGGCGCTTTGACGCCAAGGAAGAGCGCTTCAACAGCACCCAGGTTGGTGATCTCATCGCAGCCTGCAATGCCCGTATCGTGCTGCACGCCAACATCGTGCGCGTGCAGGCTGATGAAAATGCCCGGACGATCCGGCAGCTCAAGGCCAGCACACTGGAAAGAAAACAGCTGATCGTGCGTGCACAACATTTTGTACTGGCCTGCGGTGCAATCGAGAATGCGCGCCTGCTGTTGATTTCCAATGATGTGGAAAGTACTGGAGTCGGTAATGCCAGTGACCAGGTCGGGCGCTACTTTATGGAACATCCTCATGGCCGTATCGCCTACATCAAAACGGATGATCCGGCCTGGTTCTGGGCCCATTATCGCAAACGCTATCCGCAATCAGGACCACCCGTAGCACCGGCACTGGTGGCATCACCCTCCCTGCAGAGAAGCAAAGGGATTCTGAACAGCGCCGCCACCTTCAAGATTCAACGCAAGCCGGAACTCGGCCTGGGCACGAGCAAGAAAATGTACTTGAATCTGAAACACAATTTGTCTGCATCGCAGTCTAATCGGCGCTTGTGGCACCTCTACCGAAGAGTCCAGGACAGCTTGCAACGCCACTTGTCGATGCCCCTGCTACGCAGTGCTACCCGGCTCCGGGGCATGGAACTTTACCTCATGGCCCGGGCGGAACAGGCGCCGAACCCGGCCAGCCGGGTGCGGCTTTCCGACCAGTGTGATGCCCTGGGTTGCCGTCGTGCCGACCTGGACTGGCAACTCTCGGAACTGGACAAACGATCGGTGCTGGAGCTTGCCCGGGCCGTTGGACGGGAATTCAAGCGTTTGGAATTGGGCCATTTGCAAACCATGCCCTGGCTGGAAGACGGCACAGCCGCCTGGCCGGTGGATCCAACCGTGGGCAACCATCCGATTGGCGGTTATCATCACATGGGCACCACCCGGATGAGCACAAGCTCCGCCACCGGTGTAGTGGACTCAAACTGTACGGTTCATGGCTACGCTAACCTGCACATTGCCGGCAGTTCAGTATTCACCACGGGTGGATGGGCCAACCCAACCCTGACCCTGCTGGCGCTGACGCACCGACTGGCAGACCACATCGACCGATTACTGTAAATGGATTCTCAGTGATTCCCCTGAGAATCCTGATCATTCCGGAGTATTTTTTCCGCCAGGCGACGGTCAGCTACCGAGTCCACATCCACTGCAGCCCGCGCCACATCGACCCGAACATACCCGACGCGGCAACCCATGGCGCGGGAGAGCGCCTCCAGCGCTTCATCCAGTGACAAGCGACCGAACACGTAGCGAAGAAGCAGCCCCACTCCCAGACGATGCGCCATCTTCCAGGGGCGCTTGCGGTGCACCTCCAATTCCTGCCAAAAAGCAGGGCCCGTCATCCCTTCCCGGCTCAGGATCGCAAACAAATTGGTACCACAATACTGGCCGTCACTGAATTTCAAGACCGTTCGTTTTGATTCCGGGAAGGCCGCACGGACAATCGAATAAGGCACCAGGCCGAAAACGACATCAACGTCCATCTTTCCAGTCTCACGACAGAAGCCATCCACCAGCCCCGGAAAAAGCAGAGCGTGATCACCCGAAATCAATAAAGCCGGAAAATGATCCAGTTTTTCAAGTGCAGCCAACGCACTGGCGCTGGGCCCGGATTTCGGGGCGGTCCACTGAAACGAACTGCCGTTGAGAATTTGCCGGATTTCCTCGTTATCCCGGTAGATATCTTCTACCGGGCCACTCAGTAAACCACCACCAACCATTTCACAGGTTTCAAGCGCATCAATAACCCTGGCCAGCGCCGATTTGCCTGCCACATCGACCAGCACACTGGCTGCCAGACCCAGTTCCTGACTGATCGCACTGCCGCCCGGACGCTCGCCGGCAAGCACAACTGCAAAAAATTTATCTTTTACTGCCCGCATGGATTCCCGCTGTTTCAAAGCAGTGATTTCTGGTACATCCGGTATCGTTTGGTCACGACACCACCCACCTGTTCCATGATTTTTCGCATCCCCTGATTTTGCTCCAGAATCCAGGACGCCTCCACCCGTTGCAAGCCACGGCTCAGGATCGGACCATGCAGGGCCTGCATGACGCTGTAAGCCAGCGCCGGCCCCAAACGGGTGTGCTGAAACTCCCTGCGGACACCCATCAGCGCGATCCTCCCCGTTTGCGGAAACCTGACTTTAAGCCGCCACAGCATTTTGGCCCAGCCAAATGGAAACAGGCTGCCATCCAGATCGGCAATGGCCTCATTCAGATTGGGAATCAAAACAATAAAGGCTGCAGGCTCACCTTCCAAAGCAGCAATATGAATAAAATCTGTCGGCACGATCATCAATAATTCTTTACCCACGGCGGTAAATTCGTTGCGGGTGAAAGGCACAAATCCCCAGTTGCCGGACCAGGCATCATTGAAAATGCTGCGCATGCTGTCGAGATCAGCGGCGGTGTCTTTACGATTGATGGATCTCACGCTGATCCGCTTCCGCTCGCGTTTCAGCAAACGCTGCACCAGCGGCGGGAAGGCAAACGAGTCCCTGTCCAGTTCATAGGAAAGCATATCTTGTGCTTTGCTGTAGCCCTGCTTTTCCATTTGCTGGCCATAGTAGCGCTTTGCATGACCCATCATGACATAGGGCGGAGAATCAAAGCCCTCAACCAGGCAGCCGACTTCCTGGTTGATGCTCAGGTTAAAGGGCCCCAGTGCGGTCCGCATACCCTGCTCTTTCAGCCAAGCCCCGGCCACATCAAACAAGGCGGTAAATGTTTCGGCATCATCAGGCGCTTCAATCAGTCCGAAGAAGCCGGTGTGGGGATCGTGGCGCTCCAGGTACAGTGAATCCACCTGGGCTGATATCCGCCCCACAGGCTCACCGCTACGGTAAGCCACCCAGGCTTGCCAGCGGGCATGTTCAAAAAAGGGGTTTTTCTCCGAAAACGCTTCCTTGCGCTCAATTTTCAGCGGCGGCACCCAGTTGGGATCATCGCCATAAATCGACCAGGGCACTTCAATAAATGATTTCAGGCCACGGGCATCAGTGACCTGCCTGATTTCGAGATCATTCATATTCATCGGAACATCCTGCAGAATCGAAAACTGTCACGATTCTACATGGAATTTCTCCCGTTGGAGGTTAGAACTGCTCTACATCCAGCGCCATGATGCTGTCGGCACCGGCCTTGACCGTTGCCAGGTGACTGCCGACACGCGGCAGCAGGTGGTCGGAATAAAACTGTGCAGTCACCCGTTTCGCACGCAGGAAGGACTCATTGCCTCCATCACCTGCTAGTAAACTGCAGGCTTTTAATGCCGCCTGACCCATCACCCAGCCACCGCAGATATACCCCATCAACAGCATGAAGTTAACGCTGACCCCGCCGGCGACGTCACGATTTTCAGCGGCGTGATCCAGCAGCCAGGCTCTGGCCTCCCGGCCGTTGTCTACCGCCTGTTTCAGCGCGGATGCCTGGCCCGCCAGGCTGTCGTCAGCGGACATCGCGTCAGCCGTTACCTCAATCTCATCCAGCAGGTCTCGCAGTATTTCACCCTTGTTGGCCAGGATCTTGCGGCCAACCAGGTCCAGCCCCTGAATGCCTGTGGTTCCTTCATAAATGGTCGTTATGCGCGCGTCCCGGAAGTGCTGGGCGCTGCCGGTTTCCTCCACATAGCCCATGCCGCCGTGAACCTGGATGCCCAGGGAAGTGATTTCCTGAGCCAACTCGGTAATCCAGCCCTTGACGATGGGCGTATAGAGACTGGTGCGTTCGGCATGCCTGCGCGCCTCCCGCGGATCCTTCGCCCAGTGGCTCAGGTCAATTTCAGCGGCGGCTTTATAGGCCAGGCCACGCATCGCCTCGGTGGCGGATTTCATCATCATCAGCATGCGCCGCACATCCGGAAACTCAATGATCGGATAACGTGTGCCGTCGCTGCGGGTACCCTGCAAGCGCTCTTTGGCGTACTCCAGCGCCTGCTGATAAGACCGCTCGGACAGGGACAAGCCCTGCATGCCCGTGCCCTGGCGTGCATCGTTCATCATGGTGAACATGGCGGCCAGGCCGTTGTGGGGTTCACCGACCAGATAGCCCACGGCTCCACCATTGTCGCCGAAGTTCATCACACAGGTCGGGCTGGCGTGGATGCCGAGTTTATGTTCCAGCGAAACACAGTAAACATCATTGCGCTGACCCGGGCGGCCGTTTTCATCGAGCAGGAATTTCGGCACCAAAAACAGTGAAATACCTTTTACGCCCCCAGGGGCGTTCGGCAGGCGAGCCAGCACCAGGTGGATGATGTTTTCCGCCATCTGGTGGTCACCCCAACTGATAAAAATCTTCTGTCCACTGATCAGGTAGTGGTCGCCCTCGGGAACGGCCCGGCTGGCCACGGCCGCCAGATCGGAACCGGCTGCAGACTCGGTGAGATTCATGGTAGCGGTCCACTGGCCGCTTACCATATCAGGCAGATAGGTTTCTTTTAATTCGTCCGAACCATGCGCCGCAATGGCCTCGATCGCACCACCGGTCAACAAGGGGCAGAGAGAGAAAGCGAGGCTGGAGGATTGCCAGATTTCGGCAACTGCGGCCCCCACAAGCTTGGGCATTCCCTGGCCGCCATAGGTCTCGCCGGCAGTAAGGGAAGGCCAGCCGCTATCGACATATTGACGGTAAGCGTCGGCAAAGCCTGGGGTCTCCTGCACGCCGTCCTCGCCCAGCGTGGCGCCATTGCGGTCACCAATGGCATTGAGTGGGGCGATGACTTCGGTACCCAGGCGTCCGGCCTCATCCAGAATGGCGGAAACCAGCTCCTGGTTAATGTCTTCAAGGCCCGCTTCCTGACACATACGGTCAAAATCAAGCAGTTCGGAAAAGAGAAATTCAACATCTTTGTAAGGGTGGTTATAGACAGTCATAAACCCCTGCTCCAACTGGTCAGCAAAACAATTTTATAACATGGGTTTTGCCCGTTAACAATGAGAATCGCTCCAGCAACTAACCCCGGGTCAGGGGGTAAGGGCTCAAGGCCTAAATGGGCAGTTCCGTAGTGAATTTGATCTCGGACAGCACAATATTGGAATGGACTTCCTGTACCTCAGGCAAATGAGAGAGTTTTTCGAAAAAGAAATGCTCGTACTCCTCTATATCCCGGGCAACAATTCTCAAGAAAAAGTCAACGCTGCCCAAAACCAGGTGGCATTCCAGTACTTCAGGGAACTTCCGGATGGTCTCGGCGAATTCCGGCACCTTGCTGCGTCCATGCGCCGTCAGTTTTACCTGAGCAAAAATCATCACGTTAAAACCGAGTTTTTACGGTCAAACATTACCACCCGGCTCTTGATAAACCCTTCATCGCGCAAACGCTGAATACGACGCCAGCAGGGAGATTGTGACAGGCCAATCTTCTCACCAATGGCAGCGGCAGAAAGATCCGCATCTTTCTGTAACCAGCGAATTATGTCCAAGTCAACCGGATCAAGTGGTAATTTTGACATGATTAATCTATCTTTATCCTATTTAATGCATTATACATGCTTAGAATGACGGCAGAAAACGTTTTTTGCAATCATAATTCTTCCGAAATGCGCTATATTTATGGTACAAAATGATCCGTTTTGAACGTTGGCCGGCGTTCCCGTTTCCAGGGGCGTACGCCGACTGCAAGCTATCTTGTTTTTTCGAGCGCCGTGAGGCTCAAATACATGACCCAGAAACCCTATCTGCACATTCCACGCCCGACCGCCAGACCGGGAGAAGTTCCTGATTTCAGCTACCTGAAACTCTCTGATGCCGGAGCCGTCGACCGTCCGCCGGTGACAGAAAAAGCAAAAAATATTGAGTACCTGTCACACCAGTTGGTCCGGGTTCTGGATGAGCAGCACGAAGCGAAAGGCCCGTGGGATCCTTCCCTGGACGAGGCGGCCCTTGTTAAAGCACTGCGTTACATGGTTCTGACGCGAGCCTATGACGACCGCATGCAAAGAGTGCAGCGGCAGGGCAAAATCTCCTTTTACATACAGTCGCTCGGGGAGGAGGCTATTTCGATCGGCCAGGGCCTGGCGCTGGCGCCGGATGACATGCTGTTTCCATCCTATCGGAACCAGGGCCTGTACATCCTGCGCGGCACCAGGCTGGTCGATATGATGTGCCAGTGCCTCTCGAACACAGGCGATATGTGTAAGGGCCGGCAGATGCCCATCATGTACCAAAACCGGGACAAAAATATCTTCTCGATTTCCGGCAACCTGGCCACCCAATTCCCACAGGCTGTCGGCTGGGCCATGGGCTCCGCCATCAAAGGTGAAAAGCACATCGCGGCTTCCTGGGTTGGTGACGGCAGCACCTCTGAAGCCGATTTTCACTACGCCCTCACCTTCGCCGCAGTTTACCAGCCACCGGTAATTTTGAATGTAGTCAATAACCAGTGGGCCATATCCACATTCCAGGGTTTTGCCGGCGGCGAACGCCGCCCATTTGCCGCGCGCGGCGTGGGCCTGGGCATACCGGGCATCCGGGTGGATGGTAACGACCTGCTGGCTGTTTACGCGGTGACCTGCTGGGCGGCGGAACGCGCACGAAACGGACACGGACCTACCCTGATCGAACATGTCACTTACCGCGGCGGGGCACACTCGACCAGTGATGACCCCTCACGCTACCGCCCAAAGGATGAATGGGCAGCATTCCCGCTGGGTGACCCAATGGACCGTCTGATCCAACACCTGATAAAGCTGGGTCACTGGTCTGATGAAAATCAAACCGCCCTGGAACAGGAAACCAAAACCATCGTGGACGATGCCTGGAAAGAAGCTGTTTCCTTCGGCACCATGAGCGAACCACCCTTCCTTGATGCACAACTTATGTTTGAGGACGTATTCAAGGAAATGCCGGATCACCTGAAAAGACAGAGGGACGAATTGCTGGCGTTGACGGGGGACACGCCATGAGCCAGATGAATATGATCCAGGCCATTAACTCGGCGCACCTCCTGATGATGGAAAAAGATCCCAGCGTGGTGGTTCTCGGCGAAGATGTCGGTTATTTCGGTGGCGTTTTCCGCTGTACCGATGGTTTACAGAAAAAATTCGGCGAACATCGCGTGATTGATGCACCGATTGCTGAAGGGGGTATTATCAGCACCGCCATCGGCATGGGCGTCAATGGCCTGCGCCCGGTGGCCGAGATCCAGTTTGCCGATTACATCTATCCGGGTTTCGACCAGATTGTCAGTGAACTCTCTCGTCTGCGCTACCGTAGCGGGGGTGAGTTCTTTTCACCAGTGACCATCCGCACACCCTGTGGCGGTGGTATTCGCGGTGGGCAGACTCACTCACAAAGTCCCGAAGGCATTTTTTCTCACATTTCCGGCATAAAAACCGTTATGCCATCCAACCCATACGATGCCAAGGGCCTGCTGATCAGCGCCATCGAGTCGGACGACCCGGTGATTTTCTTTGAACCCAAGCGTATTTACAACGGTCCGTTTGACGGCGACCCGGACAAGCCCGGGGTGTCCTGGTCTACCCATCCCATGGGTGAGGTTCCGAAAGGCTATTACAATGTTCCACTGGGTAAGGCCGCAGTGGTCGAGGAAGGCGACGAATTAACCATTATCTGTTATGGAACCATTGTTCACGTTGCCCAGGCTGCTACCCGCTTAACGGGGGTCCGTGCGGAAATTATTGACGTGCGCACCCTGTTTCCACTGGATATCGACACCCTCAAAAAGTCTGTCGAGAAAACGGGCCGCTGCCTGGTGGCTCACGAAGCGACCCGGTTTTGTGGATACGGCGCCGAACTGGTCTCATCCGTACAGCAGGAATGCTTTTGGCACCTCGAGGCTCCAATCGAACGGGTTACCGGCTGGGACACGCCCTACCCTCATGCATTCGAATGGAAGTATTTTCCCGGCCAGCAGCGAATTGCAGCAGGCATACGTAAAGTGATGGAGGCGGGATGAACGAATATATTTTCAAACTGCCTGACCTGGGCGAAGGCACAGTTGAGGCGGAAATCGCAGAGTGGATGGTCAAGGTTGGTGATGTGGTGGCTGAGGAAGACCCCATTTGCGCCATGCTGACCGACAAGGCGGCCGTGGAACTGACCGCGCCGGTCAGCGGGGCAGTGATGTCCCTTGCCGGTGAAGAAGGTGACATGGTGGCAGTAGGCACGCCCCTGGTGGTTTTTGCCACGGAAGGCAGTTCCCCCGCAGCAGAAGAACCAACCGGGCTGGCTGAAGAGAAAACAGCCCCTGCTGAAGTTGCGCCGGAGACTCTGCCAATTGCAGCAGACAGTCTGCCCGGCAGCGCCAAGGTTATAACCTCACCATCCATTCGCAACCGCGCCCGGAATGCAGGCATTGATCTCAGGCAGATCACGGGCAGTGGCCCTCGAGGCCGTATTCTCAAGGCAGACTTTGATGACTTCCTGGCCAGGCACAAAGCGGGTGGCCCTGCCGGGGCGCCCATTGCTCAAGCTCTCAACGGCACCACAGAAATTAAAGTAGTCGGCCTGCGCCGGGTAATCGCCCAGCGTATGACCCGGGCAGCCCAGGAAATCCCACATTTTACTTATGTGGAAGAAATAGACGTCACCTCGCTGGAATCACTGCGGCAACATCTTAATTCAAAAAAATCAGCGGACCAACCCAGGCTCACGCTACTGGCCTTCATCGGGATGGCTCTGGCCCGCGTGTTGCAGGATTTTCCTCAGTGCAATGCCCACTACGACAAGGAACGCAATGTCATTGTACGCCACCAGGGCGTCCACCTGGGCATAGCCACGCAGACATCCGATGGCCTGAAAGTACCGGTGGTCCGCCACGGTGAAGCGAGATCACTTGAAGACCTGGCGAATGAAATACGCCGGGTATCCAGCGCCGCCCGTGATAAAACCGCCCGGCGTGAAGAATTGACCGGATCGACCATCACCATCACCAGCCTGGGTAAAACTGGTGGCATCGTCACCACGCCGGTCATCAACCAGCCTGAAGTGGCCATTCTCGGCGTCAACAAGGCAGTTGAACGTCCCGTCGTCATCAACGGCCAGATTGTGATCCGCACCATGATGAACCTCTCATCGTGTTTCGATCACCGTTTTGTCGACGGTTATGATGCGGCTGAAATGATCCAGGCCCTGAAGGCTCTGCTGGAACAGCCCGCAACCATTTTCATACATTGAACTGTCCGTTCTGGATAGTCGCCTTCATTTCTGCTAAAAATGGGGGGATGTCTCTATTTTGATCCAGGAGGATCCAGCTTATGTCGAGTGATTTTTTCGAAGATACAAACGGACATTTATGGTGGGCTGATTTTGACGCCATAACGGTTATGTTGCGAATGTGGTCGCAGGCTAAAGCATACGTTGATACATTTTCAGTTCGCGAGCACAACGGTATACAGGAGTTGAATTTCGATCAGGGCAGGTTCCGTATTGCCCGAGAACACAATCACCAGCAAGAGATGGCCCGAGTATCGGAAAACATCTACTCCTCGCCGGATACGGTGGTAAGCCAATTAGTCGGGCGTTACCAGGAAATCCCCCGTTTGGAACAACAAAGGAGAACACAATTTCAAAGAGTGCAAAGCCATAACCACCAGTTAATCAGTCGCAGGGTAACGAGGGCGGAAAGAACAGTCACGGCTTTACAGTTTACCCGTGATGCCTCGGCAGCCATATTCATGTGCTGTATCCCGGCTTCAGGACTGGGTATGGGGGCGGCCATGCTTGCCCGTCTGGGCGGAAGTGTTTTTCAAGGCATAGCAACCTATCAGGATACCGGAAACGCAGCGGCGGCACTGGCGACTTCCGTTCTGTCTTTTAAATCCAGTTTGATGGCATTGCCGGAATCGGCCGGAAGAGCCGCACAGATCATATTTACCATTGTCAACTCGGGCAATGTGGCCGTCGGCAACAGCGCAATCAGAATGATGACGGTTGACCGTGGCTCAGCAACAACATTCACCAATGTTCTTACGACAGAATTATCCACTGCGGGACTTGGAGCGGTGTCGGGCCCCTTGTTGGGCAGGGTCACTGACCGCCTGGGTGGTCAGGTATTGCCGGTGCTGGTCAACGTGGCAGGAGATCGGGCGACTTCAGCCCTTGGCGGAGAGTTAGCTGATGCCATACAGCCTTCCGGCGGCCAGGGATCCTCCATCACTTCAGCCGCAGGGGCTGATACCGCAGTGAGGCTACAGCGGGAAATAGAGAACCGCAGAAGCGCGACAGACGAAGCGGCATGGCAATCCACACCTTTTTACCGGTATTTGGCAACCGGTGACCCCACGGTACTTTTATCGCAGTCACAGCAGTATGTAATGGCAAACTTGCTGCGCCAGGGTACCGGCGTATAGCAGGATACCTGCCCTTGGTGTCCTGCATCCTAAATCAGTAAAAAAGCCGTTGTGTCTGTATCTTTTCTACACTTCAGTATATATTATATTAGTGATTAGTAATGTACAGGATTCCCAACCCGAGGAGTCAGTCATGTCACTAAAACCATTGCTTACATTGTCAACCGCACTCACCACCCTGCTGGCTACCGGGCTGGTACTGGCCCAGGAGCCCATCCAGCCCATTGCTCTGGTGCATAACATCAACCTGGCCCAGGTGGAACTGGGAAAGAAATTGTTTTTTGATCCCAGGCTGTCCAAGTCCGGTTTCATCTCCTGCAACTCCTGTCACAACATGAGCATGGGAGGGTCGGATAACCTCAAAACCTCAATCGGCCACAAGTGGCAGCAAGGCCCTATCAACGCACCCACCGTGCTGAACTCCAGCCTGAACCTGGCCCAGTTCTGGGACGGCCGTGCTGCTGATTTACAGGAACAGGCCGGCGGCCCGATTGCCAATCCGGGTGAAATGGCATCTACCCATACGCTGGCAATCGATGTACTGGCCTCCATTCCCCAATACCGGATTGAATTTGAGCAGGTTTTTGGGAAAGGCGAAATCGATATCGACAAGGTCACGGTGGCCATTGCAGAATTCGAAAAGACCCTGGTCACACCCAATTCGCGTTTTGACCGCTGGCTGATGGGTGAAAACACCCTCACCGAACAGGAACTGGCTGGCTACAATCTGTTCAAGAACAGCGGTTGCGTCGCTTGTCACAACGGCCCTGCAGTGGGCGGTAACTCATTCCAGAAAATGGGTGTGGTGAAGCCTTACCAGACGGATAACAAGGCGCAGGGCCTGGCCGGCGTCACCGGCAATGATGCGGATCGCTTCAAGTTCAAGGTGCCCACGCTGCGTAATGTTGAACTGACCTATCCGTACTTCCATGACGGCGAGTCCGATACCCTGACCGAAGCCGTGGAAATCATGGGCAAACTGCAGTTGGGACGTACTTTTACCGATGAGGAAAATGCCCTGATCGTGTCCTTTCTGAAGACACTGACCGGCGATCAACCTTCACTCATCCTGCCTATTCTGCCGCCATCGACGGATCAGACCCTGCGTCCGACACCGTTCGATTAGTGTTTATTTCGTGTTACGGGCAGATTCCTGCAGCTCAGGCTCAAGCACGGCCCAGACTGCATCCAGCAGGATGGGCTGTGCTTCCGCTGCAGGGTGAATACCATCGGCCTGCATCAACCCGGGCTCCAGCGCCACTTTCTCCAGCAGGAATGGGATCAACGACACGCCGTATTGCTCTTGCAACAGGCTATAATTCTGGTTGAATTGCTCGATATAGCTTCTTCCATAGTTGGGCGGAATACGCATTTCAGCCAGTAACACACTCGCACCGGCAGCCTGGCTGGCTTCGATCATCGCAGCAAGGTTGCCGTATGTTATCTCCAGCGGGAGGCCGCGCAAGCCGTCATTACCACCCAACTCAATAATGATGACAGCAGGCTGGTACTTCGCAAGCAGGCGCGGCAAACGGCTGCGCCCACTCTGGGTGGTATCACCGGTGATGCTCGAGTTGAGAACACGATGAGGGTAAGCATTATTTGCCAGACGCTGCTGCAACAGGCTGGGCCACGACTGGCTGGTCTCCATGTTGTAAGCTGCACTGAGACTGTCGCCCAGGACGATGATGACCGGTGAATCCCCGGCCGGGGCTGAAACCGGCAACGCGGACGACAATACCAAGACAAATACAAACAGCCAATATGATTTCAAACGCATGAAAACCTCTGAATACGTACTCAAGGCACAGCAACTGGGCAAACAGCTTAGCAGTCCTGAAGGGCTGCTCACCATACTTGAGGGAGTCGACCTGGAAATCAGACGGGGCGAGTCCGTTGCCATCGTCGGCGTGTCCGGTGCCGGCAAATCCACTTTGCTGGGACTTCTGGCCGGCCTGGACGTTCCCAGCGAAGGTAAAATCTGGTTGCGCGATGAGGAGATCACCGCAATGGATGAAGATGGGCGCGCTGCTCTGCGTGCCAACCACGTTGGCTTTGTGTTCCAGTCTTTCCACCTGATCTCATCCCTGACTGCGCTGGAAAACGTCATGCTTCCACTGGAGCTCTCCGGAGCGGCAGATGCATCGGGTACGGCACTGCGCGCCCTGCAAAACGTGGGCCTCGAAGCAAGACGAGGCCACTACCCGAAGCAATTGTCCGGCGGCGAAAAACAACGAGTCGCCATTGCCCGGGCCTTCGTGGTTGAACCTGCTGTGCTGTTTGCCGATGAGCCAACCGGCAACCTGGATAAGCGCACCGGTGAAACCATTATTGACCTGCTGTTCCGAATGAACAGCGAATCCCACACGACGCTGGTGCTGGTCACCCACGACACCAGCCTGGCATCACGCTGTGACCGTATTTTGCACATGGACGCCGGGCGTATCGAACGTGAAGAATTGCCCGGGAGCCTACCTTGAACAGTGGGTTGGGAAATACCGCCCGCCTCTCCCTGAGGCTGCTATTTCGTGACTGGCGGGCCGGTGAGCTTACCGTACTGGCGGTCGCGTTACTGATTGCCGTGGGCGCTTTGACCGGCGTCGCTTTTCTCACAGACCGTGCTGCACAAGCAGTAGAGATGCGCGCTTCTGAATCACTGGCAGCGGATCTGCGTCTGGCTTCCACCCGTCCCATCGTTAAGGGCTACGAAAAACTGGCCCGTGCTGCCGGGCTTGAAACAGCACGTATCACCAGTATGCCCAGCGTGGTATTTGCCGGCCGTTCTAACACGCTTTCCGCTGTCCGTGCCGTCACCGGCGCCTACCCGCTGAGAGGGCAATTAAAGACATCGTCAAAATTATTGGCTGAAGTTTTCAGCACGGAAGAAATTCCTGCTCCGGGGGAGGCCTGGGCTTCACCGAGATTACTGGCACGGCTCGGCGTGAACACCGGTTCGGTCATCGAAGTGGGAAAAGCCCGCCTGACCCTGAGCCAGGTGCTGAATTTTCGCCCGGATGAGGGCTGGAGCTTTGTCGACCTGGCACCAACCCTGCTGATCAACGATGTCGATCTGGAAAGCACGGGCCTGGTCCAGCCCGGCAGTCGCATCACTTACCGGATGTTGTTTGCAGGCGAACGAAGGAGCGTGGATGACTTCAGGCTCCAACTGGAGGATGTTATTCAGCAAGGTGAAACTCTGAGTGACATCCAGAACACCAGCCCCCAGATTCGTAGCGCCATGGACCGGGCTGGTCGCTTTTTGAACCTGGCCTCGCTGGTCTCCGTGCTACTCGCAGCGGTGGCCGTCGCGATGGCCGCCCGGCGCTATTCACATCGCCACCGCGACCGCATCGCACTGATGAAATGCATGGGGGCAAGTCAGTCCACAATCATGCAATCGAGTTTATTGCAGTTGCTTCTTCTCGCCCTTGCGGGCGGGATTGGCGGCAGCCTGATGGGATTTCTTGCCCACAACGGCCTGGCCTGGCTGATGCGCGACATGATCGGGCAGCCCCTGCCCGCGCCTGGAGCTGAACCCATCGTCCTGGGTATGTTCACCGCAATCAGCATCCTCGCCGGTTTTGCCCTGCCCGACCTGCTGCAAATGGGTAAGACTCCTCCCCTGCGCGTTCTGCGTGACGACATTGAGCCACCTCCCCTGCGCTATGGCATCGGCTGGATTGCAGGCATCCTCGCCGTACTCGTCCTGTTGTTGTGGATCGTCCGTGACGCGCGCCTGGTGTTGACCCTGTTTGCCGGCGCCAGCGTGACCTTTCTGGCCCTGGCGGCAAGCGGCTGGCTGCTGGTCCGGTCCCTGCAGGGGTTCCGGGGTGCAGCGGGTGCTGCCTGGCGCTACGGACTGGCCAGTCTGGCTCGCCGTGGACGCGAAAGTGTGATCCAGGTCGTCGCTTTCGGGCTGGGCCTGATGGTCCTGCTGCTGCTCACCACGGTTCGCAACGATCTGATGGACAGCTGGCGCCAGAGCCTGCCTGAACGGGCACCCAATCAGTTCCTGATCAACATCCAGCCATTTGAGGTTCAGCCGATGGAAACCTTCCTGCAGAACCGTGGCCTGGCTGTGCCCCGTTTCGTTCCACTGGTACGGGCAAGAATGACCGCCATCAACGGCCAGGATGTCGCGCAGATGACCTTTGAAGACCCGCAGGGCCGCGAATGGGCCCGCCGGGACGCCAACCTGAGCTGGACCAGGGTACTGCAGGAAGACAACCGGATTGTCGCCGGCAGGTTCTGGGACAGTAGCACAAGTGAAAGTGAGGTTTCCGTTGAGCAGAACTTCGCCCGGGAACTTGGGCTGTCCCTGGGGGACGAAGTGGCGTTTGACATCGCGGGCGAAACCGCCCGCGCCAGGGTCACCAGCCTGCGCACCGTTGAGTGGGATTCCTTCAGTCCAAATTTTTTCATGGTTTTCACGCCCGCGGTACTGGAGTCCTTCCCAGCGACTTTCATTACCAGCCTGTACAGCGATGAGTCGAACCAGAGTGACATGCTGGACCTGATGCGGGCCTTCCCCAGCGTGACCGTCATCGACCTGGATGCCCTGCTGAGTCAGGTCAGGGACATGATGGACAAGGCCGCACTGGCGGTGCAGGCGGTATTCGTTTTCACCCTGCTGGCAGGCCTGACCGTACTGTGGGCCGCGGTTCAGTCCTCACGCGACGAACGCCGCTATGAAAGCGCCATGCTGCGTACACTGGGCGCCTCAAGAAGACGTGTATTATCGGGTGTAGCCACTGAATTCATCGCCATCGGATTGCTGGCCGGAATACTCGCTGCAAGCAGCGCCAGCCTGGCGGGATATCTGCTGGCGGAAAACCTGTTCGAATTGCACTATCAATTCAGCTTGAGCTTGTGGCTAACGGGGCCGCTAACCGGCATGCTGCTGGTCGGGCTGAGTGGCATGGCGGCAACCTGGCGCGTACTTACCCACGCGCCCGTCAGCGTGCTCCGGGCAGCTTAAGAGATGGTTTCAGGTTTGCCTGCGGGAACCCGCAGGCAACAATGCCCGGGAAAAACTGTAAAACCGGCATTGAATGTTCTGTACAATTCCGATACATTCACCGCGTTCTGGACGGCCTGCCCATCGAAGCCGTTTTTTTATCAGTTCACAGGTATTTTTCTGACAAGCCTATTTCGTAATAGCCGGGATGTTCCATATGTTAAAACGCCTAATTTTGCTGATCCTGCTGATCGCCCTGAGTTCTTCGGTTTTCGCCCAGCGATTCAATAAAAAATCGTCCAGCTATGGCGTTCGTACCAGCCGCTTCGAAGCCAGTGTCCTGCTCCCCTACCAGAACAGCACAAGCAAGAATTTCAACGGCGGATCTGAACTCAAAATCGACAGCAAAGCAGGCTGGGGCATTGGAATCGGCTGGAACTGGACCGCGAAATGGAACCTGGCATACAAACTGACGGTAACCAAACCCGGCTACTCGGCAACCATCGTGCCCGAGGACCCCGCGGAAACGCCCCAGACCATCGATCACAACATGTCGAAATACTCTCACCAGTTCAATGTGACCTACAACTTCCGCGACCGCGCATTCACACCCTTCGTCCAGGCCGGCGCCGGTATGACCACGCTCGACTCCAACATCCTCAGCCGGCCACCCGCCGTTGGCTGCTGGTGGGACCCCTGGTGGGGTTACATCTGCGTGGCGGACTGGAAGACCTTCAAGACCACGAAGTTCTCCTACAACCTGGGTCTGGGGCTGCGCTGGGATATCAACAACGCAGTTTTCACCCGGGCCTCCTACAACAAAGAGTTCGTCAGTTTGAAGAGTGGTAGCCTGAGTTTCGACACCATGATGCTGGAACTGGGGCTGATTTTCTAACATCTGCAGAGGCAAGCTTGCACACGACCTGCTCAGGGCTTTCGCCCCTGGCATAGCCTATACAATAACCGTCTATTCCTACGCACTAGAACCATCAACCGGACGGTTCACCTTTTTTCCCTGAGCCATGATTTCCGGATGAGAAATTGTGCTTTACCGGTGCAAAACCTATACAATCTGCAAACACATCAACTTGTGGGGAGGCAAATAATGTCTGAAATAAATAATAATTTTCACAGAAACAATCTCTTATCTTCATCATCGCAGACCACATTACTGGGTGTAGCAATCGCATCAGTTCTGTTACTGGGTTTGACTACACCGGTCATTGCAGACGAAGAAGAGGAAGCCAATAGCGCATCATCTCTGCTGATGGAAGAAGTGACAGTTACCGCCAGAAAGCGTGAAGAATCGGCACAAGATGTTCCGATCTCAGTATCAGCTTACAGTTCACAGCAACTTGAAGTCCTGAAGGTGCGAGACCTGGAGGACCTGTCGGTTGCCATGCCGAATGTTGCAATGGATGACATCCGCACCACCCCGGGAACGGCCAACTTTTCCATCCGCGGCCTGGGCATCAACTCATCGATTCCGTCCATCGACCCGACCGTTGGTGTATTCATCGACGGGGTCTACATCGGACAAAACGCCGGTGTTGTCGTCGACATGTTCGATATCAAGAGCATCGAAGTTCTGCGTGGTCCACAAGGCACGCTGTTTGGCCGCAACGTAACCGGCGGCGCCATTCTGATCAATACCAAGCGGCCCGGTGATGAACTGGAATTTTCTGCCAAGGTAGCGCTGGACGGCAACCCCAACGGTGATGGCGGCCTGAACAGCTATGCAATGGCCAGCCTTTCCGGCCCACTTGGTGACAGTTTCGGTGCCAGGGTAAGTGTTTACCGCAACAAGGACGATGGCTGGTTTGTAAACCAGGCTGACGGTAAGGATTTCGGGAAAGCGGAAACGACCATATTCCGCACCGCTTTTACCTGGCAGGCAAGTGATGCCCTAAAATTTTTCCTGCGCTATGAGCGGATGGAATCAAATGGTGACGGACCGGCTTCACAAAGCCATACAAACGGGATTGGCGTACCCGGTTTTTTTGGCAATTTTGACCGCGATAGTTTCGGCTTCTCAATTGATGAGGGCGGTTTCTTCGATACCACCAACGACTTCGTTACCCTGGAAATGAACTGGGACGTGGCCTTCGGTGACGGCACCATCACCAACATCTTCGGCTGGCGGCAGTACTCGCTCATCGGCGTCAGTGATATCGATGCCAGTCCACAGTGGCTGTTCCATGCGGGATTCTGGAATAAAGCGGAGCAATACAGCAATGAACTCCGCTACAACGGTGTTTTTGGCAATGCCAATGTCACCACCGGTGTTTTCTGGTTCACCAATGAAATCAATTACCACGAACGGCGCAACCTGCTCGGAATCGCCACCGGTGGTGTCGCCCCGGCACTCCCGCAAGACGGCGGCGGTGACTACTGGGTCGATTCACTCGCTGCATTCGCAGCAGTTGATTATGCCATCAGCGATGCCTGGACTTTCAATGCCGGTATCCGCTTTACAACAGAGGAAAAAGAAGCCCATATCGCGTCCCTCATCCGCAACATCAACAAACCCTGCAATGTCACAAAAGGTACTTGTGACTTCGACTTCAAGGACAAGAATACCTGGGACGCATGGTCGGGCAAAGTGGGCTTTGGCTATGCCATCTCTGGTGACAAGCGGCTGTACGCACACTGGTCGCGGTCCCAACGCTCCGGCGGTTACAACCTGCGTAACACGGCGATTGATACCGTCAACCTCGGACCCGGCCCCTTTGATGAGGAAACGGTAGACAACTTCGAACTGGGCTTCAAATCCGAGTTGGCTGACGGCCGTGGCCGCTTCAATGCCGCCGTGTTCTACAACCAGATCGACGACATGCAGCGTGAAGTCAATCTCTCCGACCCCATTTCCGGAGTGGTACAGGTGATTAAGAACACGGCTGATGCTGAAATTTTAGGGGCTGAATTTGATGGAACATTCGCCCTGACCGACAGCACCATCCTGATGGCTTCACTCGGCTGGATTGATCCCTCGTACAAGTCGGTCCGCTTCGATCTTAACGGTGACGGCATGATTGACGCCAAGGACAAGAATCTTGAACTGCCGCGTGCCGCAGAATGGACCTACTCCATCGGCCTGACCCAGGAAGCCTCGGTCGGCGACCTCGGCTACGTGCTGGCCCGAATCAATTATGCATTCCGGGACAGTTCCTTCTACACCGACAACAACCGTGGCTTCCTCCTGTCCCAGGATATCCTCGATGCGGGCCTGGATTTCCGCACGCCGGATGGCCACTGGGTGTTGTCACTCTACGGCCGGAATCTGCTGAACTCGGTCAACCATGGTGGTGATACCCAGTTGCCTACCTTCCTTGGCCCGGTGCCCCTGGGCGGTACCTTTTCACCACTGGCCAAAGGCCGGGTTGTGGGCTTCGAGATCGCTTTCGATTACTGATAGCTTAAGCTGCACCAACCAAAGGGGTTCGTGGAACCTGACCCCTTTTTTCGCCCGCAAGCGGGCTCTTACAGTTGTCTTTCCACCCAGGCGCGGATGTTACGGTCAAGGACTTTAAGCGGCACGGCGCCCCGGCCCAGCACCTCATCATGAAACGCGCGCAGATCGAAATCTTCACCCAGTTTTTCTTCGGCATAAGCTCGCAGTTCCCTGATCTTGAGTTCACCGATTTTGTAGGCCAGGGCCTGGCCCGGCCAGACGATGTAGCGATCGATTTCGACCACAATGTCGTGCTCTGACTTACCGGCATTGGCCTTGAAGAAATCAATCGCCTGCTGGCGCGACCAGCCGAGGCGATGCATGCCGGTATCTACCACCAGGCGGATGGCGCGCCACATTTCATAAGTCAGTTGTCCGAACTTGGCATAGGGATCCTGGTAAAAACCCATTTCCTCGCCCAGGCTTTCGGAATAAAGGCCCCAGCCTTCAACGAATGCAGTGTAATTTGGGTTCTGGCGAAACCAGGGAACGTCCTCCAACTCCTGCTGAATCGAAATTTGCAGATGGTGACCCGGTACCGCCTCGTGCAGGGTCAGCGCCTCCATCTCCCAGCGCGGGCGGGTTTCCAGCGCGTAGGTGTTGGCAAAGAACCAGCCCGGCCGCCCGGCCTTCAGAGAACCCCGTTGATAGTAAGCCGTGGTGGATGATTTTTCTGCATAGGATGGCACCTCTGTCACGCCGTAAGGTGTGCGGGGCAAATGCCCGAATACCTTCATCAGCGCCGGATCTGCGCGCTTGGCAATGTCACGATATTCACGCATCAGGTCCGCAGCACTGCTGAAATAGAACTGCCGGTCGCTACGCAGGAACTCCAGAAAGTCCTTGAAACTTCCTTTGAAACCGGTCGACTTGATGATTTCATCCATCTCCGCGCGGATGCGCTTCACCTCCTTCAGGCCGATATCGTGGATTTCCTGTGGCGATAAATCCGTCGTGGTCCGCACGGCAACGTTGTACCTGTACCAGTCACCTCCCGATGGCAGGTCACACATGGCGATACTTTTCCGTGCGCCGGGCAGGTACTGGTTCTCGGTAAACTCCAGCAAATGCTCATAGGCCGGAATGACCTGATCACGGAATACCTTTTCAGCACGCTCGCGCAGGGTTTCCGCCTGCAGGGGATCCACACTGGCGGGAATGTGGATAAACCCGGTCAGTAAGGGGCTCTTTGAAGCATCATCCACCAACTGGTTGCGTATCTGCTGGGGAACGTCACGCAGGGTGATTGCAGGCGGCGTTACACCGGCCTCAAGACCCTTGCGCATCAGCGCAATCGACTGCTCGATATAAGTGGGCAGGGCCGCCATGCGCGCCAGTTGGTTTTCCAGATCTTCTGCACGGGAATTGGGCATCATCGCAAGCAAACTGGCTATGTCCTGCTGCGGCCCGCCCATTTGGTTCATCTGCAGGTACTGTGAGGGAAACTGCTGCCCGCGAACATCCGACTTGATGCGATCACGCAGCAAATCGTAATTGAGCTGGTTTTCTTCCGACAGAGCATCCCGCTTGATGCTTTCCATCAGGGCCAGTGCATCGCGCTCCGTTTGCTGACGGCGCAATATTCCCTCATCCGACAGATCCTGCAACCGGTCCTGCCCGCGCGGGTCACCGATGCCGGTGGCAAAACCCGGGTTCTCCAGCACGGTCAGGTCGTAGCTCAGCTGGAAAAAACGTTCCAGCCTTTGAGTATCGTCAAGACCTTCCTGCCGGGATGTAAGCGCCTGGATTTCACTGCGGATATCCATCACCTGTTCGAGCCAACCGGCAAAGACCGGGGGACTCAAAAGCAAAAAAAGCGCAAAAATACTACTAATTTTTTTCATTAAATATACCCTATATCAATTTGATTCAAAACACCCTCAACCGGCGCTCGGCAGGTGCAAAGAACCCTCCGGTAACCACACATTACCCATTCCACAAGAGGTAATAGCGGTAATCCGGTGGCTGCAACCCCCCTTTTCCACAGCGCACAAAAGATCCTCA
>JAJRRA010000068.1 GCA_024279945.1 Gammaproteobacteria bacterium
CTGTCCCCATGGAAATCCAGGGGGAATCATGTCTGGCGAGTAGGTAACGGTTCAAGTCGGTAACACCTATAAAATGGCTACTTTTCTTTTATGTACATATGCTTAGAGCACTCAGTTTTAACTTTAACGGGACAGTAGTGATACAGCTTATGATTCGACAAGGTCAGAAAAATTGCTGACCATCCTGACCAGTTCAGGCAGTGAAGATGCCTGCATTTTTTCCATCACGTGAGCACGGTGAATTTCAACCGTGCGGGGGCTGATGCCCAGTGTTTCTGCGATACCCCGGTTGGGCAGTCCCCGCACCAGCAGTCGTATGACATCATGCTCGCGGGGAGTACAACTGCTTAGTCTTGCCCGCAGTTCAAATAATTCCTGCGACTGTTCTTTGGTTGATCGATTATGTGCAATAGCGGCATGGACCTTGGCCAGCAATTCGCCTTCCATAAACGGCTTGGTCAGAAAATCGTATGCCCCCTGTTTGATCGCAGACACCGCCAGGGGGATATCACCGTGGCCGGTGATAAATATGACCGGGTATGGCAAGTGCTCCTGCCGGAGGATGGAAAACAGTTCCAGACCATCCGTGCCCGGCATCCGGATATCCAGCAACATACACTCGAACTGCTCCCGCTTTTCATTTTCGAGGAAGGCATCGGCAGATTCATATGTACAACTGCTCAGGCCGTCTGCAAAGAGCAACAGGTGCAAGGACTCCCTGATCGCTTCATCGTTATCAATAATACAGACTTGACAATCTCTGGCCATCAACCAATATGCTCCAGCGGCAAAGTCAGGATAAACCGGCTGCCGCCCTCGGCGGGGCTCTCGTAGCGCAGGTTACCTCCGTGAGCGGCTGCAATATTTTTACATATTGACAGGCCCAGCCCTACCCCTTTGGGTTTGGTCGTAAAAAATGACTCAAAAAGATGTTTGCGGTCCGCCTGAGAAACACCGGGACCATTGTCCTGAACGGCGATATCTACAACTTTACCAACGTTTATTACACGAATTGTGATTCGTCTGTCCTGTTGCCCCGATGCACTCATGGCGTCGAGGCCGTTCTTGACCAGATTGACCAGGATCTGCTGTATCTGGATGTCATCTACATACAGAATATCAACACTGTCTACAGGAGAAAAATCCAGCTTTAGGAGTTTCTTTTTTATTTCATAATCAAAGAGTAATATCGTATTATTAATAATTTCATTTATGTTGTGACGGGCCTTGCTCACGTTACCGGTGCGAACCAGTTTACGCAGTCTCTGCACCACCTCCGCTGCCCTTCTGGATTGTTCTGCAATTTTCTCGCAAATAACGTGAATATTATCCGGGCTGCCGTTTCCGCTACGCTGCATCAGGTGTTTCCCAGCATCAGCGTAAGCTGCTATTGCGGTCAGTGGTTGATTGATCTCATGGGCGATTCCAGCAGTCAGTTCACCCAGAATGACCAGTCTGTCCGCATGTAACAACTGTTCTTCCAATTGCCGAACCTTTGCTTCTCCGGCTCTTTTTTCGCTCAGGTCATGAATGATACTGATGAACCGGCTGCCTCTGTCTCCCTGGACTTCACCCACGGAAAGCGTCAATGGAAACGTGCTCCCATCGCTTTTTACTCCAGTCTCTTCCAGCACCATCCTGGTAAGCCTGCCCTGACCGGTATCAAGGTAGCGCTGCATATACTTGTCATGGCCGATACTCCCGGGATCGGACATCAGCAGACTCACGTTTCGTCCACAGGCTTCCTCGGCCGAATAGATAAACAATTCCTGTGCTGCCCGGTTAAATTGCAGGATCTTCCCGGTGGAATCAAAAATGACGATGGCATCAACTGCAGCATCCATCAGCACATCAAGCGGATTTGCCAAGTCTGTTATTGAGTTTCTGTTCATTTCTACACTAGTATGCCATCGCGGGGCTGGTTCTGGCGCAATCGTTTTAGTAATTGACGGTAGTCAGACGCTCTGTTTCGACTAGCGCAGACCAACAAACGCTGAACGCTCCACCGGTCGAGGCGCCCGATAGCCACAACTGAGACCCACCGGGTAGTCCAGCTATCATTCTTAAGAATACCCGGGAATTCCTTTCCGCTGTGACTGATCAGCATAACTGCACCACTGGCGTCAATCCGTAGTTGTCGGAACTGTCCCAGATGACGGTTATGCCAGCAAACTAAACAGATGGAAAGCAACAGTCCGGCCAGTGCGGTGAGCTTGATGGACCAGACTGTGTAAGCAGTGAGAACTGCCAGTACAGTGAGTGTTGAGACAAAGAAAAAAAGCAGGCTGAACCAGGAATCAACACCGGCTTCCACTTCAACGATATTAAGCTGGCCCATGCTGGAATTACTTCGGCTTATCACGATAGGCTACCGTATCAGTATTCCAAGTCTGCAGCGTAGTGAATTACCCATGCCCTGGGTAGGAATTCCCCCCTATTACGGTGCTTGATACCCACACATTCGGGGCAGAATTTCCGCATAGGACAAATAAATGTGGTTACAATGCATGATATGCCTTCCATTTACCTTAATTGCTCATGATTCGACTGCGCTACCTGTCCGTCGTTCGGTTTTCCGGCCCGGATGCAGGAACCTTTCTGCAGGCACAACTGACTGCTGATATCTCTGCACTGGATGATCGGCAATCCACTTTCGCAGCTTATTGTTCACCCCAGGGAAAAGTCTTCGGGCTGTTGTTGGTCGGCAGGCAAAAAAACAACTTCATGGTCATTGGCGCTGCGCAGCTACTGCCTTCCATAGTGCAGCGCCTGCGTATCTATATATTTCGGTCAAAGGTTGAAATCGAGGCGATGGATACGCTGCCGGTTTACGGCGTATGGCCTTCCCACTCAGCGAATCCGGCCATTGCGCCGCTGGCCCCCCCCGGTGTTCCGCTGCAATACGCCATAGCAGGCGACGATGTGCCCAGCGATGAGACAACTGATCACTGGCGGCATGCAGAACTCAAACAGGGCATCACCTGGCTGGATTCGGACACCACGGAAAAATTTATCCCGCAGATGCTGGGCTACGATCAAATAGATGCGGTGAGCTTTTCCAAGGGATGTTATCCGGGCCAGGAAATTGTTGCACGCACTCACTACCTGGGCAAAGTGAAACGCAAACCGCTGATCCTTGCCGTATCGGGCCAGGTGGAAACCCAGAATGGTTCTGCCGTCAAAGTCCAGTACGGAACCGAATCAGTGAACGGGACTCTGATCGACTCAGCCCCAGCGCCAGAAGCTAACACCTTGCTGTTTATCGTGACGCGGGTATTAGATGACCAAAAACCGATCTCAATCACCTGCCGGGAGCAATGCTATCCCTTACTGAGCCCGTGAGAACCGGCGGTGCTCTGCACCGGATTAGCCGGAGCCCCCCTGCTTCTCGGCAACGATGTAACAGATCCAGCCCGGGTCGGCTTCCCCGTTTTCAGTGGGTTTGAAAATTCCGTTTCCCTGGTTACTTTCCTGATCGGTGCCTTCCCAGTAGACGATCACCCGGGAAAACCCCGCTTCCTTCAGTAACTCGCGTATTTCGGGCAGAGTCCACAGGCGCCAGTGGTAACTGAAGGCCTTTTCCAGGCGTGATTTATCCGGAAATTCGAAGTGGATATGACAAGTCATGTGCGAATTTATTGGATTAAAAGATGCCTGGTCCCAGATATAGGTAAAACCATCACACTCCCTTTCTTCTTGTATTTCCTTCGGCGCATCGTAACCGCCATAAGCATCGAGAAAAAAAATCCCGTCATCCGCAAGGCTGTCGTAAACCGAACAAAAATACTCGCGCAAATCGCAGCGCTCGACAAACAGGAAATAACTGAAGTTCATGGCCAGGACGATATCTGCCGGTTCAGTTTGAATTCCAAGTACATCTTCCTGCAACAGGGTGATGCGGTTGAACTGATCGTCATCGAGTTGTTCGAGATTATTCACCCGCCCCCACTCCAGAACCTCAGGGTCCCAGTCAATGGCAATGGCGTAATGCTGAACGTCACGGCGGACCCATTCACAGGCCGTATTCGCTGTCCCGCAGAAATCTTCACGCAATAATTTCGCCGGACGATCCCTCAGTTCCTGCCAGGTTTCCTCGACAAAATTAATTTCAGATTCCGTATCCTGTACGGACTCCTGGTAGAGGTAGTGCCGGTCGGCCTTCCCGGCCATTTTCTGTTTGCGGAAGCGAACCATTACTCAGCGATCAGGGAGTCGTCTGGAATAGTGATCCTGCACGTACGCTTCGATCAGTTGCAGGAAGTCTTCGCTCAGCGTTTCACCGCGCAAGGTGACGTGCTTCCTGCCATCAACAAAAACCGGGGCAGCGGGTGCTTCCCCGGTGCCCGGCAGGCTGATTCCAATATCCGCCTGGCGGCTTTCGCCCGGGCCATTAACCACGCAACCCATCACCGCCAGGGAGAGGTTTTCAACACCCTCGTATCGTATTTTCCATTCCGGCATGCGCCGGCGAACGAACGCCTGAACGTCCTGGGTCAGCGACTGGAAAAATGTGCTGGTGGTGCGACCACAGCCCGGGCAGGCGGTTACCATCGGGGAAAAGGCCCGCAGCCCCATGCTTTGCAGCAATTCCTGGGCAACAATCACTTCGTCCGTGCGGGCCTGGCCAGGCTCTGGGGTCAGGGAAATCCGGATGGTATCGCCAATTCCCTCCTGCAACAGTACCGCCAGGGCAGCGCTGGACGAAACGATACCCTTGCTGCCCATTCCCGCCTCGGTCAGGCCCAGGTGCAGCGCATAATCGCAACGCCCGGCAAGTGAGCGGTAAACACCGATCAGATCCTGTACATCACTGACCTTGCAGGACAGAATGATCTGCTCGTGTGGCAAGCCCAGGGCCTCCGCCTGCTGTGCGCTTTCGATGGCAGACTGGATCAGTGCCTGGCGCATGATGACGTTTGCATCCTCCGGCTGAACCCTGGCTGCGTTTTTATCCATCAGGCGCGCCAGCAGGCTGGCGTCAAGGCTGCCCCAGTTAACCCCAATACGAACCGGTTTACTGTACTCCAGGGCCAGGCCAATGATGGTGGCAAATTGGTCATCCCGCTTGCGCCCGAAACCCACATTGCCCGGGTTAATCCGGTACTTGGCCAGCAATTGGGCACACTCAGGCACCTGTTGCAGCAACTGGTGTCCGTTGTAGTGGAAATCACCAATCAGGGGCACATCGCAGGACATCATTTCAAGACGCCGGACGATTGCCGGAACTGCCTGCGCTGCCTCCAGTGTATTGACCGTGATTCGAACCAGTTCGGACCCTGCACGAGCCAACTCAGATACCTGGACTGCGGTCGACTTCGCATCAGCGGTGTCGGTGTTGGTCATGGACTGAACCACGATGGGGTGTCCGCCTCCAATAAGGACAGGACCAACCCGAACCGTTGGAGTTTTGCGCCGCCCGGCAAGCTTAGTCTTCATCAGACTCAGACTGGTTTTCCTGATGATGGTAATGCACGTGGAATTTGGGGTCACTGATCACCGGCCAGGCCGACTTCAAATACATCCACATGGACCACAGGGTCAGTGCTGCGGCGGTATACAGAAGCAGCTCACCGATCAGCGCGACCGGTATCCAGGCCATGTTCTCGTGGTACAACAAAAAGCCAATAGCCGTCATCTGGAAGATAGTTTTCAGCTTGCCGATTCCCGATACTTTCAAGCGCGCCTGTTCACCGATCTCGGACATCCATTCACGTAAAGCGGATATGGTCAATTCGCGACCGATGATGATCGCCGCTGACAGGGTAAAAATAATCTGGAAACTTTCCTGCCGTTGCACCAGCAGTATTAATGCGGTAGCAACCATAAGCTTGTCCGCAACCGGGTCCAGAAACTCACCGAAACGCGACATCTGTCCCGTTTTCCGGGCGACATAACCGTCGGCAATATCGGTCACCGCAGCCAGAACGAAAACCACGGTACAGGCCAGATTTGACCAGCCAAAAGGCAGGTAAAAAAACAACACCAACACCGGCACAAGCGCGATGCGCAACAGGGTCAGCATTGTCGGGACCGTCATTGTCATGGTGAACCGGAGATGTGCGTGATCTGGATCGGCATTATGGCAGAACGCCCCCTGGTCAGCAATTCGCCCGCAAGCGGGCTCTTACAGAAACATGCTCATCTTTAGTGGAGAGCGCGAAAGATTTCTTCCGCCAGAAACTGACTGATACCCGGCACACTGGACAATTCTTCGATTCCTGCCTTGTTCACACCCTGCAGACCACCAAAGTGATTTAACAGGGAGCGCCTGCGCTTCGGGCCAATCCCCGGGATTGTTTCCAGCCTTGAATGGGTAGCGGCCTTTTGTCGCCTGCCACGATGACCGGTAATCGCGAAACGATGCGCCTCATCACGAATTTGCTGGACCAGGTGTGAGGCGGGTGATTCCGCCCCGGGCCGATAACTGCGCATTGGCTGGGGCAATATCCATTCTTCATACCCGGCCTTACGCGCCCTGCCCTTGGCAATACCCATCACCGGGATTCCGGACAGACCGAACTCAGCCAGAACTTCCAGGGCCTGTTTCAACTGCCCCTTGCCGCCATCGATCAGGATCAGCCCCGGCATGACGCCCTCCTCTTTCTGCAAACGCCCATAGCGCCGGGTCAACACCTGTTTCATGGCCGCGTAGTCGTCTCCCGGTGTGATTCCTTTCAGCTTGTACCTGCGGTAGCGTGACTTTATCGGCCCGTTCATATCGAACACCACGCAGGATCCGACCGTCTGTCGGCCCGCGGTGTGAGAAATGTCAAAGCAGTCAATTGATTCCGGCAGGTCATCCAGGCCAATCAAGTGCTGGAAGGCTTCAAACTGGATCGCCATATTGGCGCGGCTGGCCAGACGCATTTTCAGCGCCTGCATTGCGTTAGCCCTGGCCAACTCCAGCATGTGCCTGCGGTCTCCCCTGGGATGGGACTGGAGGAAAACTTTCCGCCCGGCCTTGTCTGAAAATACCTGTGACCACAATGCCTGGTTCTCTACCTCGTGCGATAACACCAGTTGTGCCGGCGCCAGCCTGTCCTGGTAGTACTGCCCGAGGAAAGCGGCCATGACTTCATTGGCTTCACGCCCTTGTGCCTGGCTGGGAAAATGACTGCGCTGCCCCAGGTTTCTGCCGCCGCGGAAAGAAACCAGCTGAACACAAGTTTTCCCCTGCTCGAGCGCCAGCGCGATAAAATCGATATCTCCCTGGCCGGCGGCAACAAACTGCTGTGCCTGCATCTGTTTCAAGGCATTGATCTGATCACGAAACATGGCAGCAGATTCGTATGCCTGCGCCTGCGCTGCCTGCTCCATGCGCGTAATCAGGCGGGTCATGACTTTCTGGTTTTTACCCTGCAGAAACAGGATGGCGTCATCCACCTGTGCGGCATAATCCGACTGTTTGACCCGGCCGACACAGGGCGCGGTGCAACGCTTGATCTGGTGCTGCAGGCAAGGCCGGTTGCGGTGAGAGAAGTAGCTGTCTTCACAATTGCGAATGCGAAAAAGTTTCTGGATCAGGTTGATGCTCTCACGCACGGATCCGGCCGAGGGATAGGGTCCAAAATAGCTCTTTCGTTTATCCCGGGCTCCACGATGGAATGCAATTTGCGGGAATTCATGGCCGGTGCTCATTACAATCCAGGGATAGGATTTGTCATCACGTAACAGGATGTTGTAACGGGGCTTGAGAGACTTGATCCACTCGTTTTCAAGCAGCAGGGCTTCACCTTCGGTGCGGGTCAGGCTGATTTCAACATCCGACACCCGGGTAATCATGCGCATAGTCCGTTCAATTTTTGGCCTGGCGTCAAAGTAACTGGCCACCCGCTTACGTAAATTGAGGGCTTTGCCAACGTACAGCACGGCGCCATCGCTGTCGCGCATCAGGTAGACGCCGGGCCGGGTCGGCAGTTTAGCGGCGAAAGCTTTGCCATCGAAGGCCGTAGATGAGAGTTCAGGCATTTGCCTTCAACGGGATGGTGTCAATGTTCTTCTTCAATGATCTTTCGTACCCTTTCCAGATCCTGCTCTGTGTCTACTCCAGTCGGTATGAACTGACAGGCCTGCGCCATGCGGATTCTTCCGCCACTCTCGAGAAAGCGTAATTGTTCCAGTTTCTCGGCTGATTCCAACGGCATCGCCTGCATCGCGGTAAATGCCCGCAGGGCTCCGGCACGGTAAGCATACAGGCCAACATGCCGATGCCAGTTCATGCCCGACTGCAAAGCATGTTCCAGCGTGTCCCATTGCCTGGGAAAAGGCAGCACGGAACGACTGAAATAGAGTGCATGGCCATCGGCCCGGGTCACCACTTTAACCACACTGGGGTTGATGATTTCTTCACTGCTGTCCATTGGCCAGTACAAACTGGCGACATCCGCATCCGGATCAGCCGCCAGCAAAGCGGCAACCTGGTCAAGGCAGGCAGCGGGCATCAGCGGCTCGTCCCCCTGCAGGTTTACGATCAACTGATCATCACCCCAGGCCAGGCGGTCAGCACATTCTGTAATGCGGTCACTGCCGCTTGGATGTGCGGGTGAGGTCATCAGTACCTGGGCGCCGAATTCCCTGGCGACGGCATAAATCCGCCGGTCATCCGTTGCAATGACCACTTTTCCTGCAGCGGCAGAACAGGCCCGGCGATAAACGTGCTCGATCAATGGCCGCCCTGCAATATCCAGTAAGGGCTTGCCCGGCAGCCTGTGTGATCCCATCCGTGCAGGGATCACGATGTTGTATAAATTACTCGGCACCGTGCATAACTTCCTTGACGATTTGCCGTAGCAGGGACTGTTCCCACTGCTGCGGCAGGTGCGCATCCACGGTCAGAAACCAGGCATTCTTCAGCCCCAGCTTGCCGCACTTCACAGCATCCTTTTCAGTCATCATAATCGGAAAATTCTTGTCCATCCCGGAAAAATCTACTTCTGAGTAAGCATGATGATCGGGAAAGGCATATTCAATAACTTTGAGCCCACTGTGCCGCAACAGTTTGAAAAACCGGTCTGGATTACCGATCCCGGCGATCGCGTTAACCGTACAACCGGTAAACTGGGACAGGCGCCAGGTCTCTCCATCCACCAGGGATTTTAACCTGCCCGGGACCAGCAACATGCTTTGCCCATCAATATCTCCCGGCACGCAGCCCGGTTCACCGTTGATGATCACGTGATCAACCGATGACAACCTTTCGGCAGGCTCACGCAGAGGTCCGGCCGGAAGCAGGCAACCATTGCCCAGGCCCCTGCTGCCGTCGATCACGCATATTTCTATGCACCTGGGAAGTTGATGATGTTGCAGGCCGTCATCTGAAATAACCACACTGACCTTTTGTTTCAAAAGGGCACGCACCGCGTCACAACGATTTACCGCCACCACAACCGGTACGCCGGTGCGGCGGGCAATCAACAGGGGTTCATCGCCGACAACATCGGGGTCCGATGCAGGGCTGACCAGGCGCAAGTCCCGTTCTTTGCGGCCATATCCACGGCTGACAACTCCGGGCGTCAGGCCGGCTTCAGTTAAAAGGCGGCACAGGTGGATCACCAACGGAGTTTTTCCGCTACCCCCGGTGGTGATGTTTCCCACCACCACAATGCAGGCTGCAGACAGGTCTGTGCATTTCCTTTTTGTTTTCCACCACTGGTCAATTCTGCAGGCCAGGCGGTACAAGGGAACCAGGCTTTTCAGCCACATCGGGACCGGCGCATCGCCGTACCAGATACCGGCCAGGCGGCGTTCGAAATCAGCCCGCACGATCCCGACCACCGTAATTCTCCTGGCCGAACTGAGCGTGGTATAAGTGGGCATAGACTCCATCACGATGCAACAGGTCCTCGTGGTTGCCGGATTCGATCATCCGCCCTTTGTCCAGCACAATGATCTGGTCAGCGTTCTCAATGGTAGACAGCCGATGGGCAATGACCAGGGTGGTGCGGTGTTTCATGACTTCAGACAAGGCTTCCTGAATGACCTTTTCCGATTTACTGTCCAGCGCTGAAGTGGCCTCATCCAGAATCAGAATCGGGGCATCCTTCAACAGTGCACGGGCAATCGCAATCCTCTGCCTTTGACCGCCAGACAAAAGCGTGCCTCTTTCTCCCACCATGGTATTCATTTGCTCCGGCAGGCGCTCGATAAATTCCAGCGCATGCGCATCCCGGGCTGCTTTTCTGATCGCTTCGGGTGAAGCGCCATGCAAGGCGCCGTAAGCGATATTTGCCGCCACGGTATCGTTGAACAGAATAATGTCCTGGCTGACCAGTGCAATCTGGCTGCGCAGGCTATCAAGCGTGTAACTGGACAACTCCCGCCCATCCAGCAGGATATGGCCTTTGCTGTAGGGATAAAACCTCGGCAGAAGCCCGGCCAGGGTGGTTTTGCCACTGCCTGAATGCCCCACCAGGGCAGTGATGCTGCCGGAGGCTACAGTGAAGCTGACGTCTTCCAGCACGGCTTCTTTGCTGGAGTCATAGATGAAGCTCACATGGCGAAACTCGATCAACCCCTCGACACGTTTGACCGAATATTCACCGCTGGCGATTTCCGCTTCGGTATCCAGCACGTCAAAGATGCTTTCAGCAGCCGCAATGCCTTTTTGCACCTGTGCCTGCACCGTGGTCAGGCGCTTGAGTGGTGGAATGGTTCCGATCATGGCCCAGAAAACAACCGTAAAAGTACCTGCTGATATTTCATTCAACATGCCCGGCCTTGTGGCCACGATCATCAGCAGCACCAGGGCCAGGCCTGCAGCCAATTGCACCATGGAGGAACTGGCCAGACGGGTGACTACCATCCTCATATGCAAACGGCGCGTTTTTTCGTTGACCAGCCCAAAGCGTTGATTTTCAGCCTCCTGACCCTGGAATACCTTGACCACACGCTGTCCAACCACCGCTTCCTCGGTCACGTGCGACACATCCCCCATGGTATCCTGGATCCGATGGCTGATTTTCCGGAAACGGTGGCTGATTACCGTTACCAGCAAACCAATCATGGGCACCAGCAGCAACATGACCAGTGACAGCATGAGGTTCGCTGTCAACATGACGGTGAGCAACATGATCACCAATACGATATCGCGGAATGCGGCGATCACGGACCGGGTTGCCGCATCGGCCACCTGTTCACTGTTGTAGGCCAGTTTGGAAATCAATTGCCCTGAGCTGTGACG
The DNA here is from genome assembly GCA_024279945.1 of Gammaproteobacteria bacterium. Classification (GTDB taxonomy): domain Bacteria; phylum Pseudomonadota; class Gammaproteobacteria; order Xanthomonadales; family SZUA-36; genus JAJRRA01. The sequence continues at coordinate 11,180 of JAJRRA010000068.1, forward strand.
GTCAAAATAAGATGCAGGCAGGCTGACATACTGACTGAACAACTCTCGACGCAGGTCAGCAATTATTCTCCGGCCGACCCACTCCATGCCATAAACACCGACAAAATTACCTACAATGCGCAACATAGCAACCAGGAAGATTATTCCGGCCAGCCACAGACCGTATTCTGAATCCTTGCCGACAAACACGCGGTCGATCAGCGGCTCCATGAATTTGACGAACGCGGCCTGCATGCTGGCATCGACACTCACCCCCAGAACACCCAGCAGGAACATCCAGATATAGCGTTTGGTGTAAGCCCACAGGCGTTTATAGACAAGGAACGCTGAGTTGCCCTTTTCTGTCATTCGTCGCTTCCGGTCATCCGGTTGGTGGCGATGGAAAGATTGCTGAACCCCAGTTGGGCAGCCACATCCATCACCGTGATGACAAAGTGGTGGGGCGTTTCGCGATCGGCTCTCAGTATCAGCGGCAGATCACGATTGTCACCGACCGCCTCGCTGAATGCCGCCTTGATCGTACGTGCCTCTGTGTCAACCAGTTGACGGTCGTTGAGAAACATGACGCCGTTGGCATCGATCACAAATTCCAGGCGTTCAGGCAAGTCAACACGGGCAGCTACCGCGCTGGCATCGGGAAGGTCCACTTTCATCAGTGCCTGCTGGTCGAAGGTGGTGCTGACCATGAAAAAGAGCAGCAACAGGAACACCACATCGATCAGTGAGGTCAGATCGATGGTTGGCTCTTCCTTTATGCGATTCTGAAGTTTCAAGGCTCAATCCGCCTGTTGTGCAGGTCACCCACCCGGCACACCCGATCTGAGTTGAGCCACGTTGCTGCGCTCAATGGCCTCGATCAGGTCAATGGCCTGTTCTTCCATTGACACCACATATTCTTCCACACGACCTTTGAAATAGCGGTAGAAAAAGAAACTGGGAATGGCCACAGTGAGCCCGGCCGCCGTGGTGATCCAAGCCTCTGAAATTCCGCCCGCCAGCATATTGGCATTGCCGACCCCATGCTCAAGAATGGACGAGAAAACCTTGATCATGCCGATGACCGTACCCAGCAGGCCCAACAAGGGTGAAATTCCGGCAATTGTACCCAGCGTATTGAGAAAGCGCTCCAGCCGGTACACGACGTGCCTGCCGGTATCTTCAACTGCCTCCTTGATCAATTCGCGGGGTCGGTGGCGGTTAAGCAGCGCTGCCGCCAGTACCCGCCCCAGTGCCGAACCTGACCTCAATTGCTCAATGTGACGTCGGTCCAGTTCATGCCTGGCAGCCCATTCTTCGACCTGCTTTCCCACGCCATCAGGTACCACCTGACTGCGCCGTAAAGCCCACAGACGCTCGGCGATAATCGTCAGGGCCAGTATGGAACACAGGATAATCGGCGCCATTAACCAACCGCCGGCAATAATGATTTCAAGCACGCTGAGTTACCCCATTGATAAGAAGCTTCCCGAATGATACATGCGGTACCTTCATCAGGCTATTCCGGATGTAACCTTTTCGCCTACGGGCACTCCCGGGCAGCGGGCCAGCGCCAGATTTTGTTGCGTTTACGGCGGGCGCTCTCGGCGCGTACCGCACCATCGGATGTGATGTGAATTCGAATCGCGCCGCAGGCGCCTGTAGACCATAAATTCGAGCCGGCATTAAGGTAGCGCTGCCGGATTTTCGCCCGCGGGAATCCGAAACGGTTGCCCAGCGATGCAGTCGCAATCGACACTTGCGGACTTAGCTGGGAGATGAATTCCGCCGAGGAGGAAGTGATGCTGCCGTGATGCGGTACCAACAGCACTCGATACGGCATGAGTCTCGCGTCCAGCAGACGTTTTTCAATTGCTGTGGAAATATCACCCGGTAACAGCACGCTGGCGCCCTGCCCCCGGACACTCAGTACGCAGGAGCTGTCGTTACCCAGGTAGGGCAAGGCAGTTGAAGGGTGGAGCAACTCGAATTCAAATCCATCGTACCGCCAGGTGAGACCGGAATAACAACGGTCGATTTGAATGGACTGCTGTGGCAGCCGGGCGAGCAGTTTCGTCTCCGGATAGTATTTCAGCAGGGTCGCCAGGCCACCGGCATGGTCGAGGTCACCGTGACTGATGATGATTCGCTCGGGTGCATTCCGGCCCAGGCTTGCCAGAGCCGGGCTGATGACCGAACGGACCAGATTCTGCTCAGCACCATCACCTGGCCCGGAATCATACAACAGCGTGCGATTCTCAGTGCTGAGCAGCACAGCCGTCCCCTGCCCCGCATCCAGCATCTCGATAAGGAGAGAACCCTGCTCCGTGCGCGGACCCGGAGGCAAAAACAGGGGCAGTATGAGAAACAGGCCAATCCAACGCCCGGAGATACCGGCAGGAAGCAGCAGCAGCATCCCACCGAGCATCGCCAGCGCCACTGCCAGTATGTCCGGTGCAGGCAACTGGGGAACCGGGCCCTGCATTTGTGCAAGGAATTCGAGATACAGAAACAGCACGGAAGAAGCCTTTCCCGCCAATGTGAGAAACCAGCCTGCAACGGTCATCGAAACCGGTAGTAATGCAACGCCCCCAAGTGTCAGCGGCACAACCACCAGGCTGACCCAGGGAATAGCCCCCAGGTTTGCCAGGAAGCCCACCGGGCTGAATGACTGGTACCAGAATACAGTGAGGGGCAACAGGGCAACCATGACGCCGGCCTGGGCCAGCAACGCGGTTTTCCACCAGGAAATGCGGCCACAACGGGGAACAAACAGCAGCATCAACGTAGCGACCGCCAGAAATGAAAACCAGCTACCCGAACCCAGCGGTGCAAGAGGATCTACCACCAGCACGGCTGCCAGCGCAAGAATCCATGCCCTGAGGGGATGGACGGAGCGGTTGAGCGCCATAGCAGAAGCTGCCACAAGCAGCATCAATACGGCCCTCTGGGTAGACACTCCCCAGCCCGCCAGAGTGGCGTAGCTCAAGGCGGCCAGCAACGCACCTGCAAGCGAAGCAGCAAATCCCCAGCGTGCCACCACGCTCACCGGTAACACCATCATGCCAAAACGGGTCAGCCAGGCACCGCCAATGGCCGCCAGGCCAATATGCAGCCCTGATATGGCCAGCAGATGCGATGTGCCGGTAGCGTTGAGTAACTGACGATCGGTGAACGCCATTCCGCTGCGATCTGCAATCGCCAGCGCCTGCACAACCCCGCGCATTCGTTCGTCATCCAGCAAGCGGGATATTTTGTCCCGTACCCGGCTGCGTGAACTTTCAAAGAAGTAGTTAGTGAGGGGGCGGCCGGATAGAAACTCACCATTTCGAACCGTGCCCAGACCACCAATCTCTTCTGAAAACAACCAGCGCTCACGGTCACCACCGTGGAAATTTACCCGCCCCCAGGGTGGTTTTAGCTGTAATTCCAAACGCCAGTTTTCACCAACGGAGAGGCCGGGGAAATCACGGTACCAGTACACCAGCAAGCTGGCCGGCAAATCCTGCTGATTGTCATCAGGCAGCGGATCAAAGCGGAAACGGGCATAGTCAGAGTTTGCTCAGAATATCAGAACGCCTCTGTTTGATTCAAAACACCCTCAACCGGCGCTCGGCAGGTGCAAAGAACCCTCCGGTAACCACACATTACCCATTCCACAAGAGGTAATAGCGGTAATCCGGTGGCTGCAACC
>JAJRRA010000069.1 GCA_024279945.1 Gammaproteobacteria bacterium
CATCATACGTAATTCTTTGCACTCCCCTGGGAGCGCGTTACTCCGGGCATCCTGCCCTCCGCCCCTGCGGGGCCGTCTGCGCTTCGCTGCGACGTTCAAATTCGCTCCCGGCGAATTTGTCAGCCACTCGGCCACCTCTCCATAATTTGAATCATGCTGTAAGAGGCCGCTTGCGGCCGAAAACAGCAGTCGCGCCCGAGGGCGCTCTTACAACGATTGTAAACGACCGCTTGTGGCCGACTTTTGCGCCCAAGGGCGCTCTTACACAACAGATCCAAGGCACCTTGCTTTTCAGCGAGGCGCCAGAATACTTGCTAATTGTTACCGGGTAAAGATTTTTTCTGTCTCAGTGGCCGCTGGAGTTTCCTGAAGCCTCTGCACGTTCTTTAAGAATTCGCTGGTAGATTTCTTCCCGGTGTACCTGGACCTCAGGCGGTGCATCGATCCCGATACGTATTTGATTACCTTTCACGCCCAGAACTGTAACGGTGACATTGTCACCGATGACAAGTTTTTCCCCAATCCGCCTTGTCAAAATGAGCATAATTAACCTTCCTTTGGTCTCAGACACGTCATGCGTCCGCGAAAAAATTATTCTTCGCTTATGCCTAAACCATCGCGAGACGATTTAAAAACAAAACCGGCCTCATTAACCGGCGTTGCGCCAAGTCCCTTCGTTTTGTATTCAACGGAGTTAGCTATTTTCGCTGACCCAGCCTGCTACCGAAGTTAGTGCCCCATCCAGATTTTCTGGCTGGGAGCCGCCGGCTTGGGCAAAATCCGGGCGTCCTCCGCCCTTGCCACCGACTTGTTGTGCGACGAAGTTTACCAGATTGCCGGCCTGAACCCTAGTAACCAGATTTTTACTCACACCGGCGGCCAGACGAACCTTGCCGGAATCACTACTTCCAATGACGATTACCGACTTGCCGAGACGGTTTTTCAGGCGATCTACCGTATCGCGCAGGGAGCGTGGGTCGACCCCATCGAGCCGCGCAGCCAGCACCTTGATGTCACCCACATCGACCGCCTGGCCGGCCAGTTCATCGCCACTGGCGCTGGCTAGTCTGGATTTGAGTTCTTCCAGTTCCTTCTCCAGCGAACGGTTTCGCTCCACCATCTGTGTAATGCGTTTGTCGAGCCCTTCCGGTGCAATATTGAGCTTACGGGACAGTTGCCTGAGCTGGGATTCCAGCGTTTGGATCTGCTTCACCGCTACCTCGCCGGCCACTCCCGTGATGCGGCGGATGCCTGCCGCAATCGCTGACTCTTCCACGATCTTGAACTGGCCAATGTCACCAATCCGGCCAACGTGTGTGCCGCCACACAACTCAGTTGAGAATTCACCGAAACGGATGACCCGCACCCGGTCACCGTATTTTTCCCCAAACAGGGCCGTTGCACCGGTCTTGAGGGCATCATCAAAACTCATCACCTCTATCTGCGAATCCGGGTTGTGACGAATCACCTCGTTGACCAGGCGCTCAATTTCCAGTAATTCCTCTTCCGTTACAGCCCTCGGGTGAGTGAAATCGAAGCGGAGGTGATCAGGCGAGACCAGCGAACCCCGCTGCTCAACATGATCGCCCAGAACTTTCTTCAGCGCAGCATGCATCAAGTGCGTGGCGGAGTGGTGCAGGACAATTGCCTGGCGGCGTGGGCCATCAACGACCGCGTGGACCGTTTCTCCGCCTGTGATATGTCCGCTTGCGAGCGTGCCCATGTGTCCATAAAAAACACCGGCCAGCTTGACGGTATCCTCCACCACGAAATCAAAGCCCTCACCGCTGATATGGCCTGTATCACCGACCTGCCCGCCGGATTCGGCATAAAATGGGGTTTTGTTCAGTAGCAACACGGCTTCCTGACCGGCCTTGAGTTCGGTCACTTTTTTGCCATCTACCAGGATTGCGTCGATCTGTGCATCACTGGTTTCCAACTGCTGGTAACCGAGAAACTGCGTGGCGGTCAGCGACTTGATGGCTTCGCTGGAAACCTGGGCTTGCTGGGCAAATTTCCCGGACGAGCGGCCACGTTCCTGTTGCTGGGCCATGGCCTGGTCAAAACCGACCTGGTCCACGGTGAGATTGTTCTCGCGGGCGATGTCCTGGGTCAGATCCAGCGGGAAGCCGTAGGTATCGTACAGCAGGAAAGCGGTTTCACCGTCAATTTGCCCCTGCGACTGATCCATTACGCCCTGCAGGATGCTCATGCCGGTGTCCAGGGTGCGGGCGAAGCGCTGCTCTTCTTCGAGCAGGGTGTCGCTGATCATCTGTGCCTTCTTTTTCAGTTCAGGATAGGCATCACCCATCTGCTCAAGCAATGGCGTCACCATTTTGTGGAAAAAAGCCTGCTTCTGCCCCAGCTTATAACCGTGCCGGATCGCCCGGCGAATGATCCGTCTTAGTACATAACCCCGGCCTTCCCGGGACGGCAGCACGCCATCAATGATCAGGAAGGAACAGGCCCGAATGTGGTCGGCGATGACATTCAGCGAGGCATTGCCGGTATGTTCACAGCCGGTAAGTTCAGCTGCAGCTTTGGTCAGGGCCTGAAACAGATCGATCTCGTAATTGCTGTGTTTGTGCTGCAGTACCGCCGCGAGGCGTTCCAGACCCATGCCGGTGTCAACACAGGGTTTGGGCAGCGGGTTCATGGCTCCGTCGCCGCTGCGGTCAAACTGCATGAATACCAGGTTCCAGATTTCGGTGTAACGGTCTCCGTCTTCGTTGGGAGATCCCGGCGGGCCACCCTCAACGTTCGGGCCATGGTCGTAAAAGATTTCGGTGCAGGGACCGCAGGGGCCGGTATCACCCATGGACCAGAAGTTGTCACTTTCGAATTTAGCGCCACCCGGCTTATCGCCGATGCGGATCACACGTTCCCGGGGAACGCCAATATCCCCGGTCCAGATGCCATAGGCTTCATCATCACTCTGGTAAACCGTCACCCACAGGCGTTCGGACTCCAGGCCATAAACCTCGGTCAGCAGTTCCCAGGCATAGGCAATGGCTTCGCGCTTGAAATAGTCGCCAAAACTGAAGTTGCCCAGCATTTCGAAAAAGGTGTGGTGACGGGAGGTGTAACCGACCTGGTCCAGGTCGTTGTGCTTGCCGCCGGCACGCACGCATCGCTGAGAGCTTGCGGCCCGCGTACTGGCCCGTTTCTCTGCGCCCAGGAACACGTCTTTGAACTGCACCATCCCGGCATTGGTGAACAGCAGCGTTGGGTCATTAGCGGGCACCAGTGGACTGGAGGCCACAATTTCATGCCCCTTACCGGCGAAGTAATCCAGGAAGTCCTGGCGGATTTCTGCGGTGGATTTTATTTTTGTTGGTTCCGGTGGTGTCCCCATAAGGCCTAATAGCTCCGTGCCCGTGATTCAATCTATTAATGATGTGAGAGCGGAGTGTACCGAAAGCAAGCTTCAAGGGAAATGCCAACGGGTTACAGGCAACGTTACGATCGCCCGCAAGCGGGCTCTTACTCTTCATGGCTAAACGCGCTCTTGCAGGCGTCCATAGCCTGGTCGTGGGTAAATCCACGATTGACCAGGCGGCGGTAATATTTTTGTTTGTCCTTGAAGCTGAGTTCACCTGAGTGTTGTCGTTGCAGCCATTCGCGGGCCAGTTCCAGCCAGTTGCCCGCCTCGGCCTCCATGGCGGAAGCGATAACAGCATCGGGAACGGCTTTCGCCCGCAAAGCGGCGCGGATTTTCAGTGGCCCCTGATGGCGCTGAATGCGCGAGCGGGTATAGGCTTCGGCATAGCGCTGGTCGGATACCAGGTTCTCTTCAGCCAGTTGCCTGACAAGGTTTTCGACACCTTCAGCCTCCGGCCATTTCTGTCGAAGTCGCCGGCCAAGTTCAATCAGGCTGTACTCCCGCCGTCCCAACAGGCGATAGGCAAAGACCCTCATCTCAGTCTTTGAGGGCATCGTGGTACCCGATGTTATTCAGTCACAGGGCTTTCGGCCGCATCCTTTTCCCTGGCCGCAGGCATCAATTCATCCCGGATCTGTTTGTCGATGGCAGTGGCGATATCCGGATTGGCCTTAAGGAACTGGCGAACATTTTCCTTGCCCTGGCCGATGCGCTCACCGTTGTAGCTATACCAGGCGCCCGCTTTATCAACAAAGCCGTATTTCACGCCCAGTTCAATCAGTTCCGCCTCTCGCGAGATGCCCTCGCCGTAAATGATTTCAAACTCCGCCTGCTTAAACGGCGGCGCCATCTTGTTTTTAACCACTTTCACGCGAGTCTGGTTACCAACGATCTCATCACCCTTCTTGATTGCACCAATGCGGCGGATATCAAGGCGCACCGAAGCGTAGAACTTCAGGGCATTGCCCCCACTGGTGGTTTCCGGACTGCCGAACATCACCCCAATTTTCATGCGAATCTGGTTGATGAATACCACCATGCACTTGGACCGGTTGATGTTACTGGTGAGTTTGCGCAGAGCCTGGGACATCAACCTGGCCTGCAGGCCGACATGGGTATCGCCCATATCACCCTCGATCTCGGCTTTCGGGGTCAGTGCCGCAACGGAGTCAATAACCACCATGTCGATGGCGCCGGAGCGAACCAGCATATCGGTGATTTCCAGCGCCTGCTCGCCCGTGTCGGGCTGGGAAACCAGCAGGTCTTCCATGTTCACACCCAGTTTTTCGGCGTAACCGGGGTCCAGGGCATGCTCGGCATCGACAAAGGCGGTGGTGCCGCCGGCTTTTTGACATTCGGCGATTGCATGCAGCGTGAGCGTGGTTTTACCACTGGATTCCGGGCCATAAATCTCGACCACCCGGCCCCGGGGCAGACCGCCGATACCCAGCGCGGTGTCCAGGGTCAGCGACCCGGTGGAAACCACCGGCACATCGCGGGACGCCGTGCCGTCGCCCATGCGCATGATGGCGCCCTTGCCGAATTGCCGTTCAATTTGAGTGAGTGCTGCTGCCAGTGCCTGTTTTCGGTTGTCGTCCACGTTTCCTCTCCTTATTTGCTAAATATTATGACACAGCCTTGGGCGCTGCTTCAGCTAACAATTCACGCTTTGGCGAATTTCCTACACGGTTTCCATTATCACCGGGCGGTTTCTCAAACGGCGATAAGGTGTGAAGTGGGTGGTGCAACATTCTTTCTATGATTTGGCTTGAGACTTATTTAAAAACCGGGAACGTTGCCTGACGATCTTCTTCAAATACGTTGGCGGTCATTGCCAGAATCAGAACGCCATCGACGGTGGCCGCTGACCGGGCAGGTAATCGGCAAAAGGTGGTTCTGGTCAATCTTCATCTTGCGCTCAGCAAGCCGGACCTGGTGAGTGCACTTTCTAAAAATCATTCTCCAGTGTCAGTGGGCCACTCTTCACGTGCCGTTGTTTTGACGTCCACCGGTTCTTGACACCCTTGGCATCATCCGGCATGGTCATGCCGTTTCCTGTTGCTGTTCCTGTTGCTGTGATTGCACTGCCAAGCGCAGTTTTTTTTGCTCTGTTATTGCATAAAGCACACCCACCATGCGTATCGGATTTCCCTCTTCATCGTTAATCAGGCCACCCACCGAATGCAGCCAGTGGATACTGCGATCCGGCCACACTACCCGGTACTCAAGATTGAACTCATCACCACTGACCAGGCTGTGTTTGAACGCGCTCTTGACATCCCTGGCATCCTCCGGATGCACGGCCTTGATGACATTATCAAAATTTGCTTCAGTTCCTGGTGGCAGCCCCAGTTTCTCCAACATGCCCTCGGACCAGATCACCTCTCCGGTGGCGATAACCCAGTCCCAGGTTGCCATATTGGCCTGTTCCAGGCAGATATTCAGGCGCTCTTCGTTTAGCGCCAGATTCAGTTCTGCAATTTTCTTATCATGTATATCGGTCCAACTGCCGGTAATTACGGTGGGTTTTTCGTTTTCATCGCATACCAGGGTTCGGGTATCCGATATCCAGCGATAGTGACCATCCGCAAGCCGCAAACGGTAATCAATATGTTCCTTGCTGTTTTCATGCAGCATTTTGATATCCGGCAGAGCCAGTTCACGATCTTCCGGATGGATGAGGTCGAGCCAGAAGTTGCCTCTATCCGTTATGTCTCCAGGCAGGTATCCCATATATTTTTGAACATTTGGACTCACGTACGTGATTGGCAGGCTACCGGTCACGCTCCGGGTGTAGATCACCACCGGACTGGCGGTTATCAGAAACTCCAGTTTCTCCTGGGATTTCTGTTTTTCCATCTCCAGCCGTTTACGCTCACTGATGTCTTTGATTACGCCGATAAACACCAGCCTGCTATTTTCCCTGGCGGGAGAAATGGTGAGTTCAGCAGGAAATTCAATGCCGTTGGATTTACAAAACTGCATCTCATGAGTGCGGTTGATGAGTTGCGGCAGGTCGGGATCCGAGTTGGACAGGAGATTGGCATACGAATTATGTGCAGCCTCAGGAAGAAGCAACAGGCAATGCTTACCCATCACATAGTCAGCACTGTAACCAAAAAGCTTTTCAGCGGATTCGTTGAAACTCCTGATATGGCCTCGGGTATCCGTTGTAATGATTCCATCGTTGGATTTGTTAATGATTTCCTTTGTATAGTCGGCGCTGTCTGCGACCAGGGTAGCCAGTTCAAGCCGGTAGATTACATGGATAAATGCAAACGCCATCAGGGAAACAAAAAGACCGATACCCACCAGTACCCAGCCAAGCTGTTCGGGCGTCATCCACTGCCATTCCAGGACAACTTGTTTTTCCGGTGCCGGGAGGAAGCGGGTAAAACTCATCGCGATATAATGAATGGCGACAATCGCGATACCCATTAACAGTGAAACTGCCATCACGGGTAAGCCTTTGAAGCCCTTCCGGTCCCTGATATGCTCAGTTTTCCACTTAATTTTAAGTGCCAGAAAATAAAGTACTACAGCCGCTGCTAAAGAAATTACAAACCCTGCAGCATCGTAGCTGATGGTGGCATTTACACGCATTGCAGTCATGGCACTGTAATGCATTCCCACAATACCGGTACCCAGCACGGTTGCAGCGACCCATTGGCGGGATTGAGGCAACTCGGAACCGCAGTCGATTTTCAAGACAAAACCTGCAGCTACAACGACTGGAACGACGGAGAGCAGGGTAGTGGATATATCCAGGCTGAATGGCACTGGAAGGTTCATTGCGAGCACATTGACCAGGTGCATGGACCAGATTCCGCCACCCATCACCAGGGCTCCGAACAGGCACCAACTGCGCCAAATCCATGCAGCGGGTGTATTCCCACTGTTCAGTTGGCCTGACATGAGGAAAGCAATGCCGGCCGCCAGGCTCGCGGCTACGAGTGAAATCAACACCAATTGCAGATTGTAATGACCACTGACGGCCAAGCTGAGATCTGTCAAGTTATCTATGAACATAATTCTATCCGGCAATTCCAATAAAAAAGCAGTGCGTTCCATCACAACGACTTAGCCTTGGACATTGCCCGGTGTAGCGACAGACTCTATGTATTTCCGCTACTTGTCCGTAATATTATCAATCTATTCAATGCGTTGTCAGTAAGTTTACCTTTTAATAATTTTGTGCAAATTCAAGCACAAGGGACGCATGTCTATTAATCTATACTTCTTACCACTACCTGTCTACTGAAAAAAAGCCCAGTGACGCCTTCTTCAGGATTGTGGAATGCCTGGAAATCATATCGAAAATATACGAGGCAAATGGATCTGAATAGCTGCACACCGACATCAGCAAAGCGGAAATAGCTCGCGACTTTCATTGCGATACCTGAGCTGGATCAGCCTGCTTTAATTGATTCGCTCAACACCGCTGCTACAGCCGATAAATCTTTCCTGCACGGTACCGGGTTAACTGACCGGGGTACTGCTTTTCCAGTGCCCCAGGCGATGATATTCAACGCCACCCTTGATGTTGACACTCTCGATCAGGCTGAAATGATTCAGCCGCCAGTGCACTTCCACGGTATCCATTACCAACGAGCGGTCTCGCAAACGGCGATAAAGCGTGAGGTGCGGTTGCCACGCTTTGCGGTCATGGCCGATACCGGCTTTTTCCAACTCATCCAGCAAGGCGCGGTGAAAATCCTGCAGCGCAGGCGGAATGGCCATGGAGCCGATCCACAGCACACCGGCACGACGGAACCTGCCGATCCGGTCCAGCACCAGGCTGCAGGGGTTGAAGGGCAAGTCCGCAGCGATGGCTGATACCTCGGGGATTATCTCCGCCGGCTGCATACCAAGAAAAGCCAGAGTAATGTGAAACTGTTCCGGGGGAACCCGGCGTCCCGTGCAGGCCAAGTGATTCTGCACGGCATGGATCTCGCACCGGTTTTTTTCATCGGGCTCCAGGGCAAAAAACAATCGGTGTCTTTTCGTCATGTGATCATGTAAGAGGCCGCTTGCGGCCGACAGGGTTGATAGTAAGGGAAAAGCCGGTCGCGCCCAAGGGCGCTCTTACACACCCGCTTTGATCAAGTCCAGCAGCCGGTTCAGTGCGTGCGCGACTGTCTGCCGGCGCACTGCATCACGATCACCCCGAAACCACATGACTTCACTGCTGACGGGACGCCCCTCCAGCGACCAGGCAAACCACACGGTACCCACAGGCTTGTCCGGTGTGCCTCCATCAGGGCCGGCCACTCCCGTCACTGCCACGGCTGCATCAACCCCGGCATGGCGATGGGCGCCTACCGCCATCTGAACGGCTGTTGCCTCGCTGACTGCACCGTGTTCTTCCAGCGTACTCCGTTTCACTCCGAGCAACTCATACTTGGCCCGGTTGCTATAAGTGACAAATCCACGTTCAAACCAGGCCGAGCTCCCGGCCAGGTCGGTGCAGCACTTGGCGATCCAGCCGCCGGTGCAGGACTCGGCTGTTGCCATGCTCCAACCATTTATTTTCAGCCGGGAGGCCAGTTTCTCCACCAGCCGTTCAAATTCCCGTTCATCGGGAACAGCGAAATCTTCCATCGTTAATCCTTCCGGTTCCGGCCTAACGCCTGAACCCGACAACACCGATACCAAGCATCAGCAGGGCCAACAGGGCCAGGCCATACCGGTTCAGGGTCGGAATGCCTTCATAGAACACGGTGTTGACAATGTCGCAACTGGCACTGCCACCAGCGACCAGCGCCGCGCCATCACAATCGTTTTGGCTTTCAACCGCATCGCTGAAGATTCTTTCTTCGGCCCAGCAGTTAGAACTTGGGTAGTCAGGTACGATGGTCACAGAAGGACTGAAATCACCCACTTCCTCAAAAATTCTGTACCAGCGTTGGCCCGATTGTATACCCCCTGGAATTTCTGCATCACACCAAATCTTGATCCTGGCCAATTGTTCAACGAGGTCGCCTCCGGAGCCAAGAACAACCCATTCCTTGTTGACGGTGTAAGTGGCCGGATCCGGATAGTTACGAATCGTGCAGAAGTTCCTGCTCGTACCGGCACCCG
>JAJRRA010000070.1 GCA_024279945.1 Gammaproteobacteria bacterium
CTGTCCCCATGGAAATCCAGGGGGAATCATGTCTGGCGAGTAGGTAACGGTTCAAGTCGGTAACACCTATAAAATGGCTACTTTTCTTTTATGTACATATGCTTAGAGCACTCAGTTTTAACTTTAACGGGACAGTAGTGAAATCATGCATCAACAAGTACCAAATTGTAATTATGCTTCCCTCTGTTACAGTCAATGAGCTTGCGAAAAATTCCCAATGGTCATAACACCAATGCCTGCCGTGAGGAGAAGTTCAGTGAACGACTCAAAAATCACCCGTATTGCATCGTACATCATAACTGCTTGTATTCTCTTCCAGGGGCAGGTTTATGCCAGCATGGTTCGACTGCCCACCGATACCCGGGTCTACGTGGAAACCAAGCAAGAACTCATTGCTAAAGGCGACAGAGTTCAACAAGGTCAACTTGTCAGGTCGTCGGTTTGGCGCGATGTAGTTGTCGATGGTCGCATACTGATTGCAGCCGGCACTCCAGTAATTGCGAAAGTTGACCAGGTAAAACACAGGAGCATCGCAGGTGTCAAAGGGACAATGACTGTTGGGGCTTACGAGACAGAGAGCACCGATGGTCAGACTATTCAGTTGAGCGGTGGCTATCACAAAGAAGGAAAAAGCCGCATGGCTTTATCCATTACTCTTGGGGTTCTGTTCATTCTTCCAATCTTTATTCCGGGCACAGCCGCCGAGCTCCCAGCAGGAACTGTGTTTGACGCTTATGTTGACAGGAGTTGGCAGATTGACGTTGGAGATACATCCGCTGCCAGGATAATCAACTTATCATTTCTCGACTCAGAGATTGAAGCTGAGCTTCTGTATGACAGGCTGGATGAGCAAGAGAAGCCAAAGTATTTTGAGTTTGAAATCACAGTTCCAGTAGATGCCTCGCGGAAATTTGTAATTGACCGCATAAACTCTGAGGCTATTAAACCCATAAAACTGAAAAACATTTCTGAAACCGTCGAGGACGATGAAGCAGTGGTCAATGCCCAGATCAAGATCAAGACCTTGGTGAAGAAATTTGAAAAGGGCATTAATTCAATCGAAATTTCAAGTTTAGGTGGCAACGAGCGAGTCTCCACGAAGTTAATCATAAACATTGAGATTTAGAGAGTGTTGGCGAATGACGGAACCTTCAAATCAGGCTACTCCCAAACCCATTGAAAGCCTTTGGCGTGTATCTGATATAGCAGTACACCTGGGATTAGATCACTTTTTTCGCTGAGTCATCGGTCGGAAATAATACGCTTTCTGATCACCTTGCGGATTACACTACCCAAGGTGTTGAAATTATCCCAGTGGGCACGCCAGGAACGACTGATTTGGGGACATTTATCGTCCCAGCACTCAGAAAAAGCATCCAGTGCCAACAGAGCTTCTTCTTCAGTGACGGCCTGGTAAATCCGCCTCACGTCGCTCGTGACTGGCTTGTAGTCTTTCCAGGGCACGTATTTGATGTGATGGTGTTGCGCACCATGTGGACGATACAGAGCTGGATATGGGTCTCGAGATAGACGGTGTTGATCGCGTTGGGAAAGCCCTTCAAGCCATCAACACAGGCACCTTCACGCCCCGGTTCTGAAGCTCTGTCAGTACGTTGAGCCAGAATTTGGCGCCCTCATTTTCCGACAGCCACATGCCCAGTAATTCCTTGTGGCCCTCCAGATTGATACCCATAGCCAGGTAAAGGGACTGGTTGATCTCTCGCCGATCCTGGCGGATTTTGACCACCAGACGGTCCAGGTAAACGATGGGATAGACTGCATCCAGGGGCCGGGATTGTCATTCAACGACTTGCTCAATTACTGCGTCCGTGACTTTGGAAATGTGCGTAGCTGAGACATCCGCATCATACATTATCTTTGAAAGTGGCTACGATTTCCCGGGTCGTCATGTGGTGAAACAGAAAATCTTCTCCTATACTTTTTGTGATTGAAAAGGTAACAACCCGGATGGGCTGTGTATTGATATACACAGATATGCTGCGCTTGTCCCTCTTTACCGCCCTGGCAATTAATGAATGGAGGTTCGTATGACACATCAGGACTGGAGTATGAAGGGACAGTGGTTGAAAAACTGCAACTGCGCCTATGGCTGCCCCTGCGATTTCAACGCGAGGCCAACACACGGGCATTGCGCGGGCATGGTCGGGATGAGAATCGAGTCTGGACATTTTGGTGACGTGGATTTGAGCGGTCTCCACTGGGCTGCTGTCTATCACTGGCCCGGCGCGCTGCATGAAGGCAACGGCACTTTGCAGCCGGTTATCGATGAGCGCGCAGATGAGCAACAGCGTGCGGCGCTTCTCACGATCCTGAGCGGGCTGGAGCAAAACGATGGCACCTTTTTGCATATCGTCAGCATGATCGTCAGTGAGGTGCTGGAACCGCAATTCGTGCCGATGGAGTTTGAATTCGACCTCGAAAAGCGCAGGGCCCGCTTCGCTGCAGCCGGTGTTTTCGAGACCGTCAGTGAACCGATTCTCAATCCGGTGACCGGTGATGAGTATCGGGTCCAGGTGAGTATCCCTGAGCCATTTGAGTACGGCCTTGCCGAAATCGCCAGCGCCACCGTCAATAAGGGAACCGGTGCGATCAAGTACGATTGGCCCAACTCCCACAGTTCCATGAGCTACGTCGAGCATACTCCGACCGGAGTTATCCAGCACTGAACCACGGCAGTGGTTCACCCGAACATGGATTGACCGGAGGTAACCTCATTGCTTGAGCGTCCGCTCGAAACCTTGTTGAAACAGGACCGGGCAGTGATCCTGACCGGCATGGCCGGGGTAACCGCGTTGGCCTGGGCTTATATGCTCTACCTCGCCTGGGCCATGCGCCCAATGGAAATGGCCATGGACCAGGCCATGCCCCGGATGCAGGCATGGGGGCCCGTCGAGTTGTTACTAACCTTCGTCATGTGGTCGATCATGATGGTGGCAATGATGGTGCCTTCCGCAGCGCCGATGATCCTGCTGTTTGCCACCATCAACCGCAAGCGGCGCCAGCAGGATCGGCCCCATGTCGCCACCGGCATATTCCTGGCCGCTTACCTGCTTGTCTGGACCCTGTTTAGCGTGTTTGCCACGCTGGCGCAGTGGGGTTTGCATTCTGCCGCGCTGCTGTCGCCAATGATGGTCAGCACCAATCATATCCTGGGCGGCACGCTGCTAATCGCCGCCGGGGTGTTTCAATGGACACCGCTCAAACACGCATGCCTGGCGCACTGCCGGGCGCCGTTTGAGTTCCTGATGTCCGACTGGCGCGAGGGCACCGGTGGCGCCTTCGTTATGGGGCTTAAACACGGCACATACTGTCTCGGCTGCTGCTGGTCCCTGATGGCGCTGCTGTTCGTCGTCGGTGTCATGAACCTGCTGTGGGTGGCGGCAATCGCCCTTTTCGTGCTGGTGGAAAAGGCAGCCCCCGGTGGCCCCGTAATTGGCCGCGCGACTGGCGCACTGCTTGTGGTCGCGGGTATCACGCTACTCAGCCAGGGGGGCTGATTCCATCTGCGGTAGGGGCTGTGAATTGAACAACAGCCAGGTCATCAAGGGTGAAAAACGACCTTGTGTTTTATGGTAACGAAGCCAACCGGTTTACCCGTTGATTAGTAGATACCGCGAGTGTATTTATGCGATTATTCCAGAGCCTTTCGATTGCATACCCACCCCCTATAAAAAAAAGTTGTTGACTTCAAAAATTCGCTATGTTTCTATCCGATGTATGCATGCGCGCAACGTCAATGTAGTCCAGCTTTCCCACCAGATTTTCGGTGCCTTGCCCGCGCGTATGCTGAATGTGGATAGCCAAAACCTCATTCTAGCTTCTCTTATTGTGCTTCTTATTATTGGAAGAGGTGCGGGCACAGGCTGAGGCAACACAACAAACAAGCTGAAAAACCCGCGACAAGGATTGCGGGTTTTTTTTTAGAATTTTGAACCAAACACCCTGGGATAGAAATAATGCGTAGTGACCAAATCAAAAAAGGAACGGATCGGGCGCCGGCCCGCGCCATGCTTCGTGCAACCGGGCTGAATGACAAGCAGATAGCACAGCCCATGATAGCCGTCGTGAATACCTGGTCGGACGTCACGCCATGCAATATGCATTTGCGTGACCTGGCCAGGCCATTGAAAGAAGGGATCAGGGATGCCGGTGGCACCCCGGTCGAGTTTGGTAGTATTGTCGTCACCGATGGCATTTCGATGGGCTCGGAGGGTATGAAATGCTCCCTGATGTCCCGCGAAGTGGTCACCGACTCCATTGAACTGGCTACCCGCGGCCATTGCCTGGACGGAGTGGTCACGCTGGTGGGCTGCGACAAGACCATCCCGGCCGGGGCCATGGCCCTGGCCCGTCTTGATATTCCCGGCATGGTGATCTACGGCGGATCCATCATGCCTGGCGTGCACAAGGGCATCCCCATTACCATCCAGGAAGTTTTCGAGGCCGTGGGCGCCCGTGCTGCCGACAAGATCGACGATGAGGAACTCAAGGCCGTTGAAAGTAGCGCCTGCCCCGGCGCCGGTGCCTGCGGTGGGCAATTTACCGCCAATACCATGGCCCAGGTGCTCACCACGCTGGGCTTGTCGCCCATGGGCGTGAACGACATTCCGGCTGTTCATCCGGACAAGGCAGAAGCCATGTATGCCTGCGGTAAAATACTGGTGCAACAGGTCAAGGACGGGCAGAGTGCGCGCCGGATGATCACGCTCGACTCACTGCGCAATGCCGCCACAGTGGTGACTGCAACCGCCGGGTCCACCAATGCCGTGCTGCACCTGCTGGCCATCGCCAGGGAAGCCGGTGTCGAGTTCAACATCGACGAATTCGATCAAATATCACGCAGCACACCGATTATCGCTGACCTGAAACCGGCCGGCCGCTTTATGGCTCCCGACCTGTTCCTGGCCGGCGGCACCCGCCTGGTGATTGAAAAGCTGCGGGAAGCAGGCCGTATGGTGAACGCTCCCACCGTCAGCGGCAAAAGCCTGTTCGAGGAAGCTGCGCAAGCCGAAGAAAGTCCGGGGCAGCAAGTCGTTGTTCCATTTGATCGGCCGCTGGAGATGCGCGGCGGCTTTGGCATACTCTACGGCAACATTGCCCCCGAAGGCTGCGTCGCCAAATTGGCCGGCCACGGCGAGTTCTCTTTCAGCGGCCCGGCGCGGGTTTACGAGAGCGAGGAAGAATGTTTCCAGGCGGTCCAGAACCGCGAAATCAACAAGGGCGATGTCATCGTGATCCGTAACGAAGGCCCACGCGGCGGCCCGGGCATGCGCGAGATGCTGGCGGTAACCGCTGCACTGGTTGGCCAGGGTCTGGGTGACGATGTCGCCTTAATGACCGATGGGCGCTTCAGCGGCGCCAGCTATGGCTTTGTCATTGGCCATATCGCACCGGAAGCCGCCAACGGCGGACCCATTGCACTGCTTCGCGAAGGCGATATGATTACTATCGATGTAGACAAACGGGTGATCGATACCGATGCAGACCTCGAATCCCGCCGCTGCGAATGGCAACCGCGAAAACCAGCTTACACATCAGGCGCGCTGGCCAAATACGCCTACATGGTGTCTTCCGCCTCGGAAGGCGCCGTTACCTCTTTCCCTCCATTAATGAATGACCAAACAAACGAATCAGAAACCCAGGAGTAAATGCACCATGACCATGTATTTCGAAAAAGACGCGAGCCTCAGCCCCCTTGAGGGCAAAACCGTTGCTGTGATCGGCTACGGCAGCCAGGGCCGCGCACATTCCAACAACCTGCATGAAAGCGGCGTCAACGTGGTAGTCGGCGTACGCGAAGGCGGCCCTTCGTGGACACAGGCGACGGCAGACGGACTGGCGGTTACCACGCCGGCACAAGCCGCAGCACAGGGCGACCTGATCGCCATCCTGCTACCCGATATGGTGCAGAAGAAGGTATTCGAGGAAGACATCAAGCCCAATGCAAAAGACGGTGCATCTATCCTGTTCGCACACGGCTTCAACATCCACTTCGGGCGCATCACCGTGCCGGACTCCATGGACGTGGTGATGGTGGCGCCCAAGGGCCCTGGCGATCTGGTTCGTCGCCAGTACCAGGAGGGCAAAGGCGTGCCCAGCCTGATGGCCGTTGAGCAGGATGCTTCCGGCGAGGCCTTTGACCGCACGCTGGCTTATGCCCATGGCATCGGCGGTACCCGCGGCGGCGTTATCACAACCACTTTCAAGGAAGAGACCGAGACGGATCTGTTTGGTGAGCAGGCCGTGTTGTGTGGTGGTGCAACGGAACTGGTGGTGCAGGGATTCCAGACCCTGGTTGATGCCGGCTATCAGCCTGAAGTGGCTTATTTTGAATGCATGCACGAGTTAAAACTGATCGTTGACCTGCTGTTTGAAGGCGGCCTGGCCAAGATGAACAAGTTCATCAGTGAAACCGCCCAGTACGGTGATTTCGTCAGCGGCCCGCGGATCATCAACGCTGAAACCAGGCAACGCATGAAGGAAGTTCTCGACGACATAACCAGCGGAAAGTTTGCCCAGGAATGGGCCGAGGAGTATGAATCCGGACTAACGAACTTCCGCCGCATGGAACAGGAAGACCTGGATCAACCCATCGAGAAAGTGGGCGCTGCCCTGCGCGCACAGATGAGCTGGATCAACAGCGACTAAGTTAAGGAGAGCCACTCATGGCTGACTACGTACATATTTTTGACACCACCCTGCGCGATGGCGAACAGTCACCAGGCTGTTCCATGAACATGCAGGAGAAACTGCAAGTGGCGCGAACCCTGGAAGATCTCGGTGTTGACGTCATAGAGGCCGGATTCCCGGCCGCATCTGATGGTGACTTCGAGTCTGTGAAAGCCGTGGGTGAACTGGGTCTCAATGCCACCATCTGTGGCCTGTCGCGCACACGCCGGGGCGATATTGATGCCGTTGCGCGGGCCCTGGAGACGGCCAACAAGGGGCGCTTACATATCTTCATCGCCACCAGCCCCATCCACCGTGAATTCAAGCTCAAGATGAGCAAGCAACAAATTATCGATGAAGCCACCGGGGCGATCGAGTACGGCCTGCAATTTTTTGATGACGTTGAAATCACCGCCGAAGATGCAGGACGCACGGAAATGGACTACCTGGTGGAATACTTCCAGGCAACAATCGACGCCGGGGCCCGTGTGCTGAATGTTCCGGATACCGTGGGCTATGTCACACCCAGCGAGATCCGCCAGCAATACCAGCACCTCAGCGACCACCTGGTCAAAGCGGATTCGGTCATCCTGAGCTGTCACTGCCACAACGACCTGGGCCTGGCTGTGGCCAACAGCCTGGGCGCCATTGAGGGCGGCGCACGCCAGGTCGAGTGCACCATTAACGGCATCGGCGAGCGCGCCGGCAACTGCTCACTGGAAGAGGTCGTGATGGCCTTGCGCACGCGGCATGACCGCTACAAACTGAGAACCGGCATCGATACCACGAAACTGTACCCGGCCAGTCGCGTCGTATCGGCTGTGACCGGTTCCAGCGTACAACCCAACAAAGCCATCGTCGGGCGCAATGCCTTCGCCCACGAGGCAGGCATCCACCAGGACGGCATCCTCAAGCACGCGGAAACCTACGAGATTATGAGACCGGAAACGGTCGGTGTGCCTGAAAACACACTGGTACTGGGCAAACACAGCGGCCGCCACGCTTTCAATAACCGCCTGGAGATCCTCGGATTTTCCATTGGCAAGGAAGAGATGGAACAGCTTTTCGTTCGGTTCAAACAATTGGCGGACCGCAAAAAGAGTGTCTACGATGAAGACATTGAAGCGCTGGTACTGGGAACACAGCACAGCGGCCCCTGGCACCTGGATGCAATCTCTATTCACACCGAAGTCGAGCAAAGCGACCAGTGCGCTGAGGCCAGCCTGAAAATGCGCTTCGACGGTGGGGCGCCGCGTATCTACAGCGGTCGGGGCGACGGGCCGGTCAATGCCATTGTGAACGCCATCAGGAAAATCATTGATGATGAACTGCACGTGGAAGAATTCCAGGTCAGCGCGGTCTCCAGCGGCAGTGATGCCCAGGGCCGCGCCACGGTGCGCGCCACCATTGGTCCCAGTCGCTATCAGGGCACCGGTGTCTCCACCGATATCGTAGAAGCATCGGCCCAGGCCATGGTCAGCATCATGAACCGGCACCACCAACACCAGGGCAAAGAGATTTCAGAGTCCCGGATTACTGCGGCGATCTGAGTCGGCAACGGAATACAAAATGAATGAAAAGCTGGAAAAACGGGAGGTGACGGATGCCGCAGCAGTCGCCGTCTGATTCAACGCTGTTCGAAAAGGTGTGGCAGCGCCACCTGGTCCGGGAAGAATCTGCCGAAACACCGGCCATTCTTTATATCGATCTGCACCTGTTGCACGAAGTCACCACGCCCCAGGCTTTTGCTGAACTGAAAAAGCGGGGCTTGAGTGTGCGCCGGCCGGACCGTTGCCTGGCCACCATTGATCACTCCACACCGACTTCAGCGCCCGATGCCGAGGGCCGGCATCACTACGTGACCGAACAGGCGCGCGACCAGGTGGAAACCGTGCAACGCAACTGCGCCAAACACGGCATCGTCCTGCATGGCTGGGACAGCCCCAACCGTGGCATCATTCACGTGATGGGCCCGGAACTGGGCGCAACCCAGCCCGGCATGACCATCGTTTGTGGTGACAGCCACACCAGTACGCACGGTGCTTTCGGCGCCCTGGCATTCGGCATCGGCACAACCGAAGTCGGGCACGTGCTGGCCAGCCAGTGCCTGCTGCAGAGCAAACCGAATACCCTGGGCATTCGCATCGAGGGTGAACTCGCACCGGGCGTGACCGCCAAGGACGTGATCCTGCACATCATCGGGACAATCGGTGTAGACGGCGGCACCGGTTCGGTGATCGAGTACTACGGCTCTACCGTCCGGGCCATGGATATGGACAGCCGCATGACCCTGTGCAATATGTCCATTGAGTGCGGAGCACGCGCAGGCATGGTTGCACCGGACGAAGTCACGTTTGACTACCTGGCCGGGAGACCACTGTCCCCGCAGGGCGAAGCCTGGGATACAGCCGTAGCCGACTGGAAAACCCTGAAAACAGATGCGGGGGCGACATACGGTGCGCAGGTGGACATTGATGCCACCGCCATCCGGCCTTCGGTCACCTACGGCACCCATCCTGGCATGGTAGTGGCGGTCGATGAGGCGATCCCGTCAGGCGATACCAATGAATCCATCGCCGCTGCACTTGAATACATGGGCTTCAAGGCGGGACAAACACTGGCGGACGAATCTGTAGATGTTGTTTTTATCGGCAGTTGCACCAATTCGCGGCTCAGTGATTTACGTGCAGCCGCCGGTATCATGAAAAACCGCAAAGTGGCGCACGGCCTGCGTGCCCTGGTGGTGCCCGGTTCCGAGGAGGTTCGCAGGGCTGCCGAAGCCGACGGACTGGACCGTATTTTTATCGACGCCGGCGCCCAGTGGCGCGAACCGGGCTGCTCCATGTGCATCGGCATGAACGGAGATATTGCCGCCCCGGGTGAACTGGTCGTCAGTACCAGCAACCGGAATTTCAAGGGCCGCCAGGGTCCACTAAGCCGCACCATCCTGGCCAGCCCGCTGACAGCGGCAGCCTGCGCCATTACCGGCAGGGTGAGTAGCGCACAACAGTTCCTGGAGGCCGGCAGTGACTGAGCAAGCCAATAATTTAAATACTGAATTCCGTTCGCGTACGTACAATATACCGCTGGATAATATTGACACCGACCAGATCATACCGGCCCAGTTTCTGACCACGACCAACCGTGAAGGACTGGGTGAGTTCTGTTTTTATGCCTGGCGTTTCAATGAAGACGGTACGGCAAAGGAAAACAATCCGCTACGTGATCATCACCCGGACCGCCAGCAGGTGCTGGTCGTGGGCAGTAATTTCGGCTGTGGATCCTCGCGGGAACACGCACCCTGGGCGCTGCTTGATTACGGTATCCGGGCAGTCATCAGCAGTCGTTTTGCAGACATTTTCTGCAACAATTCCCTCAAAAATGGCCTCATACCGGTCACAGTCGAAGAGCAACTTGTCGAATATCTGCACGCCCATCCGGACAGCGCAGTTCGTATTGACATCGCCCGGCGGCAACTGACGGTCGAAAATTACGGGACCATCCAATTCCCGCTGGACGCTTTCTCCGCATTCTGCCTGACACGTGGAATCGACCAACTGGACTTCATCCTGCAAAACGAACAGGAAATCAGCGCACATGAACAAAAGTACAACAAGTAGAAGTGCCAAAACCTTCCGGGTCGCCGGCCTTCCGGGTGACGGTGTCGGCCCCGAGGTCTATCAGTCCGCCCGCCAGGTGCTTGCGCTGATGGATGCCTGCTTCAATCTCTCGATTGAACTGGATGAACAACTCATTGGCGGCGCCGCTGTTGATGCCACCGGCAATCCGTTACCCCAGGCCACGATTGATGCCTGTAAATCGGCAGATGCCGCCCTGCTGGGTGCTGTGGGCGGGCCAAAATGGGACACCAACCCGGCAGAACAGCGCCCCGAGTTTGGCCTGCTGAAGATTCGTTCCACATTCAATCTGTTCTGTAACCTCCGGCCCATCGTAACCCACCCTACCCTGCACGCATTTTCTCCACTCCGGCCGGAACGCCTGGCGGGCGTGGACCTGATGATGGTCAGGGAACTGACCGGTGGTATTTACTTCGGTAAAAAATGGCGTGAGGCTGACCAGGCGGAAGACGTGTGTCGTTATACCCGCAGTGAAATCGAACGGATCACGCGTGCTGCCGGTGACCTGGCCCGCCAGCGCAAAGGCCGGATCACCATGGTGGACAAAGCCAATGTGCTGGAAACCTCCCGCCTCTGGCGTGAAGTGGTCAGCCAGGTGCTGGAAGACGAATTCCCGGATGTCAGCCTGGAGAACCTGCTGGTCGATTCCGCTGCCATGCACCTGTTGACCCGACCTGCTGATTTCGATGTGATGCTGACCGAAAACATGTTCGGCGACATCCTCTCCGATGAGGCGTCCATGCTGTGCGGCTCAATGGGTCTGCTGCCTTCAGCATCCCTTAACGAAAGCCGCTTCGGCTTGTACGAACCCATTCACGGTTCGGCCCCGGATATTGCCGGTCAAGGCAAGGCCAACCCCTACGCCATGCTGTTGTCCGTTGCGATGATGTTACGTCACTCTCTGGATTGCACCAACGAGGCCGAGGCCCTGGAGCACAGTATTTACCGCTGCTGGGACGAGGGCATACTGACCCCGGATCTGGGTGGCGCATGCAGCACCACTCAAATCACGGATGCGGTTTGCGAGCGACTCAGTTCCAGCGCGAATACTGCCGGTTGAAAGTAGCGGAATGAGGACATTCTGAATGAAAGAATCCAGCCAACCACCTGCTGCCTTTCCGGCTCA
Source organism: Gammaproteobacteria bacterium (assembly GCA_024279945.1). GTDB lineage: Bacteria > Pseudomonadota > Gammaproteobacteria > Xanthomonadales > SZUA-36 > JAJRRA01. The sequence continues at coordinate 11,455 of JAJRRA010000070.1, forward strand.
GACCGATGTGTCGCGCAAGTTGTTGTTCGACAAATACATCCCGCAGATCATGCAGTGCAGGCTGGATGACCTGGTGCAGGAGACTCCCTTACAGGATATGCCGGCACTGTCCGAACGACTTGGCGTCCGTGTTTTAATCAAGCGTGAAGACCTGCAAGCGGTATTCTCCTTCAAGCTGAGAGGCGCTTACGCCAGGCTGCTGAAACTGGATGAAGCACAAAAACGCCAGGGCGTGATCTGCGCCTCGGCCGGAAACCACGCCCAGGGCGTCGCCCTGGCAGCACGGCACCTGGACATTGATGCGGTGATTGTCATGCCGGCCATCACGCCCGATATCAAAATCGATGCAGTGAAGAAACTGGGCGCTACCGTGATCATCCATGGAGATGATCTTGATACCGCCTGCATACGCGCCCTGGAACTGGCCCAAGAGAACAACCAGGTCTTCGTCCATCCCTACGATGACCCGGACGTGATTACCGACCAGGCAACCATTGCGCTGGAATTGTTCCGCCAAAGCCGCGCTCCCATTGACTACCTGTTCATACCGGTCGGTGGTGGTGGGCTGGCGGCAGGTATGGCCCTGGTGAGTCGCTACCTGTACCCGGCCACCCGGCTGATTGGTGTGGAAGCCGAAGAATCAGCATCCATGCAGGCGGCGTTTCAGGCCGGCAGGCCCGTGTCATTGCCCGAAGTCGGCCATTTCGCCGAGGGTGTGGCTGTGAAACAGGTCGGCGACACCAGTTTTGCCATCTGTTCCCAGTTGTTGGATTAAATCATTACCGTGGACAACGATGAAATTTGTGCTGCGGTGCAGGATACCTATGAAGACACCCGGGCCATCGCAGAGCCATCCGGCGCCCTGGCCATCGCGGGCATGAAGCGCTGGTTCGCGGATAACCCCAGCGGAAATTCCGACAAAACCCCCGGCTGTGCCGCCACGATTTTGTCCGGCGCCAATGTGAATTTTGCCCGCTTGCGGCATATTGCCGAACGGGCAGCCGTGGGTGAAGATCAGGAAGCTCTGCTGGGTGTCACCATTCCCGAACATCCAGGCAGCTTCCTGGAATTTTGTGAGACCATTGGCCAGCGCGGTATCACCGAGTTCATTTATCGCTACGCGGACCGCTCCAACGCCCATCTTTTTGTCGGCATTGCACTCAAAGACGGATTGGCAGAGAAAAAGGAGATACTGAGTAGACTCCGGGAGCACGGCTTTCCGGTGTCTGATCTTTCCAGCAACGACATGGCGCGCCTGCATATCCGTCATATGGTTGGTGGGCGAGCGGATGTCAAAAATGAGCACCTGTACCGCTTCGAGTTTCCCGAGCGCCCGGGCGCCCTACTCAATTTCCTGCGAGGGATGAAAACGGACTGGAACGTCAGCCTGTTTCATTACCGCAATTACGGCTCGGAATACGGTCGCGTGCTGATGGGCATCCAGGTGCCTGAAGAAGACCACATACGCTTCCAGCGTTTCCTCGCCGATACCGGCTACAGCTACCTCTCAGAAGCCGACAATACCGCCTATGACATGTTCGTTGGCCCACCAACAAACCTGTAAGCATTCGCACAGCCGGGGTCAGACCACTTTTTCCTGTGCCACCTTTCAATGAACAAGGTCTTGCTGGAAAAAGTGCTCTGACCCCATTCGAACTGGCGGAGCGGGTTCTGTTATCGATGCGCTTTATCAGAATGGATGTTAAACTGGACTGATACCGCTTCGCGCTCCGGAATGGAGCTATCGCCCCCGAGGGGGCTCTTACAGGTTAAATTTCCCGTTTTCTTTGGCCAGCTTTTCCAGCAATGGGGCGGGCTGCCAGTCGTCTGGGCGCAAGGTGTCGCGGAACTCGCAAATCTTGTCGTAGACCACTTTGGCGCCCACCGTATCGGCGTAGAACATCGGCCCACCGCGATGTGCGGGGAAGCCGTAACCATAAATATAGACAATATCGATATCGCTGGCGCGCTGGGCAACGCCTTCTTCGAGTATCCTTGCGCCCTCGTTGATCAGCGGGTAGATCACCCGGGCAACAATTTCCTCATCGCTGAAGTTACGGGGCTCAATTCCGAGGCGTTTTGCCTCAGCGCGAATCATTGCTTCCACTTCCGGGTCCGCCAGTCGCTTACGGGTTTCCGGGTCATAGCGGTAATAACCCGCGCCGGTTTTCTGTCCCAGGCGCCCCATTTCAACCAGTTGATCGGCTATGTTTGTGGCCGGGTGAGTCGGTGGGTTTGCCAACGCGCGACGCGCCTTGTAACCGATATCCAGACCGGCCAGGTCACCAACTGCCAGAGGCCCCATCGCCATGCCGAAGGACTGCATTGCGCTGTCGACCTGTACAGGCGTAGCGCCTTCAAGCAACAGCATCTGGGCCTCACGAAAATACCCCCCCAGCATGCGATTGCCGATAAAACCGTAGCAAACACGTGACAAAACGGCGACTTTACGAATCTTCTTCGCCAGTTTCATCACCGTCGCCAGGACGTCATCGGCCGTCTTTTCCCCGCGCACGACTTCGAGCAATTTCATCACGTTGGCCGGACTGAAAAAATGCATACCCAGCACGTCTTGCGGTCGAGACGTAACCGCAGCGATCTCGTCGATGTTCTGATAGGAGGTATTGGAAGCGAGGATGGCGCCGGGCTTGCACACGGCATCGAGTTTGGTGAAAACCTCGAACTTGATCTGCGGGTCTTCAAATACGGCCTCGATCACCAGATCGGCATCTGCCAGGTCGTCATAGGAAGTGGTGCCGCTGATCAGACCCATGTAGTGTTCGACCTGCTCCTGTGTAAACCGGCCCTTCGCTGCTGATCGCTCATAGTTTTTCCGGCAAACACCGATGCCGTGATCCAGTGCTTCCTGGTTCAGTTCAAGCAGGGTGACGGCGATGCCCGCATTGGCGAAGTTCATGGCAATACCGCCACCCATGGTGCCTGCACCGATAATGCCCACCGAGTTGACCGGTCGCAGAGGGGTATTTTTATCGATACCCTCAATTTTCGATGTCTTGCGTTCGGCAAAAAACACATGCCGCAGCCCGGCCGATTCCGGCGAACTCATCAATTCTGCGAACTTCTCGCGCTCGAACGCGCTGCCCTGCTCAAAATCAAGCCGGGTGGACGCCTCAATGCAATCAATGATGGCCTGCGGTGCGGGTACGCCGCGTGTTTTGCGAGCGACAGCAACACGTTTTTGCTCAAAGAAATCTGCCGCCACAGAATTTGCATCGACCGGCAAACTGCTGCTACGGCGTGGCGCTGCGCCTGCGTCGACAAGTTCCTGTGCATATGCCAGGGCAGCTTCGAGCAGATCCCCTTCAGCAATACGGTCGATCAATCCGGATGCCAGCGCAGCCTTGGCGCCAATAGGTTTACCAGAAAGAATGAAGTCCAGTGCAGCCTCCACGCCCATCAAGCGCGGTGCACGCTGGGTACCACCGGCGCCCGGCAGCAAGCCCAGTAAAACCTCCGGAAAACCCAGGCGGGCAGTCGGCACAGCAATGCGGTAATGCGATGCGATAGCCGATTCCAAACCACCACCCAGGGCAGTGCCGTGGAGCGCGGCAATCACCGGCTTGGAGCAGTCTTCAATACGATTGAAAACATCCGGCAGCCAGGGATCTTTCGGCGGTTTTCCAAACTCGGTAATATCCGCACCGGCAACATAAGTACGCCCGGCACAACGCAACACGATCGCGCTACTGTCGCCGGCATCCGCTTCAACGATCCTGTCCAACAATGCCGCCCTGACGGCATGAGAAAATGCATTTACCGGCGGGTTGTCAATAGTGATGACGTCGATATCGCCCTGACGTTCAAGTGTAACGATCTGAGACATGCTGAACCTTCCTGAGACAAAAACGAAAGTATGCCACGAAGCCGCAACGCGGTGGCATAAGATCCAAAGGAAACTTGATGCAGATCGGTTCTGTCAGAGCCCCCTCGGGGCCGATATTTCCTAAAGCCGGGGTCAGAAAGCCGGGGTCAGGTTTGAAAACCTGACCCCGGCTTTACCAGCTCCAGCAACAGGTCCGCATGCTGCTCACTGTCATTCAAAGCGGGTATGTATTCCAGTTTCTCCCCACCGGCCGCCACGAACCGTTCACCATTCTGCAGCAAAATTTCTTCCAGTGTCTCCAGGCAATCCACAGCAAAACCCGGGCAGACAACCTGGACGTGTTTCACACCCGATTGGGCCAGTTCCTGCAAACTCTTGTCGGTGTATGGCTGCAACCAGGGCTCTCGACCGACCCGCGACTGATAAGTCAAAAGCCATTCATCCGGCCCAAGACCCAGTGCGGAAACGATCGAATCAATGCTTTGACGGCACTGATCTTCATAGGGATCACCGTTTTCTACAAAGCGCTGCGGGAGGCCATGCAGGGAGAAAATCAATTTCTCTGCGCTGCCGTGCTTTTCGCGGAAAGCCCGGATGCTGTCGGCCACAGCCTCAAGCCAGGCCGGCTGATCATGATATTGCTCAATCCGCTGAATTTCAGGCTGCCACTGCATGGCCGTGAGGGCTTGCTCCACAGCATCATAAATGGACGATGTTGTACTCGCTGAAAACTGTGGGTACAAGGGCAGAACGACCAGCCTGTGAACACCGGACTGACGGAATTGATCCAGCGCCAGGCGAATCGAAGGCTCCCCATAGCGCATACCGATATCAATAACTGCCCTGCCACCGAGCTTCAATTTCATCTGCTCGCACAATCTTTGGGTCAGCACCAGCAACGGCGACCCCTCCGGCCACCAGATCTTGCGGTAAGCGGCAGCAGAACGACCCGCACGAAGCGGGATAATGACCAGATACAGCAGCGGCAACCACAGGTAACGTGGCAGATCCACTACCCTGCGGTCTGACAGAAATTCCCGGAGAAACCGGGCCACCGCTGAGCGCCGGGGGGCTTGGGGCGTACCCAGGTTGGCCAGCAGGATTGCGGTTTCCGGATTATCGTTCGCTGTATTTTCCATATGTTGCACATACACCACAAAAACAAGCTTATATTCCAACAAAAACCACAAAAATGATAGCCACCATACACAGAATTTATATAAATCCTTACAATTTCAAGACTTCCACGCAGGTGAGAACCTATTGCCGGAATTTCACCACTGTCCTGCCCTGTTGTGAATCCACCACAGCCGTCTTCAGGCACAAGGAAAACTTAACTAAGGTCTTGTTTTATTTGTTTTTTCTGCTAGGATGACCCATCCGGCGTGTAAACAACGAGATAAGGTTCTGCGCTGATGCAAAAGTTGATGAAGACCATGGTTGTGATGTTGCTGACGGCGCTGTCTGCGTCTGTGGCCGCCGCACCCTTTGGCTACAGCATCAATTCAGACAGCGGTTCCAACAATGCTGACAGCCTGTACCTGATCGATCTGGCCACCGGCAATGAGACCCGCATCGGAAAAGTGACCTTACCGTTCGTGCAACAGGTCAAGCTCGATGTCGAAGGTCTTGCCTTCGCCCCTGACGGCACGCTTTATGGCGTTGACGATGATTCGATGACGCTGTTTCCCCTGAACATAGACACCGGACAGGTACAAAGCACCGGTGGAGCCTTTATCTCCGTCCTGCCTATTGGTGGAGGCAATGATTTCGGCATGACTTTCGCATGTGACGGCAATCTGTACGTAACTTCCGTTGCAAAGAAGTCCTTGTACAGCCTGGACCTAAACGGAGTTCCCCAACTGAAGGGTCCGCTGGGTGTGAAAATTAGTGCCCTGGCAGCTTACGGGAGTCCGGTCAGGCTCTACGGTCTGGGCAATGGCCTGGATGCCAACGGCAACGTGGACTCACCCAACCTTTACGAAATCAACCCCACCACCGGCACTGCAACCCTGGTCGGTGCGCTGGGTGCTGCAGCGGGTCAATACGCTGAAGGTGGCCTGGCTTTTGACGATTCCGGCCAACTCTGGGCCATCCTCGACAGCCGCCAGCAGTTAATACCCAGTCCGAGCCAAATCCTGAAGATCGATACCAGTACCGGATTGGCTTCTGGTGCGCAAAACACGTCAGAAATTGGTCACGAAAGCCTCGCCATTTCCGTACCCAGGGGCTGTGACAATGTCCCGGAAGGCCCCCACGCCATATTTACCGTGCAAAAACGCTTTGTGGACAGGAACAACATCACGCCGGTTGATCTCAACATCAGTTGTAACACGGGGCTGCCTATAAAAAGTGCCCTGACGGTATTGCCGAACGAAGGTGTTTTTGGCAAGTTTGAAGTCACTTTTTTTGTTGAAAAATTTGCGGATGGTCAACTGGACTGCGAAGTATGGGAAGACACGCCGCCAGGGTACACAGCCACCTACAACTGCCAGGCTGAAGCAAACTGCACCGCCAGCGCAGACAGCGGAACCTGCTCTTTCCAGGGCGTAGGTTTTGGTGAAGATAATCTGTGTCTAATCCAGAACTACGTTGAGCCGATCACATTCACGGTGAATACGGAATGGCTGATGATCAGCGAGGATGTCAACATCAACGACACCGCTAAAATCAGTCTGTTTTGCAACAATGTTGTGGATGGGGACGGTACATACCAGGATGGAAGTATGAAATGGATCTGGGATTTCGATTCTGAAAATACCACACAAACTGCAACCGTTTATCCCCGCTTCGATGGAACGACTGCCTGCCGGGCAAAAGAGAAGGTATTTGACAGTGCCATAGAGTCTGACCGTGGCTGCGCAGACCCGATGGTTATGAATGTCGGCGACGCGCCCCGTTCCTGCACCATCGTCAACTCGGTTTTCTTTGAAGGCATACCCACCCTGAACCCCTACGGCCTGCTTTTGTTTTCTGCACTGATGCTGCTGACCGGCCTGTTTGCCAGTCGGCGGTTCTGATCCTGCGCGCTTTGCGTTAGAATCCTAGGAGTCTGTTTAACGGAGTACGATCATGGGATTTGGTGGAATCAGCATGTGGCAGTTACTAATTCTGCTGCTTATTGTCGTCCTGGTCTTTGGTACCAAGCGGCTACGTAACATGGGCAGTGACCTCGGCGCGGCCGTCAAGGGTTTTCGCAAAGGCATGGATGAAGGACTGGGCGACAAGGAAGAAACACTTGAACCGGACCAGATCGCTGCGGCCGAAGGCTCGTCTGCCCCGGCTGAGGAGTCCGTCAAGAAAACCGAATCCAATAGCTGATTTTTGCTGATGTTCGATGTAGGGTTCGCAGAACTCCTCCTTCTTTCTATCGTTGGTCTCCTGGTACTTGGCCCCGAGCGTCTGCCCCGCGTTGCCCGTACCCTGGGCGGCTTTGCACGAAAGGCACGCAGTAGCTGGACCAACCTCAAACACACCATTGAAGCCGAAATCCGTGCGGAGGAACTCAAAGAGCCACTCAAACACTTTGAGAATGAAATCAGATCCACGGTTAACAGCGTAAAATCCGGCGTGGACAAGCTGAAAGAGCCCCTGCAAGACCTGGATTCCGGAGCTACACCTGATACCGGCAAGCCGGATGAGCCCGATGACAGAAGCTGATACAGGCGAAAACCGGGAATTTGACGACCCGGAGCATGAAGACCAAGAACATGAAGATCAGGAACTCAGTTTCCTTGAGCACCTCATCGAACTGCGCAGCCGCTTGCTCAAAGCCTGTTTTGCCGTACTCGTTGTACTGATCGCCCTGCTGCCCTTCTCCCGCAAGCTTTATGCCCTGCTGGCGACACCGCTAACCGCCGTGCTGCCCGAGGGTAGCAGCATGATTGCGATTGACGTGGCCTCACCATTCCTGACTCCATTCAAACTCTCTCTTTTACTGGCGCTGATCCTGTCCATACCGGTGGTGCTGTACCAACTGTGGGCATTCGTGGCGCCGGCCCTGTACCGCAAGGAAAAGCGCCTGGCCCGCCCGCTTCTTTATTCGGCAGTCGTCCTGTTCTATACCGGCTGTGCGTTTGCCTATTTCGTGGTGTTCCCGCTGGTGTTTGGATTCTTCACACGTGTTGCGCCGGAAGGGGTAACGGTGATGACAGACATCAGCAAGTACCTCGACTTTGTGACCACGCTGTTTCTTGCTTTTGGTATTACGTTTGAAGTACCCGTTGCCACGATTATCCTGGTCGCCACCGGAATAACCACAGTTGAGAAGCTGGCGAAAATGCGCGGCTATGTGCTGGTGGGCGCCTTTGCGCTGGGTATGTTGTTGACGCCACCGGATGTGATTTCCCAGACTTTGCTGGCCTTGCCGATGTGGTTGTTATTCGAAATCGGCCTGCTGATGTCCCGAATCTTGTTGCCGGAACCGAAAAAGGGGTCAGGTTGAATTAACCGAGAGGTTAATTCAACCTGACCCCTTTTTTTTAGGCCACCAGTTGGCTGTCATCCGTCCCTGCTGATGGCAACAACTCACTTTCAAGGCCGAAGATATCGCGGAAGGCACAGTACTGGGTGGCGAATAGAATCAACTGGAAAGCCAGTAACAGGATCATGACCAGCGCCATCAGAATAACGGACAGGAATCCGGCGCTGCCGGCAATATTTACCAGTACCCCGGCGATCAGCACCACCGGCACCAGCACCACAGTCATCCCCAGGCCAAGCACCAGGAAGGGTTTCCAGTTAAGCGCCAGCGCCCTGAGACCGTCTGCCAGCGCTGAACCCAGCTTCCGGTTGCGAAACCAGATCAAGGGAATGGTCATATAGCTCAGAGTGCCGCTGATCAATATCCCGATCAGAAAAGCAATTATCATGCGACTGATGGCATCCTGATCCAGCGCCGACAGGGCTTCGATATCACCCTGCTCAATCCGGGTCAGCAAATCCGGATCGAGCAATGTCCCGTTACTCGACAGGAACAGTGAAGCAGTCAGAATACCGACCGCAAACATCAAAGCACCCAGTGACAACATGCGACCTGTATGGCTGCCGGAAAACAGGGATGAAAACAGCAGGGCTGGCGCCGGCCGCCCACCCTCAGCCGTAACATGAAAAGCCTGCAGTACACCAGCCGTCAATGCGGGAACCGAGATGATCAGGAGAAATCCGACCAACGGCACCTGGGTGAGGCCCATCATGATTTGCAGTAATACGGCAATGAGTAACAGCCTGCTGGGCTGGGCCCGTAACAAGGCTATGCTCTGCACCAGCCAGGCGATACCGTGACGTGGCGGCGCTACGCGGATCGCTCTATCGGGTGTTGGATTCATTTGCTCAGCGCCGCGAACTTGGAGGCATCACTGCTCCAGGACGTGGCCGATGACAGGGCGTCCGGCAACTGCTCCGGCTGGTCGATCACCGACCACATTTCCAGGTGTCGCCGGGACATGAAGTGCTCACTGACGCTGTATTCAAGGAAATCCACCAGTCGGTCAAAATAATGGTTGGTGTTCACCAACACGATGGGCCCCAGGAATTGCCCCAGGCGTTTCAGGGTGAGAACCTCAAACACTTCCTCAAAGGTGCCACTGCCACCCGGCAAGGAAACAACGGCATCTGAATCAACCAGCATCCGGTGTTTGCGCTCACGCATGTTGTCCACAATTTCCAATTGGCTCAGGTTTTTATGACCATGCTCAACCGTATTAAGGAAGCCGGGTATCACGCCGCGGACATGTGCCCCTGCATCCAGCGCACTATCGGCCATGGCGCGCATCAGGCCAACGCCACCACCCCCGTAAACGACATCAAAACCGGCACCGCCCAAAACACGACCCAGACGGCGGGCAGCATCATAGTAAGAATCAGCGAGCGCATTGCTCGAGGAGGCATACACGGTAACGCGGCGTATACCGGCCGTCATATTTTGTTTTTGCATATCCACAAGCTATTGTAATATGAACTCCCCCACGAGTGCTCTGTCAACCTTGTGTATTACAGGATAATTAATGGCCACCAGGAGCAAGCCTTTTTGAATCAATTCCAGAGAACATCCATGCTCCCCCCGGTGTCAATGGGGATTATCGTCATCAGCGCCGCCATCTTCCTGGCCAGGAATCTTTCACCTGAACTGGCGCTGTGGCCCCTGGACAGCGGCTATTTCCAGCCATGGCAACTACTCAGCTACGGCTTTCTTCATGGATCCTTCAATCACCTGTTCTTCAACATGTTTGCAGTGTGGATGTTCGGTACACCGCTGGAGAGATCCTGGGGCAGTCAGCGCTTCGCCAGCTTCTATGTCACCAGCGTCATCGGGGCCGCCATCGCCCAGTTGCTGGTGCAAACATTCCAGGGCGGCCTTTACCCGACCATTGGCGCCTCCGGCGGTGTGTTCGGACTATTGCTGGCTTATGGCGTCATGTGGCCGGAAAACCGGCTATTCCTGATTTTCGTGCCGGTGCCGATCAAGGCCAAATGGTTCGTGATAATTTATGGCGGCCTTGAGTTGCTGTTCGGCGTTACCGGCACCCTTCCAGGCATCGCACATTTCGCTCACCTGGGCGGCATGGTCTTTGGCGCCGGTCTGCTGTACAAATGGGGCTGGCGGCCCGGTATGACATGGAAACGCTGATGGCCATCAGAAGCGTTTTCTCCTGAAGGGATTGCCGAGGTAAAAATACAGGGTGCTATCACTGCTGTCGCTATAGCCCCAGGCCAGGTAGACCGGGCCCAACGGGGTTTCCACACCGACAAAGATGCTGCCGGATTTGCGCGATCCACTGAAACTGATATCGTCCGCATAATTCCAGACATTACCCGCCTCAAGCGTAATACCGGCATAGGCCGGGAAGAGATCAATGTTGTTCAGCCTGCGAAGGTAGGCAAGGTCCAGCAGGCCCATGTGCCGGCCGGATAACTGATCAGGTACCAGGCCGGAGAGCCTCCCGAAGCCGCCCAGTTCAAACCATCGCTCCACGGGCGCCGCATCATCGAAACTGTAGCCTGCTTCATAACTCAGTAATACCGTATTCTTGCCGCTGGAAAATGAGAACGTACCTGCTGCCAGGGCCTGCTCATAGTTAAACGCCGCGCCGAGTGTGTCACGGGCAAAGCGGAGGTCCAGGCGGTGAAACATTCCTTTGGTTGGAAACCACAGGTTGTCCAGGCTGTCGCGCCGGTATTCAAAAACCAGCTCGCCAATTCTTACCTCATCATCCAGCGGAAAGTCCGGCACGCCGATAAGCAAATCTGCATTGCCGCGAAAATATACGTAGTCCAGACGGATCAGGTCCGTTGTGCCAAAATTCCGGCCGAAACCCATAGACGCCCCAAACCCGCTGATATCCAGCTTTGCAATCAGGCTGTCATCCTCCCAGACATTGAATTGCTCTCGGCGGATAAAAGCCTGAGGCTCAACGAACCACCGCGCACCTTTATCAAGAGGCTGGTAAAAATCAACGGTCAACTCATCTTCCCGGCCAAATGCAGCAACGATGCGCAAGTCCCCACCGAGTGAGTTCAAGGCATTTCGAGTGTATGCCGCACCGATCTTGAAGTCGTTGTTGCCGGAAAAATCATCTGAAAACTCCAGGCCGAACTGCATGTAGTTTGGCCCCCAGGATCGGGGCAGGGCGCTGATTTCCACGCCCTGCTCTCCGTCTTCGTTCCGGACCAGGTTGTAGGTCACGGACTCAAACACATCCAGGCCGTAGACGCGATCAACCGCTTTCTCCAGTTCGGGGATATCCAGCGGTTTCCCCGGTTCCAGGCCCAGTTGTGAACGAATAAGCTCATCGTCAAGAACCGAACCGTTTTTGATGGTGATGAACTGTACCAGATACACCGGCAGTGGCTGCCCCAGCACGGGGGCGCGCTCAGCGCGATTCAGGGTCTGAGGTGTAGACAGGGAAACCAGATCCTGCCGCCTGGACATGGCGGACTCCAGCCCTTTTTGAACGATTTCATCGGCATTTTCAAAATCTGCCGCACCCACACCCTCGAGTTCCGGGATCAACAGGATATCGTCAGACCCCAGGCTGGCTATCTGTTCTTCAGTATTTTTTCGGGTCAGGAAACCGGTTAATTGCTCGGCAACCTTGACCACAGAGGTCAACTGTTCCCCGCTCAGCAACGGGGTGGAAATATCAACTGCTATAACAATATCCGCACCCATGGCGCGCACCACGCTGATAGGCAGATTGTTCGCCATTCCGCCATCAACGAGCTTACGGCCATCAAGCTGCACGGGGGCAAACGCACCCGGTACAGACATGCTGGCGCGGAGCGCATCTGTCAGGCTACCGCCCGACAGCACAACTTCTTCCCCGGTAACCAGATCGGTCGCAACCGCACGAAAGGGTATCGGTAGCTGATCAAAATCAGAAACCTCCTGGGCCGGCAACAGTATCCGGTGCAATACCTGGTCGAGGTGCTGGCCTTCGATCATCCCGAGCGGCAATTGGACACCCCCTTTATTGAAACCAATCCGGTAGGGAATGAGAAACTGGGCATCCAGATCTTTCTTCCGCATGGTCTGTTCGCGCCTGGGAGGGCGGTCAGACATGGCGGCCGTCCAGTCCATTTCGCGAAGCACCTGTTCAATCTCATCAGCGCTGTATCCCGCCGCGTAAATCCCGCCGATGATGGCGCCCATGCTGGTGCCGGCAATGTAGTCAATCGGAACATTCAGCTCTTCCAGAGCTTTCAATACGCCAACATGGGCGCCGCCACGGGCTCCGCCACCACTCAGTGCCAGGCCGATTTTGGGCCGCTCCTGGTCCTCGCCTGCATAGGCGGGCACGCCCTGTGCCATCAACAACACAAAGATGATTAACGCTGCTCCAGGCAACTTCATTTCGAGCTCCGCTTCTATGATCAGTCAGTAGATTATAACCAGCACCCCTAAAAAGGGGTCAGGTTCAATTAATCAATGGACGTATGATCAGGTAGAATAAATTGTACCGAATAGATTAATTGAACCTGACCCCTTTTGAAGAAGGCTAAGCCATGAGCAATATTTATCCCGTACCCGAGTCATTCAGGCAAAACGCACTGATTGATCAGCAGGACTACCGGCGTATTTACCGGGAGTCCATTGAAAACAGTGATCAGTTCTGGTCGGACACGGCGAAACGCCTGGACTGGATTCGCTTCCCCACCGTAATCAAGGATGTTTCCCTGGATCGTTCCGACCTGCACATCCGCTGGTACGAGGATGGCGTATTGAACGCCTGCTACAACTGCATCGACCGTCATCTTGATGAGCGTGGTGATCAGACGGCCATTATCTGGGAAGGAGACGACCCGACACGGGATGAACACATCAGTTACCGCCAGTTGCACCAGCGTGTTTCCCGGATGGCCAATATTTTGAAAAAACTCGGCGTGAATAAAGGAGACCGGGTAACGATTTACATGCCTATGATCCCGGAGGCGGCCATTGCGATGCTGGCCTGCGCCCGCATTGGCGCGATTCATTCGGTGGTCTTCGGCGGTTTTTCTCCAGACGCACTGGCAGGGCGCATCATTGACTGTGATTCCAATACCGTAATCACCGCCGATGAGGGACTGCGCGGCGGTAAAACCATCCCGCTCAAAGACAATGTCGATGCTGCCTGCGACATTGATGGCGTTCTGGACAGCCTGCAATCCGTACTGGTGGTGCGTAACACCGGTGGTGACATCCACTGGACGCCCGGCAGGGACTTCTGGTACCACGAAGAAGCGGATGCGGTCTCTGACGACTGCCCGGTAGAGGAAATGAATGCCGAAGATCCGTTGTTCATCCTGTATACATCCGGATCCACCGGCAAACCCAAGGGCGTATTGCACACCACCGGCGGTTACCTCGTTTATGCCTCCTACACGCACGAAATTGTTTTTGACTACCATGACGGGGATGTTTACTGGTGTACGGCCGATGTGGGATGGGTGACCGGGCACAGCTATATTGTCTATGGCCCACTGGCCAACGGCGCCATCACGATGATGTTTGAGGGCGTGCCGAATTACCCCACTCCGAGCCGTTTCTGGGAAGTTTGTGACAAGCACCAGGTCAACATTTGCTATACCGCACCAACGGCCATTCGTGCCTTGATGCGCGAGGGAGACGGCCCGGTTAAATCCACTTCCCGAAAATCCCTGAAATTACTGGGTACCGTGGGTGAACCCATCAATCCCGAGGCCTGGGACTGGTATTACCGGGTGGTCGGTGAGGAGCGCTGCCCGATCGTAGATACCTGGTGGCAAACCGAGACAGGCGGCATTCTGATCAGCCCCCTGCCCGGCGCCACCGCCCTCAAGCCGGGTTCCGCCACCTTGCCGCTGCCCGGCGTACAACCCGCACTGTATGACGACCAGGGCCAGCAGATTGAAGGCGCCAGCAACGGCCTGCTGGTGCTGACCGACAGTTGGCCAGGGCAAATGCGCAGCTTGTACGGAGACCACCAGCGATTTATCGACACTTACTTCTCTACCATTCCCGGTACCTACTTCACCGGTGACGGCGCACGCCGCGATGAAGACGGTTACTACTGGATAACCGGTCGCGTAGATGATGTGCTGAACGTATCCGGCCACCGGCTTGGAACGGCGGAAATCGAAAGCGCCCTGGTCAGTCACAAGGCAGTGGCCGAAGCTGCCGTTGTAGGCTACCCGCACGAGATCAAGGGTGAAGGAATTTATGCCTACGTCACACTGGTGCTTGGGGTAGAGCCAACAGATGAACTCCTCGCTGAATTAAGACAGTGGGTGCGCAAGGAGATCGGGCCCATTGCAACGCCGGATCTGCTGCAATGGGCGCCCGGCCTGCCCAAGACCCGTTCCGGCAAGATCATGCGGCGGATTCTGCGCAAGATCGCTGCCAATGATTACGAAAACCTGGGGGATACATCCACCCTGGCCGACCCCGATGTGGTCGCGCAACTGGTCGACCGGCGCATGAACCGTTAGCCGCCAGACAACTTGCCCGGAGTCCGTCCCCGGTACCGGGGACATGACTTCGGTATAATGAGCCTGAGTTCCATCAAAGGATTGATATACAGGAGCGAACCATGGGAATTTTTGAGTCATTCAAGAAGGTTTTAGGCGGTAAAACTGAAGCCGGGGTAGACGAAATATCCGTTACGGACCCGGAACCGGCTAACAAAGTGCAAACAGAAGCTGAGCCCGCCCCGGCAGAGCAGGCCGAAAAAGTGGCCGAAGAGAAGGGCTGCTACACCGTCCGGTCAGGCGATACCTTGTGGAGTATTGCTCAGACAGCCTACGGCGACGGCTCCAGATATTCCACAATATTCGATGCCAATACCGGCCAACTGGAACAACCCGAACAAATATTGCCAGGCCAGAAACTGCTGATACCCGACCTGGATGACCAGGACTTGAATACGGGAACTTGAAATAGCTCCATATGAATTGCCAAATATTTCGATCCGGTAAGAAAGACGAGACCTATCTCTACCTGGCTGCACACCAGTCATTTGAAGAATTACCCGACGATTTATGTGCCATGTTCGGTGAACCGGTCTTTGTAATGGCCCTGAAACTTTCTTCCGACAGCAAACTGGCCAGGGTAAAGACACAGAAGGTACTGGATGGCCTGCGCGAGTCAGGTTACTTTCTTCAGCTTCCCCCAAAATTGCCCATAGAAGAGGAAATTTCAAAGCGGTTTTCCTGATATCGTTGTACCATCGCAGCCGGATTAATTTACCGAGTTCAGAATCTCTCCGTTGGTAAACGCGCCGATGATATCCGCCAACTGATTCACTGCTGCCTGCCGGGACACCCTGCTTGCCCAGGCGTTATGAGGAGTGACAATCAGGTTGGGAATACCCTCAGCCAACAGGGGATGATCCCGCGGAGGCGGCTCCTCGCTCAGGGTATCCAAACCTGCCCCGCCAATAATTCCTGCTCGCAAGGCATCAACCAGGTGTTTTTCATTGATGATCCCGCCCCGGGCTGTATTAATCAGCAAAGCATCGGGTTTCATCGCCTGCAAGACCTCAAGATTGATCAGTTCGCGTGTATCCCCGGCCAGCGGGCAGTGAATACTCACTACATCAGCCCGCCTGATGGCCTCCTCGAAGGAAACCCTTCCCGGGCGAGTAGTGCAGCCCTTGCGCTCGGCGATCAGCACCTCCATTCCCATGGACTGCGCCAAATCTGCGGTCGCCCGGCCCAGCACGCCGTAGCCGATAACGGCAAAAACCAGGCCCCTGAACTCCCTGATGGGCCGGTCATTGAGGCAAAACTGCCGCGAATTGCTCCAGTCACCCCGGCGTACACTTTGCCAGTACCAGGGCTGGGCGGTCAGCAGGTTCAGCATCAGCGTGATGGCGTGCTGGGAAAGCGAATTGCTCGCGTAATCCCGGATGTTACAGACCGTAATTCCCAGTTCCGAGGCCGCCTCCAGATCCACGTTGTTGGTGCCGGTGGCGGCCAGAGCAACCAGTTGCAGTTTGCTGGCTGATTTCAGTGCGGCGCGATCCAGTACACATTTGTTGCTGATGACCACATTCGCCATGCGGATACGTTCAGCAATCTGCTGCGGTTCACTGAAAGCATGCCAGTCCCAGTGCGCCAAAACGGACGACAACCTGGAGCGATCCAGATCACCGTTATCGACTGTTTCAAGATCCAGAAACACACCTTGTTGAAGTGCATCGGGCATTTTCTGCTTACTGCACAGTAGTGGCCACGCTGACCGATTCAATTCCAACCGCTTTCGCCGCATCCAGAATGGTCACCAGCGCCTCGGTATCTGCTTCCGGATGTGCAGCAATGATCAGCGGAGAATTCGGCTTTACCGCTTTTTCACGTTCCAGGTTGGCCTCCACAGCCCCGCGCTCCAGGATACGGCCTTTAACGCTGATCAGGCTGGAGGCATCGATTCTCACCACGATCGGACCCTTGTTCTGCTTCTGCTC
The DNA here is from genome assembly GCA_024279945.1 of Gammaproteobacteria bacterium. Lineage (GTDB taxonomy): Bacteria > Pseudomonadota > Gammaproteobacteria > Xanthomonadales > SZUA-36 > JAJRRA01. Next base: position 28,219 of record JAJRRA010000070.1, read on the forward strand.
TTCTTTGGGTGGCGCACTGGAAGGACGGGAAACCTAGAGACCCTGTTCCTTCACAAAGGATGTGGTCACGATAAAAAAGATAAGCATGATGAAAACGATATCCAACATCGGTGTGATGTTGATTTCGGCTTCGTCATCTATGTGATGTTTTCTGCGCATTTCAAAAAGTTTGTGGCACGGCCGGACAGCTTACTGAAACCCGGGACTTTTTGCTACTGTATCCGCAGGCCTGCGAGCGGATATATATCCGCTCGCAGGAGTGACCAAGACTATTACACAATGAATCCTCGATCGTCGAACGCTACCGGCGATTCCCCTTACCGGCGCCTGTCTTTCTCGGTCACGATCTTCTTGTAAGCATCGCAGTAAGTATCGTACACACGCCGGTAGTCTCCTTTGGGATTGCCAGCCAATTTGCTGGCTTTGTTCAGAAGTCTATCGGCTTCGCCGGTATTCAAGCCAGCGTCCTGCGCCTTGATGACCAAATCACGGATCAATTCGTCCACATCCTCAAGTTGCCCGCCGTTCTCTCGTGGCAACATCAGGCTCACCACGGGGTAGCAGCGCTGGAGGTTCATTTCGATGTCACGCCGGTCAAGGATGACGACGGACTTATCAAAGCCATCGAACTGCTGGCCAATCGAGTCGAACTTACTCTGTATGCGGCAACGGTACATATGGGTCAACAGAAAGTCCCCGGCTGACGATGCGGCTTTGGCTAACTCTCCCAGGACAGTCAACCCGGCCCGCCAGGGGTTGGCGTAAACCGTCGATCCCTCGCCTGCTGCCACGATCACTGTGTCCTTGGGAACACAGGCCGCGATGCCCTTAAATATCAACTGCGCGAGCATGCCACCCCCCCTCAGGGATATTGCAGCAATATACATCTCTTGAGAATCGAACCAGTCGAGGTCACACATCTGGGGCAATGCGAGTGCCTGTTTCCCATTACCCTCTTGCTCGGTTTGCAGCACGGTTGGCAAAATTTCAGCACAGGGGTTGCCGATGACGTTCAAAGGATCGAGCATCGTATCAGGGATGTCGTACCAATGCGGTGAGACCGCCGAGAAGGCCTTGCTCATGACGTAGAGCAAAACGTCGGGAGTCAGGTTGACGGCTGTTTGCAGAAAAGCACTGTCGGTGTCGATGGTGGGAAGCGACTCGACGCAAAGGAGACCGACGGTCTTGTCCGCAACGATCTGCATCTTGGAAAAGAAGGTGATCATATTGTTGCGGAAACCATTGGCATCGAAGGTGTCAAAACCTTCCCTCAGCGCCAACAGGAGTTGCAGCGCCTTGCTGAACGCGTCGTCGATGTCCGCAAAGGCATCGCCGAGCTGAAGTTCGGCGTTCAGCGTATTGCCGATGGTCCTGACTTTGTTCCAGGTATTAGTGGCCGTGTTCTTCAGTGTAGCGAGCGCATCGTTAAATGCTTTTGCCACCGCGTTGGAAATGTTCGTTATATCATCTTCGCTCAGCTCAATGCGCTGCCGGACATCACCCGAGGCGAGCGCGGTTCCACCCGCCTGGGCAGCATCGACTTCCAGGTAAGCCACGCCGTTCTGCTGGATTTCCATCGCCACTCGCTGAAACTCTTCGGGACTCATGCGCAGCAACTTTTCTAGAATGACAAGCTGCCTGGCGTTAAGATTGAGCTCACCAACTTGCTCATCGCCCGGAGCGTAAACAGGCACATCGCCCAGCCGTACGATCTGGCCACCGATTTCTCCTTCAGGGTAAAGATCCGTACTCAGGCCAACGGAATATTCACCATCCGCCAGGGCTCTCTGTTCCTCCAGCGTCAGGGGTCCGATGCAGTCGAGCAGGGGGTTGCCGACCAGTGTCCGCAATGGCGCACCTTTTGATGCTTCATCGACGCCGGGGAATAGTTCTACCTGGATGGCAACACCTTCCAAATTCAAAACTGTCACGTCGTAGCACAAGAGATTGTCCCGCCCGTCGAGCGTGAAGCTCATCCGTCCAAAGGCCGGGCTGCCCGAGTAGAGCCCATCTCTGAGCTGGGCCTGGTTGAGTACGGTGGTGAATGTGCCCCCAACACCGGCATGCGCGGACGAAGCAAACAGCAGGGCGCACGAAACGGCAAGCAAAAGCAAGGCTTTGATTTTCATTATTGTCTCCCTCTTTTGTGAACACTGGGCAGGGCGCAATTGACATGCGCACTCTCGCTGGTCTGCACAGAAGGAGCCTTGTGGCCGGCAACACCAAGGAGTACCTAACCTACCGTTATTAAAGCAGTAATAAAACCGGGCCTACTTGATTTGTATCATATACTTTTTGAATTATTATCATTAACTACTCGACGGTTACCGATTTGGCCAGATTGCGGGGTTGATCGACATCGGTGCCGCGCAGTACGGCCACGTGGTAGGCCAGCAGTTGGAGTGGAATGGTTAAGATCACCGGGGCCAGCAGCGCCCCACCGGTATCGAGTTCGATGATTTCGCCGTGCCGGTCTTTCAGGCTGGCAACGGCTTTGGCATCTGCGATCACGTACATTTCTCCACCCCGGACCCGCACTTCCTCAATGTTACTGATCAGTTTTTTCAGCAAGCTGTTATTGGGCGCTACCGCGACCACCGGCATATCGTGATCAACCAGTGCCAGTGGGCCGTGCTTAAGTTCACCAGCCGGGTAGGCTTCAGCGTGGATGTAGGAGATTTCCTTGAGTTTCAGGGCGCCTTCCATCGCGATGGGGTAATGGCTGCCACGGCCCAGGAACAAGGCGTGGCGTTTTTCAACAAATCGCTCGGCGAGTAACTCAATCCGTTTATTCAGCTTCAGGGCCTGCTTGATCAGACCCGGCAGGCCATTGAGCTCACTGACCCATTGCGCCAACTGTTTTGCCTCGACCCGGCCGCCAATTTGCGCCAGCGTCAGAACCAGCAATTGCAGAGCGACAAGCTGTGTGGTGAAGGCCTTGGTGGACGCAACGCCGATCTCCAGCCCTGCGCGGGTCATCAACACCAGGTCGGCCTCTCGTACAATGGAGCTTTCCGGTACATTACAAATGGCCAGAGTCGCCAGGTAAGCGGATTCCTTTGCGTGCTTCAGCGCTGCCAGGGTATCGGCTGTTTCACCGGATTGGGAGATGGCGACAAACAGGGTGTCGTCCGGAATCACCGGGCTGCGATAGCGGTACTCGCTGGCTACTTCCACCGTGCAGGGAATGCCGGCAAGCTGCTCCATCTGGTAGCGGGCAACCAGACCGGCATGATAACTGGTGCCGCAGGCAACGATGTGCACCTGCCTGACGTTCCTGAACCTCGCCTGGGTACCAACACCGAAAATATTGGCTAATACGCAGTCTTTACCGAGCCGGCCTTCCAGCGTTTCCGAGACCGCTGCGGGCTGCTCAAAAATCTCCTTCTGCATGTAATGGCGGTATTTTCCGCGCTGCACCGCATCCGCCGTCAGGTCGGCCTTTCTGACCGGTCGGCTGACCACTTCATCCTGCCGGTCCCGGATCTCGTATCCGCCGGTATCAAACCGGACGATGTCCCCTTCCTCGAGGTACACAAAGCGATTGGTCACCGGCAGCAGGGGGTGGGCATCAGAGGCCAGGTAATTTTCGTCAAAACCCAGCCCCAGCACCATCGGGCTGCCTTCCCGGGCGCCTACAATGACTCCGGGTTCCTGTGCGCTGAGCACCGCGATGGCAAACGCACCTTGCAGGCGCTTGACCATCAGGCGAACCGCGCCGAACAGGTCGTTTCCCTGCGACATCAACTGGTGAACCAGGTGCACCATCACCTCGGTGTCTGTTTCCGAGCTGAATTCATAACCGGTGGTGAGTAATTCCTGGCGTAGTGCATCGTGATTTTCAACAATGCCGTTATGAACCAGCGCAATCTCATTACTAGAAACGTGCGGGTGGGCGTTTTGCGTATTGGGCACGCCGTGCGTAGCCCATCGCGTATGGGCGATGCCGCAATGGCCGATTAGTGGTTCGTCAACCAACAGGGATTCAAGCTCCCTGACTTTACCCTGGGTCCGGCGACGGTTGATCACACCATCCGTCTGAATGGCAATACCGGCTGAATCATAACCCCGGTATTCCAGCGTTCGGAGTCCGGAAACCAGTATTTCGCAGACATCACGATGGGCCGAAGCCGCTACGATGCCACACATCAGGATTTGTCCTTTTTCGACCGCTGCCAGTGCGTAATGGTGACCTGTTTCGCTCGGCTGATGGTCAGGGCCTGTGGCGGCGCGTCCTTGCTTAATGTGGTGCCGGCGCCAATGGTCGCGCCCTCGCCGACCGTTACTGGCGCAATCAGTTGTGTATCTGAACCAATGAAGGCGCCATCTTCGATAAGCGTTCGGTACTTATTCACGCCGTCATAATTACAGGTAATGGTGCCGGCGCCAATATTGACATCCTTGCCGATGGTAGTGTCGCCCAGATAGCTCAGGTGGCCGGCTTTACTGCCTTCACCCAGTTGGGCATTCTTGACCTCAACAAAATTTCCGATGCGCGTGCCGGCGGCCAGTTCCGTGCCTGGGCGCACCCGGGCGAAGGGTCCGATATCGCAGGGCCCGCTGGTCCTGACCCCTTCCAGCACACTGTACGCATGCACCCGCGTACCCGCTGCCAGGTCACAGTCTTTCAATATCGCGCCGGGTCCAATCATCACACCGTCCCCCAGGCTGTTGGTGCCTTCCAGGACAACATTAATATCCAGACACACATCCGTTCCGGTTGCCACCTTACCGCGGATTTCCACCCGTTCCGGGTCGACGATGTGAACCCCCTTGTCCATCAGGCGATTCGTTGCCTGCTGCCGGTAGCGTTGCTCCAGCGTCGCCAACTGACGCTGATCGTTTGCGCCCTGCAGATCCCGGGCATCCGGGGCCAGCACCCCGTAAATTTCTTTCTTCTCACTGTGCGCCATGGCAAAAATATCGGTCAGGTAGTACTCCTGCTTGATATTGTCGCAATCGAGTTTTTCCAGCCAGCGGAGCAATTGAGCCGCATCGGCCAGGATAATCCCGGTATTCACTTCGCGAATTTTCCACTGCGCCGGGGTCGCGTCCCGATCTTCGATGACCCCGCTGATGCGTCCGGTCCGGTCACGCTCAATGCGCCCGTAGCCGCGCGGTTTATCGAGCTCCATGGTCAAAACGGAAAGGGGAGCCAGATTCTTTTCCATCATCTCAGCCAGCACAGAAGACGGGATCAGGGGATGGTCACCCAACAGCACCAGAACCGAAGCATCATCGGGAATTCCCGGCATGGCCTGCAGGACGGCATGACCGGTGCCCTGCCTTTGCTCCTGGATCACCCAGTTAACATCGAAACCGTCACAGACCTCTTTCACCTGCTCCGCACCACTGCCGATCACCACGTGAACCTGTTCTGGGTCCAGTTCGGCTGCCGTCTCCAGGAGATGGGCCAGCATGGGGCGCCCACCCAGTCTCTGCAACACTTTTGGCAGGCTGGATTGCATACGTGAGCCCTCACCTGCGGCGAGTATCACTATGTGTAAAGACTTACTCATGGGATCACAGATTTCTCATCATACACAGCTACACAGTATAGCCCGATAGCCTTGCAGGCTCTATTTGTTATAGTTTGCATATTGTGCCGGTAGAAATACGATCATAGACAAGACGCGAAATAAACAAGCTGTGCGGAGAATCCTGGATGGCTGGGCAGAAATTTTTGTCAGTGCTGTGGATAAAACGATGCAGGTGATTCCGGGCGTCAGGGTGAATAATTGAGATACGAATACATTATTGCGCTGCTGTTTATTCTGCTCGCTCCATTAACGGGAAGCACTGCTGAAACGAGCCGGCGAACCGTCAATAACGGGCAGTTGATCCTGCAGGATGTTCCGGAAATCCCGGCTGCTCTGGCTGCTCGGCTGAACCAATTCCAGAACACACGATCGGCCAGGTTCCTGGACTGGGCTGAAGATGGAAACGGCATGTTTATCCGCACCCGCTTTGGTGAAATCGACCAGATTCACTTTGTTTCCAAAGCCGGTGGAAGCCGCCGACAACTGAGCTGGTTCGATGATCCGGCCGGCCAGGTTGAACGCCGCTATCGTGGGCGTGAACTGGCTTTCACAATGGATCGCGGCGGCGGTGAATTTGATCAGATTTACTTATTCGACCCCGCCACGGCCACCACAAGCCTGCTCACAGATGGCAATTCACGCAACCGCGTTCTGTGCTGGAGCCGGGACGGCAAGTGGCTGGCTTACCAGTCAACACGCCGGGATGGCCGCAGCAATGACATCTGGATAATGGATCCCGACCAGCCCGAGAATGCCGAACTGCTGGTAGAAGCCAGCGATGGCGACTGGTGGGGGCCTGCCGATTTCAGTAGGGATGGAAAGTACCTGCTGGTTCAACAATACATCAAGGTTGCAGATTCGCGTATTTACCTGGTGGATCTGAAAAGCCGGGAGATGCGGATCATGGCGGGTGATGCCGAAAACCCTTCCGCCAACCGGGCTGCCGGTTTTGACAAGCGCGGCAAGGGATTTTACCTGGTCACCAATTCACGTGGCATGGCGGCCGAACTGGCATGGAAATCATTGCAGCCTGGTGCAGAAATCGAGTATATCTCCACAAAAATCCCCTGGGATGTAGCCGAGTTTGCGCTCAGCGATAACGGTCGGCGAGGTGCTTTTGTCACCAATGAGGGTGGCGTCAGCCGACTCTACCTGCTGGATACCAAAACCCGCCTCTACTCCTTGATCAAAAGTATGCCCCTGGGTCTGATCTTCGGCCTGGCTTTCCATCCAGACAACAAGCGCATCGCAATGAACCTGAACACGGCTCAAACACCCAGTGATGTATTCGTTATGAGCCTGGGGCGACGTGCAACTGATGCCCGCTCTCTGCACCGCTGGACCAGCAGTGAGGTGGGCGGACTTGATACCGCCGGATTTGCACAAGCGGAGCTGATCCACTACCCGAGCTTTGATAGGGTTGACGATAAAACCCGGCGGATACCCGCCTTTGTGTACCGTCCCGACAGCGAAGGGCCTCATCCCGTCATCATCTACATTCATGGCGGACCGGAAGGACAATACCGGCCCACCTTCAGCAGCACCTTCCAGATGTGGATAGCCGAACTTGGCGTGGCCATCATCGCACCCAATGTCCGTGGCTCCACTGGCTACGATAGTGAGTACGTGTCGCTGGATGATGGCTACCAGAGAGAAGATGCAGTGAAAGATATTGGCGCCCTGCTGGACTGGATTGCAACTCAGCCGGATCTGGACGAGAACCGTGTGGCAGTCTATGGGGGCAGTTACGGCGGCTATATGGCGCTGGCCTCAGCGGTTCACTACAGCGATCGGCTAAAGGCGGCAGTAGATGTAGTTGGCATCAGCAATTTCGTGACATTCCTGGAGAATACCGAGGACTATCGCCGTGAACTGCGCCGGCGGGAATACGGTGACGAACGCGACCCGGAGATGCGGGCTTTCCTCGAACGGATCAGCCCACTGAATAATATTGACCGAATTCAGGTGCCCCTGCTGGTGGTGCAGGGCCAGAACGATCCACGTGTGCCGGTAAGCGAATCGGAACAGGTTGTTGCCGCGCTAAAGCAACGCGACCAGCCCGTCTGGTACATCAATGCACTGAACGAGGGTCACGGCTACAAACGGAAGGAAAACCGGGATGTTTTTCAACAGACCACCATTTTGTTCCTTCAGCGCTACTTGCTTGACTGAGTTTTTTCCAGCCAGGCAGCGGCACGACCGCCAGGCGCCGTACCGGTCAGTTCCTGCGCCAGCGCAGATGCCTGCATCAAATCTGCCAGACTGATCCCGGTATCAAAACCCATCTGCTCCAGCATCATCACGACATCCTCCGTTGCCACATTACCCGAAGCGCCCGGTGCAAAAGGACAGCCGCCCAGGCCACCGATGGCCGCATCGAATTTGCGGATACCGGACTCCACCGCGGCAAACACGTTGGCCAGTCCCATGGCGCGCGTATCATGAAAGTGACAGGCAAGTTGCCCGGAACCATACTCTGACACCAGCACTTCGGTCAGTGAACGGACCTGCTTTGGATTGGCGGCGCCGATGGTATCGGCGATGGCAACTTCGTCTGCACCCAGTTCCAAAAAACGCGCGATGACTTCCTGCGGCAGCGATGGATCGACCGGCCCGTCAAACGGGCACTCAAAAGCCACCGCGATTGTGGCCGTGACGCGAATGCCGTCCTGGCGGGCGCTGGCGATGATTTCCGCCGTGGCCTGCTCTGCCGCCGCCCGGCTCATTCGGACATTCGCCTGCGCCATGGCATCTGTGCCATAGAGAACCGTTGAAACACTTTTCGCACCGGCATCCCGTGCCAGTTCATAGCCCTTGAAATTGGGCACCAGCACCGTAAACACACTACTGTCACCCGTTGGCAATCCCGCCAGTACCGCAGCGGCCCCGGCCATTGCCGGAACCGCCTTTGGAGAAACAAACGCACCGACTTCAATATGACCCAGGCCGGCACCGAGCAAGGCTTCAATCAGTCGCACACGCTGATCCGGGCGCAGGATTTTCTGCTGGTTCTGCAGACCGTCACGAGGGCCTACATCATTGATAATGACGGATTGACTCAATCTGATTTTTGCCCGGCACGCATTTCCTTAGCCATCGCACGAATCTCATCCAGATCCTGCACCATTTCGCTCCAACCATACCAAAGAGTGTAGTCCGGGTTCATATGGAAAGCACCCTGGAAGGCCCTCATCCGATGTTTGAGGTGCATGTTAAAAAGCCGGTTTTCAATCGGCGTCGGCGAATCAGAAAAGGTCAGCAGGTCAGGATACGCATAGGCGTAGCTGTCCGGCTTCTTGAGCAGTCCGTCCTTCTACAAACCGGCAACCTCACGAATCGCCTGGGCCATCAGGTGATCAATCTGCTCAATCAGCGAATCTCCTTTCGCCATTTCTTCCCGCGCAAAATTCTCTGAGTGGCATTTACTGCAGGCCTTGATCATTTTGGCGCGCTCAAGGTCAAACTCCTTGGCACTCAGGCGGGCTACCTGGGCATCCCGAACCAGGTCCAGTCGGGCTGTGGGTTTTCCATCGGGATCCAGCACACCAAGCGCCATGAGAATGGTCACCCGGTCAGCCCACCACTGATCGCTCTCCCCGGGATAGCGTTCAAGACCATTGGTGCGAACGGCAAGGAAACCCCAGGCGGTGCGGACTTCATGATCGCCATCGGGCATATGGCAGTCCTGGCAGGTCGGCGCTGAAGCCGTTTCAGGCAGTATCCCATCCCGTTTCAAGGCATGACGAATGCCGTGCTTGGAGGTCGAGTACATCTCCCACTGCGGATGGTCGAAGCCCATGTGACAGGTCGCACAGGCCTCCGGTTCGCGGGCCTCAGCAACGGAGAAGGTATGGCGGGTGTGGCAGGAATCACAGGAGGCATGCCCGAATGTCGACCCGTTTTTCTTCATTTCTGCAACTGCTTCTTCGCTCTTGAGCCCGATCTTGTGGCAGCCGCCACAACCCTTCTGTCCATCAATCAGTTCCATCGGCTTAAAGTGGGTGGTCGGCATGGATTTCAGAACCGTCCAGGCCAGAGCGTGTTTACCGGCTTCGAACTGGTCGAAGCGATCCGGGTGGCAACCGGAACAAGTCTCTGCGGTCACAGTCAGGACTTTTTGCACATCAGCGGCAGAGGAATGCTCGTCACCGTGGCAATCATCGCAGGTGATTTCTTCGCTAAAGTGACGGCTGAGCTTCCAGTCCGCGACCGCACCTGGAGTCACTTTTTCGTGACAGGTGACACACTCCTGGGCACTGATGCTGGTGGCCAGAGACAATAGGAAAATTAAAATAGTTAAACGAAACATACAGATACCTCCCCTGGGTCGTGAAGACAAATACGGAATCCGATATGACTGCTCGTGCGAGGGTACACCGACCACCGTGTCGAGAATGGAACACAGATCAATAAATAGTCCGGAATAGTGGACTATAGTGATGAGGAAAGAGCGACTATAAGGGAGCAATCATGAACTATGCACCTGTCTGCTTATTAGCTGTAGCGCTAAGCTTTCCACTGCTGGCCACAGGCGCTGATCTCGATGCGCTGATCGAAGAATGTGACAGTTGTCATGGCCCGCAGGGGGCTTCAAGCGATAGCGATGTGCCAATCATCGGCGGTCAATCCTCAAGCTATATTGCAACTTCCCTGGCTTATTATCAGGAATGGGGACGCCCTTGTATTAAAAGTGCCTACCGGCATGGAGACACCTCGAAACCCGTTACTACCATGTGCAAAATCTGCGCTGACATGAGTTTCGATGAAATGGAGGCACTTGGCGATTATTACGCCAGTCAGAAATATGTTGCTGCAAAACAGGACTTCAACCAGGCCCAGGCTGAAAAGGGTGCCCTACTCCATGAAAAACTCTGTTTTTCATGTCATCCGAAGGGCGGAACAATTGCAGAACGTGGTCCCATCCTGGCGGGCCAGTGGGCCGGCTACCTGAAAACTGCAGTGGGACAGGCCTTATCCGGGGAACATCTGGTGCCGCCCTTAATGGAAAAGCAGTTTGCCGATCTCGGTATTGAGGATATTGATGCCCTGGCGAATTATTACGCCAGCCAGCAATAAATTTACCCGGATAACGGGAAATCACTTCTTAGCCCGGACATTTCAGGTCGGGATCGGCTGGCTGTTTTCAGGACACGCTTAAAACGTCCCTGTGCGCTAATCGGCTGTTCCCGACAGCCCGATTGTCCTGAAAACAGCCAGCCGATCCCGACCGCACTGCACTGCAGCAATTCCGGTAACTCATGCGATGTGTGGACTAGCGTTTGAGCTTCTTGCGCAGCTGTTCCAGTGCCTGTAATTGGGCGATGGCATCAGCTAGTTTGGCCTGGGCTTCGGCCACTTCCATATCGCCGGTGCGATCCTGTAGTTCACGCTCGGCTTCTTCCTTTGCGCGCACCGCTGCAGCCTCGTCCAGATCATCGGCCCGCACGGCAGTGTCCGCCAGCACGGTCACGATATGGGGCTGCACTTCAAGAATGCCGCCTCCGACGAAGAAAAAGGCTTCCTCGCCGTCGGCCTGCTGCACGCGCACCGGGCCGGGCTTGAGCTGGGTGATCAACGGCGCATGGCGCGGGCTGATTCCCAGTTCGCCTACCGCGCCGGTGGCGAATATCATCCGGGCCTCGCCGGAAAAAATTTCCTCGTGCGCACTAACGATGTCACATCGGATGGTTTTGCTCATGCAGCTTCCTTTTCCATTGCCTTGCCTTTCTCAACGGCTTCTTCGATGCCACCAACCATGTAGAAGACCTGCTCGGGCAGGTGGTCGTATTCACCCTCGACGATGCCCTTGAAACCGCGAATCGTGTCCTTGAGTGACACGTATTTTCCGGCTGAACCGGTAAAGGTTTCGGCCACGAAGAACGGCTGGGACAGGAAACGGGCCACTTTACGGGCACGGGAAACGGCCTGCTTGTCTTCCTCGGACAACTCGTCCATACCCAGGATGGCAATGATGTCTTTCAGTTCCTTGTAGCGCTGCAGTACCGACTGCACGGCGCGGGCCACTTCATAATGCTCCAGGCCGATCAGATTTGGGTCCAGCAGGCGCGAGGTAGAATCCAGTGGGTCTACTGCCGGATAAATACCCTGCTCGGCGACCTGACGACTCAATACCAGCGTTGCGTCCAGATGGGCAAAAGTGGTAGCCGGCGAGGGATCCGTCAGGTCATCGGCCGGTACGTACACCGCCTGGAAGGAGGTGATGGAACCGGTCTTGGTAGTGGTGATGCGCTCCTGCAACAGGCCCATTTCCAAGGCCAGCGTGGGCTGATAACCCACCGCGGAGGGCATGCGGCCCAGCAGTGCGGACACTTCCGTTCCCGCCAGCGTGTAGCGGTAGATGTTATCGATGAACATCAGTACGTCACGGCCTTCATCACGGAATTCTTCAGCGATGGTCAAGCCGGTCAGGGCCACACGCAGGCGGTTACCCGGTGGCTCGTTCATTTGCCCGTAAACCAGTGCCACTTTGCTGAGGACGTCCGCATCTTTCATTTCATGGTAGAAGTCGTTGCCCTCACGCGTACGCTCACCCACACCGGCAAATACCGAGAAACCACTGTGCTCAATAGCGATATTACGGATCAACTCCATCAGCGTGACCGTCTTGCCCACGCCGGCGCCACCGAACAGGCCGACTTTACCGCCCCTGGCGATGGGCATGATCAGGTCGATCACCTTGATGCCGGTTTCCAGCACGTCATTACCGCCTGCCTGTTCCTCATACGATGGTGGCTTGCGGTGAATCGGCATGCGCTTTTCCTCGCCGATGGGGCCGGCCTCGTCGATCGGGCGTCCCATCACGTCCATCACCCGGCCGAGGGTTTTCTCACCCACGGGCACCGTAATGGCTGCACCGGTATTGCTCACATTCAGGCCACGCTTCAGACCATCAGTAGAACCCAGTGCAATTGTACGAACCACGCCATCGCCCAGTTGTTGCTGTACTTCGAGCATGATGTCGGTTCCATCGACGGTCAGCGCGTGAAAAATTCTGGGCATCTCATCGCGTGGAAACTCCACGTCAACCACTGCGCCGATTACCTGAACTATCAATCCACCACTCATTGCTAACTCCTAAATTTGTCAGTGTCCTGCCTTAGACGGCAGCGGCACCACTGACGATTTCTGAAATTTCCTGTGTGATCGCCGCCTGGCGGGCCTTGTTGAAGACCAGCGTCAGATCATCGATCAATTCGCCTGCATTATCTGTTGCGTTCTTCATCGCAATCATCCGGGCGGCATGCTCAGAGGCGACATTTTCCAGTACCGACTGATACACCAGCGACTCAATGTAACGGACCAGCACCGTGTCCAGCAGTGATTCCGCATCCGGCTCGTAAATATAGTCCCAGATATCACGGATTTCCTCGTCGTCTGTGTCCGGCAAGGGGAGCAAGCGCTCCAGGGTCGGTTTCTGGGTCATTGTGTTGATAAAATCGTTGTAGACGATATACAGCCGGTCCAGCGTACCCTCACGGTAGGCGTCCAGCATGACCTTGATCGAGCCGATCAGGTCTTCGATCTGGGGCTTTTCGCCCAGGTCACTGGCATGCGCCGCTATCTCAACTTTAAGGTTTCTGAAGAATGCCGATGCCTTCTTGCCCAGGGTAACCAGGCTGACCTGTGCACCCTTGCCCTGCCACTCACTGATATCCGCCAGCGCCAGCTTGAACAGGTTGATGTTCAGGCCGCCGCACAAGCCGCGGTCGGTGGACACGATGATGTAGCCAACCTTTTTTGTCTCCGCACGCTGGACCGTGAATGGATGACGATATTCCGGGTTGGCCTTGCTCATGTGCCCCATCACCCGGCGCATCATCCGCGCGTATGGACGGGTGGCATTCATCAGCTCCTGTGATTTGCGAATCTTGCTCGCAGAGACCATCTCCAGCGCCGAAGTCACCTTGCGGGTGTTCTCGATACTGCGGATCTTGGTGGTGATTTCTTTACCGCCTGCCATCAGTCTGCTCCGCTATTGTCTCGCCGGTCCCTTGCAGGACCACTACCAGGACCCTGTGGACTTGAAGTCTTCCACCGCTGCGGTCATCTGCGCCTCAAGTTCATCGTTCCAGTCGCCGCCGGCCAGTGCCGTCATAAATTCCGTTTTGGAATTGTTCATGAAGTCCAGCATGGCGCCTTCAAAGGCAGTGACTTTGGCCAGTTCCACGTCATCCATGTAACCGCGATCGACCGCGAACAGGGACACTGCCATCTCGGCCACGGACATCGGGCTGTACTGGGCCTGTTTCATCAACTCGGTGACGCGTTGGCCACGCTCCAACTGGGCGCGCGTTGCGTCATCGAGATCTGAGGCAAACTGTGCAAAGGCTGCCAGTTCACGATACTGCGCCAGCGCCAGTCGCACACCGCCGCCGAGTTTCTTGATCACCTTGGTCTGAGCTGCACCACCGACGCGGGATACCGACAGGCCGGCGTGCACGGCCGGGCGGATACCACCGTTGAACAGGTCGGTCTCGAGGAATATCTGGCCATCGGTGATGGAAATCACATTGGTCGGTACGAAGGCCGATACGTCGCCGGCCTGGGTCTCAATGATCGGCAGCGCGGTCAGTGATCCGGTTTTGCCCTTGACCTTGCCATCGGTGAACTTCTCGACCCATTCCTCGTTGACACGGGCCGCACGTTCCAGCAGGCGCGAATGCAGATAGAACACGTCACCCGGATACGCTTCGCGGCCCGGTGGGCGGCGCAGCAGCAGGGATACCATGCGGTAAGCCCAGGCCTGCTTGGTCAGATCATCATAAATAATCAGGGCATCTTCACCGCGGTCGCGGAAATACTCACCCATGGTGCAGCCTGAATACGGTGCAATGTACTGCATGGCCGCAGACTCGGAGGCCGAGGCGTTGACCACGATGGTGTGTTCCATGGCACCGTGCTCTTCGAGCTTGGCTACCACGTTGGCCACCGTGGACTGCTTCTGGCCGATAGCGACATAAATACACTTGATGCCGGATTTAGCCTGGTTAATGATGGTGTCGATGGCAATGGCAGATTTACCAATCTGGCGGTCACCGATGATCAATTCGCGCTGACCCCGGCCAATCGGAACCATGGAATCGATAGACTTCAGACCGGTCTGCACCGGCTGATCGACTGACTTGCGCCAGATCACGCCGGGGGCGACTTTTTCAATCGGGGCGAAGCCGTCATGATCGATCGGACCCTGACCGTCAATCGGGTTACCCAGTGCATCAACCACGCGACCCAGCAAGCCGGGGCCCTGCGGCACTTCGAGGATACGCCCGGTACACTTGACCGTATTGCCTTCGGTGATGTGCTCGTAGTCACCCAGGATCACGGTGCCGACCGAGTCACGCTCCAGGTTGAGCGCCAGGCCAAAGGTGTTGCCCGGAAACTCGATCATCTCGCCCTGCATGGCGTCCTGCAGGCCGTGTATACGAGCGATACCGTCGGAAACACTGACCACAGTGCCTTCATTGCGCGTTTCGGCCGAAATATTCAGCTCTTCAACACGTTGTTTGATCAATTCGCTGATTTCAGATGGATTCAATGTCGTCTGCATCTTCCTTTTCCCATGTGATCATCGTTTCGTGATGACCGGATTATTAAATTCTTCAGGTTCCCTAGTGGGAGAGGTTTTGTTCCAATTTGTGCAAGCGGCCCAGCAAAGACCCGTCGATTACCTGGTCACCGGCATAAATCACGGCACCGCCGAGCACACCCGGGTCAATTTCACTTTCCAGTTCAATCTCACTCTCAAAACGCTTCGCCAGAGCATCGCGCAAGCGGGAGGCCTGGTCTTCTTCCAGCGGTACGGCGGACACCACCCGCACATGAAGTCGCTTCTCCGCTTCCTGGCGCAAACGGCGGTAGAGCCTGGTGATCTCCGGCAGAAGGGGCAGGCGGTCGTTAGCGCCCAGTACCGAAAGAAAATCCTGGAACTTCGCGTTAAAGTGCTCACCCCCGATGTCAAGCAACAGCTTTACTACACGATCGGCACCCACATGCGGGCTCTCCAGCAAATCAGCCATGGACTCATCTGCGGCAATCGTGGCGGCCAGTGTCAGCATGTCGTCCCAGCCAGCCAGGTCATTCGCGGCCCGGGCCAGTTCAAATGCCGCCTTCGCATAGGGGCGGGCCAAAGTGGTCAGGCTGCTCATATTTCAGCAATCAACTTGTCAAGCAACTCACGGTGAGCCTGAGCGTCGATTTCTTTTTCCAGAATTTTCCCCGCACCCAGCACGGCCAGGCTGGCGACCGAAGAGCGCAAGTCCTCGCGCGCCTGGTTGCTTGCCTGGGCAATATCGGCCTCAGCAGCAGTTACCTGACGCTGACGCTCAGAAAGAGCATCATCCTTGGCCTGGTCGAGAATCTGTGTGTGACGCTGATTGGCCTGCTCGATGATTTCGCTGGCCTTGTCACGAGCCTCGCGAATCTGCTCACTGACCTGGACCTTCGCTGCCTCAAGTTCCTTCTCTGCCTTATCAGAAGCCGCCAGCCCTTCAGCAATGCGTTCCCGCCTCTCGTCCATCGCCTGGATCAGCGGCGGCCAGAGATACTTCATGCAGAACCACACGAAGATCATCATCGCGATCGACTGCAAAATTATTGTGGCATTAATATTCATGCCTTACCTCGTTCAGTTGCTTCGGTTTAGCTGTCCGGATCAGCGGACAGGCCTGCCTACAGGGTGATTGCAACCCCCAAGGCCCGCATTAACCGCCCAGGGCAGCCTGTAGCTGACCGACAAAGGGGTTCGCGAAAGTGAAGAACAGTGCGATACCCACACCAATCATCGCCACAGCGTCCAGCAGGCCAATGGCCAGGAAGAACTTGCCCTGCAGCATCGGCGCCAATTCCGGCTGACGTGCAGAACCTTCCAGCAGGCGGCCGCCGAGAATACCAACGCCGATACCTACACCCAGAGCGCCCAGGCCGATCAGCAGCGCTACGGCAATAGCGGTCATTCCAATTACAGTTTCCATCGATAACTCCCGTTCTCAGAGATTAAAGCCAAAAAAACATTTAAAAACTTACGTACAAATCGTTACAGCAATAAAGCCAATTACAAAATTCCGCTTAATGATGCTCATGTGCCATGCTCAGGTACACAATGGTCAGCATCATGAAAATGAATGCCTGCAGCGTCACAATCAGCAGGTGGAAAATCGCCCAGCCGAAGTGCATCAATTGTCCACCCAGGAAGGCCATGCCACCGACCAGCAGCATTTCCGCCAACAGCAACCAGAGTGTGTGCTTGTCAGCGATTTTGCCCTTCAGATTCAACCACAGCGTAACAAATACCGTTACGGTTGCCACGATCCAGAACCAGGCCGGGATGTGCTCACCGAATATCGAACTCAAACCGCCGGCCACAAAACCGGACCCCGCGGTAAAAATCATCGCGATCAGAATAAATATTAATTCCCCCGCATACATATTTCCGAACAGTCGCAGGCCCAGTGATACCGGTTTGGCTACCAGCGAGACCAGTTCCAGTAACAGGTTGGGGATAAAAAATACGATCTTTCCGGCCACACTGTCCGATGCGAAGGGCTGTCCGGTCAACTCACCTATGAACCCACCGACCCCCTTGATCTTGATGCTGAAATAAATGATCAGAACGAACACCGTCAGGGCCATACCCATGGTCGCGTTTACGTCCGTGGTCGGCACTACCTTCTGATGCACGATACCGGCGCTCTTGGCCAGTGCCGGCAACCAGTCAACCGGGATCAAATCCATGAAATTCATGAAGAAAATCCACACGAAAAGGGTCAGCGCCAGGGGCGCGATAAACTTGCTGGTGCCGTGAAAAGACTCCCGCACGCTGGTGTCCACGAACTCAACAATAAACTCAATAGCTGCCTGGAAGCGTGAGGGCACGCCGGAGTTGGCCTTTTTGGCCACGGTGCGGAACAGGATATAAAATGCAATACCCAGGATCAGCGACCAGAACATAGTATCCACGTTAAATGCCCAGAACCCCATAGCCTGGGCCTGTTCTGCCGAGTGGGCCAGGCCCCAACTGCCATCTGCATGCTGACCAAAAGTCAGATTCTGCAGATGATGCCTGATGTAGTCACTTTGCGTGATGTTTCCGCTGCCGCCAGCCATTCCAAATCCTGCCAATTAGTGCAACTGTGCCTGTTGCTTTATTCCAATGGAGTGGCGGCTTGTCCGCCCACCCGGAAGGTGTGTCCCATTACTCAAAATTCAAGTACATACCTAAATCTTTATCGCCCCTGGAACACCAGGGCCATTCCAATCCAGCCCGCGATCAGAACACTGATCATACCGAAGAAAAAGTACCCGGCCGCCAGTGGTTTTACCCAAATGAACACCACCGCGCATAACAAGCCGGTCAATGCCAGTTTACCGAACTCAGCCAAAGCTGCCGTGCCCAGAAAGGCCGCACTGTCACCGCCTATTTTTCGCATCACAAGAACGGTAAAGACCAGGCCCGGTAAAAATACCGCAAGGCCCCCGAACAGTGACGAGTAGGCTGCTACCCGACCCACCAGTAACAAGCCAAAGGTCAACAAGACCATCACCAGAGTCTGGATTCTCAAGCTCCTGGCCAGATTGATCCCGGTCGAATCGACCGGCGGAACCTGGTTCATCCCCGCCTCCGGTAGCACAGCCATCAGGATTTCAATCCTGTAACCCGGTGCACAATTTACCTTCCCATTCATCTCGAATCGTTGACCTCGGTCAGTTCTGTTTAAAGACACTGAACAAAATGCGGCCAAAGACCGCCCATTTTAACATTTTCCAATATGCAACGGCAACGAACAGACCAATGAATTCAGAATTCCGACTGCCGGCTTTTGGATAGCGGTGGGGGAGTGCCAGGAAGAAGGCTTTTTTCTTCGTCCTTTTAGCCGCCGAGTGAATGATCCAGCCCGGGGCGATTTTCAGGGATGAAAATCGAGGACTGATTGGGCAGGATGCCCAACCAGGCCGGTCCCGACCAGGCTGAATCATTCGCGAGGGCAGCCCACAGGGCCGGATAAGCAGGACGAAGAAAAAAGCCTTCTTCCTGGCGCTCCTACGTACCGAAGCAACTTATTCGGAAAGCTTCAGTCGCTCCAGGATGCCCTCGAACTCATCGGTATTGTTATAGGAGATCACCAGCGTCCCCTTGCCCGAAGCCAGGTGGTTGATCTTGACCCTGGCGCCCAGGCGCTCACCCAGGCGATTCTGCAGCCGGAGAATATCCGGATCAATCCTGCGCCCGGTCCGCTTTTTAGGATGAAGCAGGCGGCGCACAAGATTTTCTGTTTCCCGTACCGAGAGCCGCTTATTGACTACTTCACGCGCTACTTCAAGCTGAAGATCCTCATCCAGCGACAACAAGGCCCGCGCGTGGCCCATTTCAATGGCGCGGACATCCACCAGGTCCTTTACTTCCTGCACCAGGTCGAGCAAACGCAGCAGGTTGGAAACCGATGCCCTGGACCGGCCCACCGCATCGGCCGCATCCTGGTGTGTCATCTGAAACTCTTCAATCAGGCGGCGCAGCGCCGTTGCTTCCTCCAGCGGATTGAGGTCTTCGCGCTGTATATTCTCAATCAGCGACATCGCCACCGCCACTTCATCCGGGACATCCCGAACAACCGCCGGTATCACATCAATTTTAGCCAGTTGAGCCGCCCGCCAGCGGCGTTCTCCGGCGATCAGTTCAAATTTACCCTTACCCGTTGCCCGCACCACGATGGGCTGAACCACACCCTGCGCCCGGATGGAATTGGCCAATTCTTCCAGCTTTTCTTCATCAAAAACGGAGCGGGGCTGATAACGCCCGGGACGGATAACATCAAGGGGCAGTCGCCGAAGTTCCTCACCGCTTGCACGTTCCTTGACATGTTTCAGGGTGGTCTGGCTCAGCATGGAACTCAGATTTCGTCCCAGTGCAGGTTTTTTTCTTGCCGTCATTGATGAACCTCTTTCTTTTCATAGCGGCGTAACATCTCACCCGCCAGCGCCATGTGAGCCACCGCGCCCTTCGAACGCGGATCGTACAACAGGACGGGCAGCCCGTAGCTGGGCGCCTCGGCAACCCGTATGTTGCGGGGAACCAGTGTACGGTAAACGCGGTCTCCGAAATTCTCGATCAACTGCTCCGATACCGCAGTGGCAAGGTTATTACGACCGTCATACATGGTGCGAAGCAGGCCTTCGATCTCGAGATCCGGGTTAACGCTGCCACGGATCTGCTCGATGGTATTCAACAGGGCGCTCAGGCCTTCAAGAGCGTAGTACTCACACTGCATGGGAATCAACACGCTGTCGGCTGCCGCCAGGGCATTCAGGGTCAGCATGTTCAGGGACGGCGGACAGTCGATAAAGATCCAGGCGTAATGCGACAGCACCGGCTCAAGTGCTCGCTTCAAAGCGTATTCACGCTCATCCTGCTGCAGCAGGAATACTTCTGCAGCGGTCAGGTCACCATTAGACGGCAGCAGGTCAAATTTCAGCCCATCGGGTCGCAGAAAGGTTTCCTGCACGCCACGTTCGCCCATTAAAACCTCACATGCGGAGACCATTAACTTGCGTGGATCGATGCCACAGCCGGTCGTGGCATTACCCTGCGGGTCCAGGTCCAGCAGGGCCACCGGGTAATTCATACTGGCGAAAGCAGCCGCCAGGTTGACGCAGGTAGTGGTCTTGCCTACACCGCCCTTCTGGTTCGCTACTGCTATGACTCGGGCTGACATTTCGCTTATTTACTTAGCTGGATTTATTGACGGACATAATGACGAGGTGACGGTCCTCTTGCAATCCCGGCACATGAAGTTTTTCAACTGACTGGATCCGGACCCAGCCCGGCAAGGCTTCCAGTTCGGCTTCAGGATACTTGCCTTTCATGGCAAGGAGCCTTGTCTCCGGGGCGGCAAGATGCCGTGAAGCTTCCGCGAACCGGGGCAGGCTTGAGAAGGCCCGGCTGATAATGCAGTCCGGTATTTTATCCCCTCGCCACGATTCCAGCCGCGCCTGCACCGGCTGGATATTTTCCAATCGCAATTGGCGCCTGACGTGACGCAGAAAGCGAATTTTTTTGCCGGTGCTGTCCAACAAAGTGACCGTCAGTTCTGGTCGTACGATGGCCAGTGGAATGCCGGGCAATCCGGCACCTGTGCCGGCATCCAGCAAGTGGTCACCGCGAATCCAGGGCCGTACGGAAAGTGAATCCAGCAGATGACGCGATACGATTTCGTGTGGGTCCCGGACCGCAGTCAGGTTGTAGCTTGCATTCCACTGGACCAGCAATTCCATATAGAAAAGAAACTGCTGAACCTGCTCCGGTTGCGGGTCTTCACCGGGCAGCTCGTTCAGGCCGGCGATAAGTGCTTTAGTCAGTACGTCACGCCCGGTCTGCACAACTCAAACCGAAAACTGTAAGAGTCCGCTTGCGGGCGACATACTGTAATTGGAAAGATCGTCCGCGAGCGGACTCTTACAACAGGCCTGGCGTTCTCGTATTATCAATTCAGGCCGGAAGATTTCATTTGTGAAGCAATCTTTTTGGCGACATCCATCGCGGTGTCGGCATATTCCGTGTCCTTGGTCTCGGTAACGATGCGCCAGATGGGCTGCTGAGTCTCAATGTCATAGTAACTGGACTCGACATAGGCCATCGTCTTGTAATCAGCCCAACCCGGTCCCTCCCGGACGGTGTAAACATCGGTGGACCCGGTGAAATAGGGCCTGCCCCAACTGTATGCATGCCCGCTCCCGAGATACTCTGCCCAGTAATCGGAGCGGACATAACCCTCCGACCTCCCACCGCCTGAGTAGAACATCACGACAACGCCATCGACATTTTCAGCCTTGAGCAACTCAACGGCGACGTCCGGGTCAATCTCACCGCGAATTCCACCGCTCAAACCGGCAATGCTGCTACCGGGTACCGCAGGCGTTCCCTTCTCCCGCAATATTCTGGCGACATCGATTTCAACCGCCTTGCGCGCCAGTGCATCAGGCAGAACAACGATGACGGCTACTTTATCCGGTTTGTCGGTCACCGGCTTGTCTGTCCTCCAGTTATCCACTACCGAAGTTTGCGCGCAGGCACCCAGTAACAGGCTAAAAATTACCGGCGCCAGGATTGAACGGCCAATACTGCAGGGAGTTTGCGATATCATATGATTTCCTTCAATAAGGGCCAGTTAACCGGCCCGGACAGATGCGCATCTTAACCCATGCCGCCGCCTTAGTTAATGCCGGAAGCGGAATCGAGGTGGATTGAAAGATCCAGATCCTCTGCCTGGTGACAAGCCACCCAGTCACCCTGTTCCATACGTCGCAGCGCAGGCACATCCGTCTGACAACGACTGACCTTGTAGGGGCAA
Source organism: Gammaproteobacteria bacterium (assembly GCA_024279945.1). Lineage (GTDB taxonomy): Bacteria > Pseudomonadota > Gammaproteobacteria > Xanthomonadales > SZUA-36 > JAJRRA01. The sequence goes on from JAJRRA010000070.1 coordinate 50,120, forward strand.
CGCGTGTTGAAAATACAGCCTTTCGGCGGATCATAGGGTGACGGCATGTCTCCGGCCAGCCAACTGTCCTGCCGTGCCCGGGCAGCCAGTTTCGGATCTGGAATTGGTACCGACTTTATCAGCGCATGGGTATAAGGATGCAGCGGACGCCGGTAGAGTGCTTCCCGCTGCGACAGTTCCATGGCGCTGCCCATGTACATCACCATAATGCGATTACTGATGTGCTTCACCAGCGACAGGTCGTGAGCGATAAAAATCAGAGCCAGGCCGAGTTTTTGCTGCAGGTCCTTGAGAAGATTGATGATCTGGGCCTGGATCGAAACATCCAGGGCACTGACCGGCTCATCACAAATCACCAGCCTGGGGTTGAGCACCAGTGATCGCGCGATGCCGATTCTCTGGCATTGCCCGCCAGAGAATTCATGCGGGTAGCGATTGATCTGGTTCGGCAGCAAGCCAACCACCTTCATCATACCCCGGGTGCGTTCCTCCACCTGAAGCGGAGCCATATGGGGGTAAAAAGTCCACAATGGCTCAGAGATGATATCCCCGGCAGTCATGCGTGGGTTCAATGAGGCCACCGGATCCTGGAACACAATCTGGATTTCCTTGCGTTTCTGACGCAGTTCTTCCTCGCCCAGCAGAGTCAGATCCTCGCCTTCCCACATGACCCTGCCCCGGTTTGCCTTAATCAGTCCCAGGATGGCCCTGGCCAGAGTTGACTTTCCGGAACCCGTCTCTCCGACAATGCCCAGAGTTTCACCCGCATTGAGATCAAAACTGATTCCATTAACCGCTCTCAATACGCGTTCTTTGCGCTGCAGAATGCCGCCGGTGAAGCTGGTGAAGTTAACCACCAGATCCTGGACTCGCAATACGGGCGCAGTCATTCGACTGTCTCGGTAGATTCTTTTTCGCAATCACCTGAGCCAACAAGCTCAGCGCTGTCGCCTGTTTCAGTGCTTGCTATTTCACCATCCGTCATTTCTATGAAACAACGACTCTGACGCCCGTCTTGCGCCACTTGAAGGGGTGGATCATCCTTGCACACATCCATCACCTTGCTGCACCGTTCGCGGAAATGGCACCCACCACCCAGGTTCATCAGATTAGGTGGATTGCCGGGAATGGAGTGAAGTTCATCGTCAGACAAGCGGTCCATACGTGGCAAGGAAGCAAGCAAGCCCTGTGTGTAAGGGTGTTGAGGACGATAAAAAATATCCTCAATGCTACCGGTCTCAACCAACTGGCCGGCGTACATCACCAGTACGCGATCACAGATCTCGGCAACCACCGCCAGATCGTGGGTAATTAAAATCATTGCCATATTGGATTTTCGGCGCAATTCCCCAACCAACTGGGTGATCTGGGCCTGCACGGTAACGTCCAGTGCTGTCGTGGGCTCATCGGCAATCAGCAAACCGGGCTCACACAGCAAACCCATGGCAATCATCACCCGCTGGCGCATGCCCCCTGAGAACTCGTGGGGGTATTGCTTGACCCGCTCTTCGGGTGCGGGAATTCTCACCGCACGCAACATCTCCACGGCGTGTGCCCGCGCTTCTTCACGACGCAAACCCTGATGGTGGGTGATCACCTCGGCCATCTGTTTTTCGATGGTTAAAAACGGATTGAGCGATGTCATCGGATCCTGGAAGATCATGGCGATCTCGCAGCCCCGGATCTTGTTCAGTTCCTGGCGGGACATCTGCATCAAATCCTGTCCCTTGAATTTCGCTTTACCGCAGGCGGAACCGTTCTCTGCCAGCAAACCCATGATCGCCATGACCGCCTGGCTTTTCCCGGCGCCCGACTCCCCGACAATAGCAAGACTTTCACCACGCCTGACGCTGAAATCGAGCCCATTAACAGCCTGCACTTCTCCCTCTGGAGTGTCAAATTTGACCTGCAGGTCACTTACTTCGAGCAGGGACATCAGAGCCGGTCCTTGGGATCAAGCGCATCGCGCATCCCATCGCCGATGTAATTGAAACAATACAGTGTGACGGTGAGGAAGGCTGCCGGGAAAATCAGGGTCCATGGCGCCGATTCCATGTCCTGCGCACCATCATTTACCAGCGCACCCCAGGAACTCATGGGCTCCTGAACGCCCAGGCCCAGAAAGCTCAGAAAGGATTCAACCAGGATAACCTGGGGGATGGTCAGGGTGACATAGACCATGACCACGCCCAGCAGGTTGGGAATGATGTGGCGACGAATAATCGCATTGTGATCGACACCGCAAGCCCGTGCAGCTTCCACAAACTCGGTGTTCTTCAGACCCAGGGTTTGCCCGCGTACGATGCGCGCCATGTCCAGCCAGTTTACCGCGCCAATCGCAACGAATATCAACACAATGTGACGCCCAAACACCACCATCAGGAGAATCACGAAAAACATGAAGGGCAAAGCGTAAATAATGTCCACCATGCGCATCATGATGCGATCGGTAAAGCCGCCGTAGTAACCGGCGATGGCACCATAAGTGACGCCAATAGCCAGGCTGACCAGGGTTGCCACCAGGCCGACCAGCAGCGAGATACGCCCACCTTCCAGCGTCCGGACCAGAATATCGCGACCGACTGAATCCGTTCCAAACCAGTGCCCGGTCTCCAGGCTGGGTGGCGAGGATGTGTTATCCCAATCGGTAAAGTCGCCCTCCCAGGGTGACAACAGCGGCCCCACGAGAACCAACAGGATCATGACCGCCATAATCACTCCGCTGATGACGGCTGCCCGGTTCTTCAGCAGGCGATGCCAGGCGTCCACCCACAGCGAGCGGCCGCGGACATCTTCCTCGGCCATCGCTGCCGCAAACGGGTCTTCAGCCGGTATGTCCGCGCTGCTGTTCATTGCACCTCGTTATAGCGAATTCTGGGATTCATCCACGCATACAGGAGGTCAACGATGAAATTGAGCAGGATGATAATAACGCCATAGAAAATCACCACGCCCATAACCAGCGTGTAATCACGATTCAGCGCACCTTGCACAAAGTAACTGCCCAGGCCGGGGATGCTGTAGATGCGCTCAATAACAACAGAACCCGTAATCAGGCCTGCCGTGGCAGGACCCATGAATGAAATCACTGGCAGCAGTGCCGGTTTAAGCGCGTGCCTGAGAATAACCAGTAGTTCCGGCAAGCCCTTGGCCCGGGCGGTGCGAATATAGTTGCTGTGCAACACTTCGATCATGCTGCCACGGGTCAGTCGCGCGATATAAGCAGTGGTTGGAAGAGCCAGTGTAAGTACCGGCAGAACCATGCGCTGCACTGACCAGTCCCAGCCACCGGCCGGCAACCATCCGGCATAGACAGCCACCAGTAGTATCAGCAGGGGTGCCACCACAAAATTCGGGATGGAGATGCCCAGCATGGCGACACCCATGAGGGAATAGTCCGTACCGGTATTTTGCTTCATGGCAGCCACAATGCCGATCAGGGTGCCCAGCAAAAATGCCAGCAGCACCGCCAGACCACCTATCGTCATTGAGACCGGAAAACCACGGGCGATCAATTCATTGACGGTCCAGTCCTTGTACTGGAATGATGGTCCAAAATCCAGCGTGATGATCTGCCCAAGGTAGCGAAAATACTGCATCAGCAGCGGCTCATCCAGATGGTATTTGACATCCAGGTTGGCTTTGATTTCCGGCGGCAGGATTTTCTCACTATCGAATGGCCCGCCCGGCGCCAGCCGAATCAGGAAAAATGCGATTGTAATCAACACCAACAGAGTCGGAATCAAGCCCAGCAAGCGGCTGGCCGAGTGTTGCAATATTCCCTCCTGCCTCACTGATCTTCCTCTCGAACGATGGTTTCGCTCACTTCAGTTTTTCTCGTTGCCCTGGATTTTAGCTTGTACATGTAGCGTGTGAGGTGATGATCCATAACGTTGTTTTGCCAGCCTTTGAGGTGCTGGTCAACCAGGCGCTTGGTAACGTAGGAATAAATCGGGATGATGGCGAAGTCTGTCAGCAGAATTCTTTCGGCCTCGAACATCAGGCGAGACCGGCGGGCCCTTATCCGTTCGGTGCCCACTTCAAGCAGCATGGCGTCAAAAACCTCGTTGCTGTATCCATAGTCGTTACGCCTGTCTCCGGTCCTGAACAACTCGAGAAAACTGTATGGGTCATTGTAGTCGCTGATCCATCCGGCCCGGAAAACCTGGGTGATGATTTTTTGTTGCCGGTTCTGCAGAAAAACTCTTAATTCTTCATTCACCAGGGTGGTGTGAACTCCGAGAACCTGTTTCCACATGGATGCCACAGCCAGCGCAATTTTCTTGTGATTTTCACTGGTGTTGTAGCGGATTTCAATTCGCAGGGGATTTTCATCCGAATAGCCAGCCATTTCATACAGCCGGCGCGCCTCTTCGTTTCTCTGCTCCTGGGTCCAGTCCGCATACTCGGGCACGAAGGGAATGTAGTCCTCGATCCCGGGCGGCACCAGGGCGAACGAGGGCTGCTCCCCAAAACGAGTGACTTTGTCGGTGATGATCTGGCGGTCGATAGCGAAGATCAGAGCCTGCCTCAACTCTGGATTCTGGACAAATGGCTCGACCGTGAGGTTGAAACCAAAAAAATACGATCCCGTCCAGGGGCTAATGACCAGTTCATCCGGATAATTGCGCTTCAACCAGGCAAATTGGTTATTGGGCACTTCATTGGTCCAGTCCAGCGCTCCCGAACGAAACTGGGTGACTTCAACGGACACATCCTCAATCGGCAGAAAAACCACGCGATTGACGATTGTGTCTTCCGCTTCCCGGTAAAGTGGATTTTTTTCCAGTTTGATGGAAACCCTGTGTTTCCAGTCCTTCAGCACGTAGGCGCCATTGGAAACCAGCTTGCCCGGGCGGGAAAATTCACCACCAAATTCTTCCAGGTTCCGGCGATTGACCGGATAGGCCACGGGGTGAGTCAATAAGCCCAGGAAATACGGCGTTGGTCCGGTCAGCGTAATCTGCAGCGTGTATTCATCCAGCAAGGTGATACCCAGTTCTTCAACCGGAAGTTCATCGGCCAATACCTCCCGGGCATTCTGGATGGGCAGCAGCATGGTGGCTGAAGGCGATGCCGTTGCAGGGCTGGCCGCGCGGCGCAGGCTGAAGACGAAATCATCCGCGGTTACCGGATCACCATTGGACCACAGCATGGCCCGGCGCAGGTAAAAAGTGTAAGTTCTCGCATCCCGGGAAATATTCCAGCGAATCGCTGCCCCCGGGATAATGTCGCCATTCGCCGCTTCGGTCGTCAGGCCTTCGAACAGATCACGCAGGATGTTCGCCGAGGGCACTCCTTCCGCCTGGTGGGGATCCAGAGTCTGTGGCTCTTCCCCGTTGCCCCTGATAACGGTTTGGTCTTCTGCCAGTACCGCAGGATCGGGACGGCCATTCTCGAGCAACACCAGCTCAACGGGCTGATCCCTGTTCTCAGGCGGCCGCACAAATTCTCCATCCTTATCCCGGCACGCAGCAAGTGACACGAAGCTGAGAGCCATTAAGCAATGAGTCAATATTCTGATTGAAAGCGAGACGGTCAAGGGCTCTCCGCAGTTGATCCCAAGTAGCGTGAAAGGTGAATATCACGAACATTATCCGCGAAACCGGTAATGCGTGTACTAACCAGGTGACGCGAGACATAATAGTAAAGCGGGATGACCGGCATGTCCTGCATTAAAACAGACTCTGCTTTGTGCAAACGTTCCATTCGCACTACACCACTGTCCCGATCAGCGGATGCCAGGATCTGATCAAACTCTGAATCAGCATAAAAAGTGGTATTCAAAGCGCTGCCACTGGTAAATAAATCCAGAAAACTGGACGGATCACCATAATCTGCAATCCATCCGCCACGGAAAATTTCGGTTACTACTCCCATTTTGCGATTGTTTACAAAGACTTTCCACTCTTCGTTCACTAACTCAGTCGCAACACCCAACACCTGCTTCCACATGGCTGAAACTGCGACCGCCATGCGGCGATGAAGCTGGGACGTGTTGTAACGTAACTCAATAACGAGGGGCTTATGCTTGCCAAAGCCTGCCTGGAAACCCACCTCCCTGAATAAACGAACGGCTTCGGCTTCCCTCCGTTCCTGGCTCCAGCCACGCTCCACCATTTGCGCGGGCCGGTAGCCACTGATTCCCGGGGGCACGATACTCCAGGCGGGCATCTCTCCGGCTCCCAGCACAACCCGCACCAGAATCTCACGGTCAATTGCCAGCGCAAGTGCTCTCCGCAAGCTAGCTGAATGCCCCAGAATCGGACGCCTGAAATTTATCCCCAGCCAGAAGCTACCCAGGTAGGGATAGGTTCGCAGTTGTGCAGCCAGGTTCTTTTCCAGCCAGTCATAGCGGCCTGATGGGATGGTCTCGGTGATATCCAGTTCATGGGCGCGGAAACGCAGAAGTTCAGCGGCAGGTTCTTCGATGGGAAAGTACTTAACGCTGTCGATCAGGATCGAATTGGCCGCATAGTACTCAGGGTTTTTTTTCAGGCTGATCAATGCCCGGGGCACCCACTTTTCCAGCATAAAAGGACCATTTACCGGCGCATGTCTCGGGTCATCCATTGAAGAGGGGTGCAGTGGATAGCTTACCGGGTGAGCCAGAAGTTCGAGAAACCAGGGCGCCGGTTTTGTCAGCGTGATTTCCACAACGCCTGGTTCAGGCGCCTCGATACCCAACGCATCGGCAGACATTTTTCCGGACATAACAGCCGTTGCGTTCACAACAGGCTGCAATAGCCCAACGGTGGAAGATGCCGTTTGCGGTGAAAATGCCCGATGCCAGGCACGAATAAAATCTGCTGCCGTCACCGGATCTCCATTCGACCACCTTGCATCAGGCCTCAGGGTGAAGCGATATCGTTTTCCGCCGTCGAGCACCTGCCACGATTCTGCCTGGCCGGGCACCAGTTCACCCTTTGCATCAAAACTGAGTAGACCCTCGCGCAGATCCCTTAGAAGATTGATCGCAGATAATCCCTGCGCCTGATGGATATCCAGTGAATCAGGCTCCGGACCAAGGCCCCGGTTTACCGACATCGGCCAGACGGTCTGCGCCAGCATCAACATTGTGACTGCGACTATCACAAGCCTGACGGTATTCATTCTGGGTGGGGGTTCCATAGTTTCTGTTCCAGCGTGTATGCTAGTGCAAAATGAGAATCAGTGGAGAATAAATTGGCATCATCTGACAAATTGGTGACTGTCGAATCGGCAGAGGATCTTGCCGCATACCTGGCAAGTGGCTGCAAACCCCAGGACCAGTGGAAGCTGGGTACCGAGCATGAGAAATTCGGTTACACTCTGGATGACCTGAGGCCACTGCCCTATTCAGGCAAACGTAGTATACACGCCATTCTCACTGGTCTGGCCGAGCAGTTCGGCTGGCAACCCGTGCAGGAAAATGGCCTGCTAATCGCTCTCCTTAACTAGGCTGGCGCATCCATCACGCTGGAACCCGGAGGGCAACTCGAACTCTCCGGCGCCATACTCGACAACATTCATGAAACCTGTACGGAGGTGAATACCCATCTGCGGCAGGTCCGGGCTATTTCCGAGCCTCTTGGGGTCGCGTTTGTCGGTATGGGTTTCCATCCCAAGTGGCGGCGGGAAGACATGGAATGGATGCCAAAAGCACGCTACCGCATTATGCGGGACTATATGTCCAAAGTCGGCACCCTCGGACAGGACATGATGAGCCGCACCTGTACCGTTCAGGTCAATATGGATTTCAGTTCGGAGGCCGATATGGTGCAAAAATTCCGGACATCTCTCGCCTTGCAGCCCATCGCCACCGCCCTGTTTGCGAACTCGCCGTTTACCAACGGCCGCCCCAATGGTTTTTTAAGTTATCGATCTCATGTCTGGGAAGACACTGACCCCGACCGCACCGGTATGCTGCCGTTCGTCTTCGATGGTGACATGGGTTTCGAAAAGTACACCGATTACATGTTGGATGTGCCCATGTATTTCGTTTACCGGGAAGGTGAATATCTCGATACATCTGGCCAGTCCTTCAGGGACTTCCTGAACGGCAGATTGCCTGCATTGCCGGGAGAATTGCCTACGCTCGTTGACTGGGAAAACCACCTGACCACCGCTTTTCCCGAAGTCCGTCTGAAACGCTACCTGGAAATGCGCGGCGCTGATGGCGGACCATGGGCGCGTCTTTGCGCCCTGCCCGCGCTGTGGGCTGGCCTGCTTTATCATCAGCCGTCTCTGGACGCAGCCTGGGATATCGCACGGGACTGGAGTATGGAAGAACGGCTGAAGCTGCGGGCAGATGCTCCCCGGCTCGGCCTTCGGGCAGAAATTCGCAAACGCTCAATTCAGTCAATCGCGCTGGAACTTATCGAGCTGGCTTCCGCTGGCCTGAGCGCGCGCAAACGGCTGAATTCTGCCGGCGAAAACGAAACCGGTTTCCTGTCTCCCCTACTGAAGGTAGCTGAAGGCGGTATCACGCCGGCGGAGAGAAAGTTGGCTTTGTACCACGGCGACTGGCAGGGATCAGTTGATCCGCTGTTCACTGAGTGTGCCTATTGAATCAAGCCTGCTGGCAGGCCCGGGCCCGAGAATCAGTATCAGTCGCAATCCCCAACCCGCTTGCCGTCCCATTTCATGGTCATCACCATGGACTGGCCCTGCATGTCCACCGTGATCGTTCCACCGCCGGTCATGGTGTCACCGTAAGAACTAGCTTCCCACTCACCGCGCGAAGCGCCTCCCTTGGAATCGCAGGCCATTGACCATTTCATGGTGTTGCCATCCACTGTTCTGCTGGTAAAAGTACAGTTCGAGTCCATAGCCTCCTGGTTCATAGTCTCCGGAGAAAGTTCATCTTTATCAATGCACTGGGTGTTTGTACTAACCCTGGGACTGGGCAGCATGGGCATGGTCATGGTCGAGGTCATTTCCCACAAACCCGGCTCAATCGGGATACCTCCCGCAAAGATCGGGATTGAAACCAGGCTAAACAACAGGGCAATGCCTATGGATTTTCCTTTCATATTGCATTCCTTCTTTGGATAGGTGCGCACTCGCGCGGAACAATTTGTGACGAACAGATTTTCACACCAGTATACTCTTCCCGGTTTATTGGCCGGGCAGCGGTTCTTTGCGCCACTGCCCGGGCTGCAGGCCATGCAGATCCCAGGCGCCGACCGACAGGCGCACCAGACGCAGGGTAGGAAGCCCAACCGCAGCCGTTATTCTCCTCACCTGACGGTTTCGACCTTCCGTCAAGGTGATCTCAAGCCAGGAAACCGGAATGTTTTTTCTCTGGCGGATGGGTGGATTCCTCGGCCACAACCAACCCGGCTTCTTCGCCAGCAGCTCAACAGAATATGCGCGGGCCGGGCCGTCTTTCAGTTTCACTCCCTGGCGTAAGCGGGCCAGTTGAGACGCTGAAGGCAGGCCTTCCACCTGCACCAAATAGCATTTGCGGGAAGCAAAAACCGGATTCGTGATGCGATCCTGCAACTTACCATCATCCGTCAGCAACAACAGTCCTTCGCTGTCCCGGTCCAGACGCCCTGCCGGATACACCGCAGGAATGCTGATAAAATCCGCGAGGGTTGCAGACGATGCTGCTCCGCTTTCACGATTGGAAAACTGGCACAGCACACCCCAGGGTTTGTTGAACGAGATAAGCACGGATTGTTTCCACCCCAGCTTCGCGCAATATGCCTAAAAAGGAAGTTCAAGGTCCGGGCTAAGTTCCAGCATCTGCGACCTGAATACGGTCTTGATTCGCTCCAGCGCTTCCTCCGATTCGGCATCAAAACGCACCACGAGAATCGGCGTCGTATTGGATCCACGGACCAGCCCCCAGCCATCGGGCCAGTCTGCCCTGATTCCGTCTATTGTGTTGATGCTGGCACCATCAAACTGTGCCAGTTTAATGAACGCTTCAACAAAAGCAAAATTTTCGCCCTCTTCCATCTGCACCTTTAGTTCCGGCGTACTGAAACTGGTCGGTAACGCATTAAGAATATCCTCCGGAGACTGCTCCGCAGCGGCCAGGATTTCCAGCAGCCGGGCCGCTGCATAAATTCCATCATCCACGCCATACCAGCGTTCACCGAAGAAGAAATGACCGCTCATTTCACCGGCGAAGGGGGAATCTATTTCCTTCATCTTCGACTTGATCAATGAATGACCGGTCTTGTACATAACCGGATTTCCACCTGCCTCACGAATCACCTGGGCCAGATGACCGGTGCACTTGACGTCATAAATGATGGTGGCCCCCGGTTTGCGATCCAGTACATCCCTGGCCAGTAACATCATCACCCGGTCGGCATAAATAATGTTTCCGGCTTGTGTCACCACACCCAGCCGGTCCGCATCACCATCAAGTGCAAAACCCAGATCAGCTTCAATCAGTCGAACGGACTGGATCAATTCTGTCAGATTTTTCGGCTCACTCGGATCTGGATGATGGTTCGGAAACGTACCATCCACCTCGTCAAACAGCGGCAACACTTCCGCCCCAATTGCCCGCAGAACATCCGCAGCACACACACTGCCAATTCCGTTACCGCAATCAATCACGACTTTCAGTGGTTTCTCAAGCTGAATGTCTTGTGCAATGCGTTCGATATACCGTGGAACCACATCTTCCTGTTGCACCTGCACCGTACCCGCACCAGGCTTTACCTCTTCCTCGATGATGCGCCGGTAAAAATCTGCAAGTTCCTCACCGTGCACCGGATCACCGCCCACCATGATCTTGAAACCATTGTAATCCGGTGGATTGTGGCTGCCGGTGATCATAACGCCTGAACCGGAGGCCAGTTCATGAGCCGCAAAATAAAGCACACCTGTCGGCACTGCACCAATATCGAGCACATCACAACCAGTGGAACTAATGCCTTCAATCATGGCTTCATGCAGATAAGGCCCGGATAAACGCCCATCACGGGCCACCACAACCGGGCCGGCATCTCTTTCCAGCACGACAGTACCCACTACCTGCCCTACCCGCCTGGCAATTCCGGCATCCAGCGTCTTGCCAACCACTCCGCGGATATCGTAAGCACGAAATATATCCGCAGTCAGCTCTACTGGCTGATGTTCAGCTTCTTTCATCTTTCGCCGCTCGGCGATATTGTAGCGAAGTATCATGGGAGGGGGGTCCAATTCTTTATGGGTGGTTTCCGGCATATCACCGGACTGTTCGTCCCCGGTAAGCCGCTTATGAGTAATTTCCACTGCCGCAGAGGGTTCAGGGTCAGGCCTGATTATTGCCCGTTTAACGGCAGCCTTTTTTTCCACCGCTTCTGCCTTTGTAAGCTTGCGATTATGGAAAAACAGCAAGGTGGATCCGACCAGTAATAGGAAACCTGTGAGCAACATGTTCAACAGAACGCTGCGACTGCTCAGGATCGACGTATATTGCTGACTTGGAATTTCAATCCGAAACAGCGTGCCGGGCAGAGCTTGCCTTTCCGGCACTTCCCCGGCCAGGAAGCGATCGCCCAATTCAGCAAGGATATTGGATGCCTGCCGGCCGTTATACTGCGAAAGGCTGATATAACCCAATAAAGAATAATCCGGCTTGAAGTGAGACAACAGGTAATTCGGCTCCAGCATCACCAGCATATAACCGACCAGATCATCCCCCGACAGAATCCGAACGGCGTCCACCATTCGCGGAGGGGCGAGACTATTGTGAAGTTGTAAGCGGGGATTCGTGTTTTCCTGCAAATCCAGCAGCATGTCGAAAACCGCAAAGCCGTTTGGCCCCAGCTTAAGCGGATCAACAGCTTTCAGATTGGTGCCAAAAACCTGGACGTCACTGATTTCACTGATCAGGTTATGCAGGTAAGATTGGAGACCCTCAACCAGGGCAGGATTCGCTATGGCCCGGGCCGCCAGCGCCTGCACCTGTTCATCATTCATTACGTCCTTCAGCGCCTGAACAGGTTTCACCAACTGATCGATCACCACCTGTTGTTGCGCCGCTGCTTGTGAAATAGCCTGCTGCGACCGCATGTCGTGAAAGGCAAACCATAAGGTGAGCACGACAATGACCAGGCCAAGAAAACCTATGACCAAAAGCAGCCGCGAATCCAGGTGCTTGTGTTTGGCTGACTGCAAAAAGTTTTGCTGTGCGTCCTTCAAACCCATGTTTCAGTCCATTCTTTGCAAGCCCTGGTATTTCCTGCCTGCGCCCACATCAGGAGTGACCTGTATGCCCAAAGCCCCCGCCCCCCCGGTCGGAAGTGTGAAAATCTTCAACCCGTTCCCAGCATACCGGCACCACCGGCAAAAAAACCAGTTGAGCAATTCGAGCGCCGGGTTCAATTTGAAAAACTTCTTCCGAACGATTCCAGCACGAAACAAATACCTGGCCCTGGTAATCGCTGTCAATCAGGCCCACCAGGTTGCCCAGCACAATGCCGTGCTTGTGTCCCAGCCCTGAGCGGGGCAGGATGACAGCCGCCATTCCGGTATCTTCCATGTGCATGGCAAAACCGGTTGGAATCAGTTGGGTTTCACCCGGTTCAATGGTTAACACATCATCCAGGCAGGCCCGTAAATCCATCCCGGCGGAACCGGTGGTCGCATAGTCTGGCAGGGGAAAATCAGTGCCCAGCCGTGGGTCGATTATTTTTATCTGAACTGCTTTCAATATCTGCATCCTTGAGTTTGGAAGCAATCGCCTCTATCAGAAGCTGTGCCAGTTCCTGTTTGCTGCCCTTGCCCAGATTCTGCTCTCCGCACGGGCTTAATAATACTATTTCATTTTGATCACTTTCAAAACCGGAGCCAGCCTGGCCCACCCGGTTTGCAGCAATCATATCAAGCCCCTTGTTCGAAAGCTTCTCTCGTGCATGCTCTTTCAGTTTTTCCGTTTCAGCAGCAAAGCCAACGGTTAGCGGGCCAGGCTCCAGAGCCGCCACTGCAGAAACTATATCCGGATTGACCACCAAATCGATCTTTTGCACGGGCAGGCCCTTTTTTATTTTCTGGGTGGCAAGCCGGGCCGGACGGTAGTCACCAACCGCTGCCACAGCGATGAAGACATCTGCTTTAGCAGCCAAAGCAAGTACAGCACAACACATCTCCTGCGCACTGCGGACGTCCGTACGCTCGACACCCTGCGGCGTCTCCAGACTAACCGGTCCTGCCACCAGGCTGACTCGTGCACCGGCGTCACGGGCAGCCTGCGCAACGGCGAACCCCATGCGCCCGGAAGATCGATTGCCAATGAAGCGGACCGGATCAATATCTTCGTAAGTGGGGCCCGCAGTTACCAGCACATGCCTGCCTGCCAGGACCGATGCTTCAGATGCCGACAGGGCCTCGACAATCCCGACAGGCTCAGCCATGCGGCCAGGCCCGGTTTCGCCACAAGCCTGAGCGCCGCTTGCTGGGCCAATCAGGCGCCCTCCGCGCGCCTCCAGTGTCATGCAATTGGCGCCGGTGGCCGGATGTGACCACATGTTCCGATTCATGGCCGGGGCCAGGACGATGGGCGCTGCAGTGGCCAGGCACAGGGTGGACAAGAGATCATCCGCCATACCATGAGCAAGCCGGGCAATGAAATGGGCCGTGGCCGGAGCCACCAACACCAGGTCTGCCCATCGAGCCAGTTCAATATGGCCCATGCCTGCCTCGGCTGATTCATCAAGCAACTCCGTGTGAACCGAATTGCCGGAAACAGCCTGGAAAGTCAAAGGTGTAACAAAAGCCTGCGCACCACGACTCATAACGACACGAACCTCGGCACCGGCCTCGCGCAAGCGCCTGACCAGATCGGCCGATTTATAGGCAGCGATTCCACCGGTCACACCGAGGAGAATTCGTCTGGCAATTAACGGCTTCATATCGTTCAGCAGGCTCCTTTAAATTATTTACCTCTTGAGGTCGAGGCAATAGCTTACATCCACTCAGTGGTTTTTTCCGTAAAGTTTTACTTCCCTGCAATCCTGCAGTCTGCCTGTTGGAGGATCATTTGCACTATCTTGCGCCAAGGGAAAAAATGAGCAAAGCCGGAATCAAAGCTCTCAGCGATGCTGAACTGCTGGCCATCCTACTGCGTACCGGGGCGCCACGCATCCCGGCTGTCGAACTGTCCACCACACTACTGCTGGGGTTTGGGGGGCTGAGGGGCCTGCTCCAGGCAGACCGCAGTGCACTGGAACAACAGCATGGGCTGGGGCCAGCAAAATCTGCGCAGCTTTTAGCCGTGCTCGAACTCTCCAAACGGTATTTACACGAAGTATTGCTGCGTGGTGATCCGCTGGAAAGCCCCGGCGCAACGGAGCAGTATCTCAAGTCTGCGCTGCGCGACAATCCCAACGAAGTATTTGCCTGTCTGTTTCTTGATACCCGGCACCGGGTAATCGCCTATGAAGAACTTTTCCATGGCACCATCGACGGGGCTACCGTCTATCCCCGGGTGGTTGCGGAAAAAGCGCTGAAACACAAGGCGGCGGCCCTGATCGTTGCGCATAACCATCCATCCGGAGTCAGTGAGCCCAGCCTGGCGGATCAGGCCATCACGCGCCGGTTGAAGGATGCCCTGGCCCTGCTCGACATCCGTCTGCTGGACCATTTCGTGATCGGAGAAGGCGCCCCGGTCTCAATGGCCGCAAAAGGGTTATTGTGATACCCTTTCAGCCAGTCACCCGAGCTGCGAAATGTCTTGCATGAAACACGTACATGCGGTATAAAGTGCGGCTGATTTTTTAACGTTTAAGACGGGAATTCCCATGTCAAGAGTTTGCCAGGTCACCGGAAAAAGGCCCATGTCCGGAAACAACGTGTCGCACTCCAAAATCCGGAGCAGACGGCGCTTTCTGCCCAACCTTCACCGCCACCGTTTCTGGGTGGAAAGCGAGAATCGCTGGGTGAAACTTCGTGTGTCCACAAAGGGGCTGCGCATCATCGATAAAAAAGGCATTGATGTTGTGCTCAAAGACCTGCGTGCTCGCGGCGAAAAAGTATAAAGAGGATCTAAAACATGGCCAAGAGTGCAAGAGATAAAATCCGCATGGTTTCCTCCGCAGGTACCGGTCACTTCTACACGACCGACAAGAACAAGAAAAATACACCTAAAAAGATGGAAATGAAAAAGTACGATCCGGTCGTACGCAAGCATGTCATGTACAAGGAAGCGAAGATCAAGTAAGGCTTACGCTTAGCTCGCTCCCCAAACGACCGAACAGATAGCCCGGAACGACACCGTAGGCAAAACCTGCGCAAGCACCCGCGAAGCTTGCGCTATAGCCTGGGAGTGTCGTCATCCAGCTAACCCAGGCCACATCAACTGAGCCTGCACCGTAAGCAATGGCCAGTACATTGGCGCTGAAGAACAAGACACCACCCAAGATGAACGCACCCAGGACGCCCCATTGATGTGCGCTCCTGGGCGCCGTTACGCCAGGTCCGGTCGCGGCAGCATCAACGGATGCGAAACGTCCGATCAGAGTTGCAATCACGCCACTGAATAAATTTCCGCTGATGACAATGGCCTGAAAAATCAGGCCCGTTGCCACTGCTTTTTCAAAACCAACCCCGAAAGGTACAAACAGCACACCCAGGGCAGCCTCGCGCACCCCAATGCCACCCTGGGTCAATGGCACCATCGCCGCCAGCTTGGCCAGCGGCCAGACGAACAGCCACATCAGAAACGTTGCATGCTGAATCATGGCCAGCCGGCCCAGCCAGACATTCATCAAAACCTGGGAAGTCTGCAACACCATCGCCGCAATCAGGGCGAGCAATACCTTACCGGGACGCTTCAGTAGTGCGCGAACGGCCAGTCGCAACCGGACCAGTTTGCGCCGGAATCGAAACGCCAGGCGACGGGCAGGCAACAGCAACAGCAGGGCCAGCAAGCCGGCACCCGCTACTGCAATCAGGACGGCAAATCCCCAGAAAATATTGCGACTGTTGTCATCCAGCGCCATCGGCACCAATAAGGCACCGGCGCCGGCTACCAGGGCAAGACCCACACTGTCGATGCTGCGGTCCACGACACTGCCCATGACCACCGCGCTTCCGGAACGGCTCATTTTCATCGCCAGCCCGGCCCGGACAATGTCACCACCAACCACCGAAGGCAAAAAGGTATTTCCAAACAGGCCGTAGTAATAACAGCGCGCCGCCTGAGTAAAACCCAACCCGGCGCCCGCTGTATTGATCAGCATACGCCACTTCGCCACACCGATGAGATGCAGGCACAGATACATCGAAACACCAGCAAGCCAAATCCCAATTGAGAAGCCACTAAGCGCTTCAAACAGCTGTTGTCGGGGTAAAAACAGCAACAGCAATGCCAGGACCAGTACACTGCCACCTACGCGCATACTGAATCGCTTCCAGTTTCGCTGCACCACAGCGCCATCCCCGGTCATGGCGACCCGGCGCTAATCTTCGACCACATGGGTGGCAAAGATCTTTCGGTACTCGGCCCACCGGTCGTGGCTAAAGTTTCCATCCTGCCCCAGACAATTGGATGCCGCATAGGCCATATACAATGCATGATGGGTATTGTCGTGTGCAAATAAGCCCTGTCGCCCGTAAACCAGCAAATTGGGAATGCTTCCTATCCACGAATCCATGGTTTTAAGATCGTGCTCATACCCTGTGGTGTAGATGGGATATGCCTGGCGCAAGCGGCGGGTGAATACTTTTACCGGTTTGTGCACAGGCAATCCCGCAGCGGCTATGTCTTCACTGATGAGTTCACCCAGGCTCTCGTCCGACCGATTCCACACTTCATCTCCGTACTGACACGGCAACTCCGCACACAGGGTCGTCATTCCCTTTGGTTCATCGACTCCAAAGTAATTCTTGGGCTCTGACATCCGCGTCATGTGAATATGTGCTTCCGGGAAATAATGCGCATCGCTGGTGGTAAACTGATCGACCGGCAGAGTCAGATAAACCAGGATCATGGAACGATAGGTGATTTTCTCACCGGCCCGGATCACCTCGGCTGGTGGCGCGGGTGACATCATCCTGCACAGCACGGTCACCGGTACGGTCGACCAGATATGATCGGCCTCCAGGCTCATGGTCTCACCTTCCGGGTTGGTGAGTTCAATGCGGAAACTGTCTGATACGCGCTCTGGCCGTGTAATCCCGGTCGCCGTCCAGCCGGTCAAAAAATCCGCCCCAAGTTGCCTGCTTTCCCGGGCATAAGCTTGCGTAATCTGACCAAATCCCTTACGCGGATAATAGAATTTTCCGCCACCGCGTGGCTTAATCATCCGTTTGACTATTTTTGTGAGCGATCCGGCAGACACCCGCTTGTGCGCCTGGATAGCAGACAGTTCCTCAGGCTCATGCCCCCAAAGCTTGCGTGCATAAGGATAATAAGAGTGATCGCAGATGGTCGGGCCCAGCCTGGCCTTAAGCACCGAGGCAAATGTGTCGCCCTCATCGGCCGCGGTAAACAGTGTGCGAACGATCATATTACGGCTTACACCAAAAGCAAATGCACGATCCAGTCGCAACATCAGGTCCATTATTTTAAGCGGGAAGCGCAGCCACTTGCCCCGTAATCGGATGCGGCCACGCCGGTCACGGTGAGCAAGATCACCGCCAAGCATGTTTTGAATGTCCTGAAGGATTTCCGGATCACAGGCTGAGTGCAGGCGGTGGCTGCCAAAATCCAGAAACTGGCCTTCTGCCTTAAAACTTCCCGCGTTACCACCCAGCCATGGACTGCGCTCAACCAGCGTTACTCTTGCAGTACCCTTTTGCCTCAATCGGTACGCAGCACCGCAACCAGCGGGACCCCCACCCAGAACAACAACGTGCGTTTCACTCATGTTCCGGGTTTCTTGCAGGATTCATTTTAAATCACACCGTAAAAATGGATTGGGTCCGCTCATTTCGGGCAACGCCTGATGATCAGATGTGTATTATAGAAACAGAACCACAACGATGCACTCCCGGTAATGACAGTCGAAGCAAACACACTTGCAACCATTGATGGGTTCAGCCTGCTTTACGTGGTTTTGTTTATCGACTTTCTGATTCTGATCTTCCTGTGGTGGTGGAACCGGAAATACAGCCTCAAGCCCAGCCCCGCCTGGTGGTCACCGAAACCCCGCCACTGCGGTATCAGCGACAGCCGTTACCAGCTGATTTTGTGGGCCATACTGGCCGTGGCTGTCGCCTTGCGCAGCTTATCCCTGAACAGTGGCCTGTGGATTGATGAAGTGTTGACGCTGGTGCAGTACGTGCGCCCGGATTTAACTGCGATACTGTCTGACTTCAGTGATGACAACCAGCACATCCTGTATTCCGCACTGGCTCATATCAGCGTTACCCTCTTCGGTGAGTCGCCCGCAGCCCTTCGTCTGCCTGCCATGCTGGCGGGTGTGGGCAGTATTTGGGCCACCGCTCATCTGGTACGCTATGTATTCGGCAAAAAGGAAGCCCTGTTCAGCGCTGCCTTACTAACGCTTTCCTATCACCACGTCTGGTTTTCGCAAAATGCCCGCGCCTATACCCTGCTGTTACTCGGAACCGTCATCTCAACTGAGCTGTTGCTGCGTGGATTGGCCTCTGGGAAGGGGCGATACTGGCTGGCTTATGCCGCTGTCATCGCCCTGACTGCCTGGGCACATCTAACCGCCATATTTGTCGCCCTTGCCCACGGAGTCATTTTGCTGTTCATGGGGATGGCTTATCTTCGCAGTTCCCATTCAAAAATATGGCAATGGCGACCCTTTCTCGCCCTGGGACTCGCCGCATGGCTTACGGTAAACCTATATGCTCCAGTCATTCCGCAACTGTATAAATATTTCAGTCGCTCCGAGGTGGCAAACACCACGGCTGTCGTAAGCTCCACCGATACGGCTTCGTGGAGTAACCCCGTCTGGCTGGTCAATGAAATACTGAATCATCTGATGACGGGGCTGGGGTTGGGCTGGCTCGGCGTTGTCGTCATTGCGCTGTTGGGTTTGTATGGCCTGATCCATGTGCTCAGGCGGGACTGGCTTTTTACCTTGCTCGCACTAGCGCCTGCGTTGATAACAGGCCTGGTATTTTTGCTGCTGGGCAGAAACCTCTGGCCCAGGATGTTTTTTCAGGAAATCGGGGTTTTCGCAGCAATCGCGGTGGTTGGCGCTCTGGGAGCGGGGCAGCTATTGACGCGAATTATCCGTCCCTGGCCCCGCTTGATACAGACGGTTCCCGTCTTGCTGCTCTGCGTCCTCTTCGCGGTTTCCCTGCCCAGGGTCTATCGCTACCCCAAGCAGGACTTCTCCGGCGCCAGGGATTACGTGAAAGCTCATCTGCAGCCGGGCGATACCGTCCTGGGCTTGCATATGGCCGGCCGCGTCTACCACCTGTACTATGAGCCGGACTGGCTGGAGATCAATGATCTGGAAGGCCTCAATGAACAGGAAGCGCATAAGGGCTACACTTGGATTCTCTATACCCTGCCTGCTTTTATTAGGCGTGCGCACCCTGAAATCCAACACAAACTGGATACAGAATATGAAATCATGCAGAAATTTCCCGGTACCCTGGGAGATGGAAAAATTATGGTACTTCGAAGTAGAAAACAGGCGGTCGGTGAATGAGTGAAGACTATACAAACATCCATGGCGTGAGCATCGTTATTCCCGCCTACAACGAAGAAGGCGCAATCAAAGAGGGCGTTCAGGGCGTACTGGACGTCATGCGTGACTCCGGATTTGAGTATGAATTGATCGTAGTCGATGACGGCTCTACTGATGGCACCCCGGAAATTCTTGAAACCATGGATGGCATTATCCTAATCTCGGTGCCGGAAAATCGTGGTTATGGCGCCTCGCTGAAAACGGGTATTCGCCGGTCCCGTTACGATCTCATCGTCATTACGGATGCAGACGGTACTTATCCATCTGAGAGAATCCCGGAATTGATCAATGAGTGCAGGCGTTACGACATGGTAGTCGGCGCCCGCGTCGGAGAGCATGTTCATATCCCGACGATTCGCAAGCCGGCAAAATGGGTGCTGGGGAAAATTTCCAGTTACCTGGCCGGACGGCAGATTCCCGATCTCAATTCAGGCTTACGCGTCATGCGTAAAGACCTGGTGCTGCGATTCGAGCATTTGCTGCCCCCCGGTTTTTCTTTTACCACCACCATCACGCTGGCAGCGCTGTGTTCAAGTTCCCTGGTGAAATATGTTCCCATTGACTACCACCCAAGAATCGGGGATTCAAAAATCAAGGCGACCCACGCCCTCGATTTTCTGATACTGATCATTCGCACCATCGTGTATTTCACCCCGCTCAAGGTTTTTATCCCTTTGGGCGGTGCTTTTTTTGCCGTGGGCTTCACCAAGTTCATCTACGACGTTTATATCGGCAATTTCTCCGAAACGGCATTGCTGGGCTTTCTCGGCGCGGTATTGATTTGGGGGGTTGGCTTGTTGTCGGATCAAATATCTCGTGTGGCATTGCGCCCCGGTAACTTTCCTTAATGGCTGTAACCCACATGCGTCCAGCGGCAGTGCGGAATCACTTCACTCAATCCTGATCAGCGACACACTGGCTACCCTTCAGGTTGCGCATTCGGTTTCGCAGCATGAGATTCAGTTGCATGAGTGGTGAGTCGATCAGGCGGATGTGCGCTCTGGAGCGAAGATAATAGCTGTCCAGACGGGGCAAAGCTGCGGTATCTTCGGTCACGCCCAGCTTGCGCAGTTCCGTAGTGACACAAGCGCAATACCGGCCACGAACAATTTCCCGCAGCCGGGCGTTGTGATAGCCAAAGGGGTAAGCAAAATAGTCCGGCTTTTTCCCCATCCGTGAGCTGATAATTTCATCGGCCCTTTCACATTCCTCAACTACCTGGTTCGCCGCCAGCGAACGCAGGTCCGGATGCGTATGCGTATGCGACTCCACACGCACACCCGCCAGTTGCAGTGCTTCCACTTCCTGCCAATCGAGCATTTCAAAAGTGGGGCTATTGGCTGGCCAGGGTGGCGGCGCACAGTCCCCATTGATAACACCACTGCTCACAAAGAGATGAGCCGGCACCTGATACTCCCGCAGTAACGGCAAGGCGTTCTGGAATACCGACTTCATGCCGTCATCAAAAGTAATCGCAAGACCCTTTTTTGTATCGTCGGCCAGCAGCGTACCCAGATCACAGACCGGTATGGCCTTACGGGCAAGTTCCGCCAGCAAAAATTCGAACAATCGCACATCAAAGGAAAGCACCGAAGCCGAAGCGTCGATGCTATGAAAGGTCAATATGGCGCGCATACACAGGGGAATAAATAGCCGTCAAATGGAAGCTGAAGTCCGGCAACAGGCTCCTCAGGTATTTAGATATTCTTGACACACAGAAACCCGGCAAAGTTGTACCACTGGAAAAAAGTCTCTACGGTTGAAAAACCATTGCGCCTGAAGAGCTCAAAGTTTTCATCAAAGCGGTACGGTATCAAGACATTTTCCAGGGCTTCGCGTTTTTTCGATATTTCCTCATTTGAGTAATCATTGCGCCGCTTGAAGTCATAATAGAAATCGATAAAGAAACGGTTCATGTTCGAGTCGTTGGTGAGCACCTTGTCGGTCACGATCAGCACACCACCATCGACCATGCCTTCGTAGATCTTCCGGATCAGCCGGTCCCGGCGTAAAGGTCTGACAAATTGCAGGGTCCAGCAAATCGTCACCACGCTGGCATTTTCGATCACCAAGTCGTCCAGGCCCTCGTTGAAATCCCCGTAGGAAAATTCAATACGGTCGCCGAGACCCAAATCGGCGGCATTCGTTTTCGCACGTTCGAGCATGGGCTGTGAATTATCATAACCAAGCAACTTGATCTTCGGATCCAACTGCCCAGCCAGGCGAATCAGGGTCGTACCGGTCGAGCAGCCCAAATCCAGGACCAGGGAGCCGGACAGAGCGAAACGCCGGGCGATCTCTTCAATCAGGCTTTGCTGCTCAAGGTAGAACGGTACGCTGCGGACCAACATATCGTCAAAGACGTTGGCGACTTCCTCGTTGAATTGAAAATCACTGCCCCGGGCAGCGGTATTGCCAAAAACTTCATCTCTTGCCATGGTCCCCATTCCTTTTAAAACCAGCCCCGAACAGCATGTCAAATTACTCCACTTTACGGTTCGCGGCAACAAGATCGCCCCGCTTGCAGTAACATGGGTGGCCCTGGCAAGGCTGCTTGAATATGATGGTCACTGGTGGCAGTAGGCGTGCCTTTGGCTACGGTCGTGCTCTGCTGGTACCGGCCCCGAGGAATTTGGTAGGTTTTATGCGTCTTTTACAGGTATGCACAGATTTTCGCCCGGGAGGAATCCAGCGCCACGCACTGGAATTAAGTGATTCACTCCGCTCAAATGGACATCAGGTCTTTCTTTCCGGCTCGCCCGGCGCCTGGATGGACGAGGCTAAAGACGGATATTTTTTGCCTGTGGATTTAAACCGTGTGGCCGCAGACAACAGCGGCAACATTCTTGTTCGCATACTTCATGCAGTAAGCGCCGCATACACTCTGCGGCGTTTTATCAGGCAAAACTCAATCGAGCTTGTCCACGCGCACGAAACAGCCCCGTTACTGGTGGCCAAGCTGGCGACTTTTGGAAAAAACATCCCGCTGCTGGTTACCTACCACGGTTCATCCCCTGAGCGAGTCAAATCATTTGGCATGGTCAGTCAGTTTGCGGCGAGATACGTCATTACACCGAGCCGTCGTTGCGCAGATGAATTGAATGCTCAGGGTGGTGTATCACGGGAAAAGTTAAAGGTCATCGGCCTGGGCGTGCAGCCACCACCGGAAATTTCACGGCAACGAATCGAAAACCATCGCGAAAACCTGCTCGGCCCCCACGGTCAGTTGCTCGTGGTCATTGTCGCCCGGCTTGCTTACCAGAAAGGCATTGATATCCTGGTTCAGGTTGTCGAGAAAATTGTGCAGCAGCGTCAGGATATTCGTTTCGTCCTGGTTGGACACGGTCCGCTTGAAAATAAGATAGAAGGTTGGATTAAAAAGGCAGGAATTGAGTCTTTTTTACGCTATGACGGCGTGACAACAGAGCCCTATTTATACTTGCAGGCGGCTGATTTGTTCCTGTTGACATCCCGATGGGAAGCCCTTCCAATCACCATTGCGGAAGCCTTTCAGTCGGGACTCCCGGTGGTGGCGACAGATACCGGAGGTGTGAGCGAACTGGTATCCCCCTCGGTTGGTTACGTCAACGCCGTTGGCGATATAGATGGTCTTGTAGCGAGCATTCTGGAAGTTTGCAGTGATGAAAAGCTGAGAAAAAGCATGTCTGAGAATGCCGAAAAACTGAGCCGGGAAGAGCGCTTTTCCCTGCCTCATGTCCACCAGATCTTCGAGCACACTTACGCTGAAATCCTGGGAATACCACCGGTAAAGAGCGGTGACTGAGCAAACAACACCAAACAAAACAAAAATCCTTGTTACCGGAGCGTCCGGATTCATCGGCAAGCGGCTGATCGAAAAACTGTCAGGCGATGATCGGTTTTTGCTCACCGCCCTGGTGCGAGATGATTCCAAAGCGCATCAATTCAGGACCCATGGTGTTCACACGATTGTTGCCGATCTGTCCCGGTGGGCAGCAACTGACCGGGCAGTGGAAGGCCAGCACACTGTCATTAATCTCGCACACGACTTCAGGCAATCTCAGAAAAATAATCTGCAAAGTTTTACTCATTTATTTGAAGCCTGCACAAAACACGGTATTGGGCACTTCATACAGGTCAGCTCAATCGTCGTTTACGATGACTGGCCGGTGGGCAATCTCTCCGAAGAATCTTCATTTGGCCGGCCCGGCAATGAATACAAAAACACCAAGGTAGCCATTGAGAAGCTACTTCAGCGCAGCTCAAAAAAGGGTCTGCTGCATACCAGCATCCTGCAGCCCACTATTGTTTACGGCCCGTTTAGCTGGTTATGGACGGACCATATCGTTGAAAAACTGCTCAACGGCACCGTTGTCCTTCCCGCCGGCGAAGATGGTGTTTGCAACGCGGTGTATATAGATGATGTGGTCGATGCCCTGGTGCTTGCGGCCACTCATCGCGGACGTTCCGGCGAAAAATACATTATTTCAGGACCAAACCCTCCGAGTTGGTGTGAGTTTTTCGAAAGCCACAATCAATATCTGGGCACGGATTCCATCGAATACATTGATGTGGCTGTTCTCACAGCTGAGCGCTCGGGGCTGACCGGAAAAATGAAAAATATGCTGGCCAACCCCCTGGGTCTCGCCCAATGGAAACCGGTTCAAAAAGTTTTGAATAGGATTCAAATACTCCTGGGTGACAAAGGTATTGAAAACCTGAAGTCCCTGGTCAGGAGCCTGAAAAAATCAAGCGGACCGATTGTCTACTACCCGGATGCAGGTGAACTGGAACTCTATTGTGCGCGCGGCATCTGCCGGATTGATAAAGCAAAGAGATTACTGGGCTACGAGCCCAGGATGGATTTCAAGGCTGGATTTGAGCTGACCAGCCACTATCTGGACGGCAAACTGCATGGAACTGCTGCCGGGGGAGAAGCAAAGAAGAACTGATTTTCTTTCAGCCGGTAACGCCATTTGACTGCATCGCTATTCGGTGGGCATTCGCCATAACGGACAGGGTGATGGTGGTTGCCGGAATGTCCGGAAGTACTGAAGCATCGACGATGAATACGCGACGCAGGCCCGCAGGCCGGCCGAGTGTGTCGCTTTCGAGGTCGGTCGGCTGGTCTTTCATAGGGAACGTGGAACCGCAATGAAAGCTACTGCCCGTACTTCCCGGGCGACTTAAAGGAGTCAATGGCAACAAGCCCGCCTGACGCGAAAGTTGGGATATCTTGTTGCGAACAAAGCCCATAGCCTCTTTCGTTATTGCGTTACTTTTTTCTTCCATTCGTAAAACAGCTTTCCTTCCTTCCCGGATCAGACGCATTTCTATCTGGGGCGAATAATCCGAGTGTAAAAAACCCTGGGCGACGATCAGCCGCTGACTCAGCTTTTTAATCAGCGGGGAAAATAATTCTGCAAAAGGCCCGAACCGCTTTCTCATGTCAATGGGGTACAGATCGTTAAACGTATAAATCTGTACGTGTGCCGTTTTTTCAAAATAACTCGGGTCAATAATTTCAATGAACAATTGCACCAGGCTGTGGCTGCCTTCACTACCGGGGTCTTTTTCAGATTTCCAGGAGTGCAGCAACGGCAAATAAAAATGCTGACTGTCCTTCATATAAACCGGCCGGTCATAACATTCCAGCGAACTCATCAGCAATTTGAACGTGGGCAGTACGCCGCAGGCGACAAATACGCGTCTTGCAGAAAATTGTACTTCCTGCTTTATGTTCATATCGCTTGCCCAAAGCCGCACGCCACTATCCCGCTCTTCAAAGCGGCTGATGCAGAAACCTTTCCGATACGAAAACGTACTGTTTTCAAGCATTTTGTCGCGTGTTTGCGTGGCATTGAAAATAACCCCGTAAGGGCATCCGTACAGGCACATTCCACATTTTCGGCATTCCTGATTAACCGCCTGCCTGGCCTGACCAAAGTAAACTCCTGCCCGGTTCAGTTGTTCCTTCTTCATCTCCAGGCGGCCCAGAAGCGCTTCGGCCTGGGTGCCAAGGGGGAGAGAAGTATGCTCCGGCATAGCCAACATGGGGAACAGATCCTGCAGGGCGTCGACCTTGCCCGCCATGGGCATGAAATCACGTAGCGCTTCGTAATGTGGCCCCAGATCCCTGGTGGCTGCCGGCCAATCCAGCAGGTCTTCCAGACGGTAAGGAAGGATTGAGGCGCCCCAGCCATTGCTTAATCCACCGGCGGCGAACGAAGGCTTCAAGCCGATGGATGTGTTTGGTTCCGGATCGTCAAGAAAACTACCGGGGTCCCGGAAAAGGAAATCTGAGCCGAAGGGACGTATCGTGTCGTACTTCCCGGAGCGCCTTGCATGGGTATAGGAACGCAGATCCTCAGCGGACCATTGCCCTGGCTCAGTACCAGCCAGCCTGGAGCGCAAATCCGATTTCTCCGTCTCCAGTTGTTCCCCCACATCGAGCATAGTGACATGGCGCCCCTGCTCCAGCAGAGCCCAGGCCGCAGCAACGCCTGCCGGGCCGGAACCGATAACAACGTCCTCCATTTCTATTGAATCCATGAGCCTGCTTTATAATGTACACGTGGTGTAATAGCGCAAAGTGTATCAATACGCGGTCGACTGTTAGTCATTTGATTTCTTTGTTTGGCAAAAACCGGCTGGAATTTAAGAAAAACATGACCCCAATGGAGAAACTGCCAACATTTCTGCTCATCGGTGCGGCTCGGTCCGGGACGACAGCCCTGTATTCCTACCTGCGGCAACACCCGGAAATATTTATGAGTGAGCGCAAAGAATCAAATTTCTTTGCTTTCGGAGATGAGTCGCTCGATTGCGCCGGCCCCGGCGCCGATTACATCAACAATTCGATTCGTACGCTGTCGGACTATCGTCGTTTATTTGACAATGTCGGCATCGAAAAAGCGATCGGTGAAGCATGCCCCCTGTATCTTTACAGTGAGATGGCTCCGCAACGAATTCGCCATCACTTGCCTGATGTGAAACTGATTGCCGTTTTGAGAAATCCAATCGAACAGGCATTTTCTCATTTTCTATATGCCAGGAGGCAGATGCTGGAACCCCTGGATGACTTTACGTCCGCATTGGAATCAGAAGTAGAGCGAAAAAGAAAACACTGGCAACCCCTGTTCCAGTACAGCCAGTTTCCCAAATACCATCAGCAGTTGAAACGGTACTACGATGTATTTCCTGAACGACAGCTCAGGGTTTATTCCTATGAAGAATTTGTGGAAAACCCTCAGGCTGTATTAAGCGATATCTATTCCTTTGTCGGTGTGGATAAAGCTCACGTTCCGGACTTCAGCTACCGGCCGAATGCCGGAGGCGTTCCGAAAAACCGCTTGCTGCAGGGTCTCGTGATGAAGCCCCACGCCGCGACCTGGCTGATCGGCCAGTTGATTCCCGAACACTTCAAACGCCGCATCAGAGACGCTGTTTCAGATTACAACCTGGAAAAACCCCTGCTTCCTGAAGACTCAAAGGATTATTTGGTGAAAGAGTTACGAGAAGATATATTAAAACTTCAAGTCCTGCTGAAGCGGGATTTGTCCGCCTGGCTACAATAGATTTTCTATTTTTTCCGGTAACTATCACAGCAACCAGTTCAACGTTTGAGGGTTCATTTATGCCGATCCGCGCAAAGGCTGCAACACTTGTCCGAGACATTGCAACTATTTTGTTGCCCGTTTCAGTCAGAGCAAAAATCAGGGCTTTTCAACGAAAGCACAAGCTCCAGACCGTGCCGGTCGGTTCGGTTGATTTCGGCAGCCTGCGCCGCTTGTCCCCCATCAGCCCGATATTTGGTATTGATCGCGACCTGATCTCTGTTGAGCGCTACTACATTGAGAAATTTCTTGAGACCCACTCCGCAGATATTACCGGACGGGTACTTGAGATGGGTGATCCGGGGTACACCGAAAAATTCGGTGGCGACCGGGTGAGTCGAAGTGATGTTTTGAACTACGTTGACGGAAACCCACAAGCCACGATTGTTGCCGACCTGACCCGGGCCGACAACATCCCGGATAACAGCTTTGACTGCATTATCATTACCCAGACCCTGTAGATGATCTATGACGTCCAGGCTGCCATCAGGACCCTGCATCGAATACTGCAACCGGGCGGGGTGGTGCTGGTCACCTCTCATGGTATCAGTCGTGTAGCGCGACGTGAGGGCATTGACTCATGGGGAGAATACTGGCATTTCACCAGTCAATCCAAAAAGCGTTTGTTTGAATCCTGTTTTTCGGCCGAAAATGTCACGGTTTCCACCTATGGCAATGTTCTGAGCACCATCAGTTCTCTTCATGGGCTGGCGGCCAGCGAACTGGAACCGGAGGAAATTGATTTCCGTGACCCGAATTATGAATTGCTGGTAACGGTGCGGGCGCAAAAATCTAAGAATGGGCGATAAAGCAGACGGATGCCCCCAACTATATGGCCTGTCCGGAAGGCAGCCAGGCCCCTCCGCGTTACTGGCACTGCGCCAATCAAAGCAAGTTTAAAGCAGCCCTTTTTTCTTCAATAACATCATCGACAATTTTTGCCAGCGGGGTGCGGGGTCGGTAGCCAATCGTCTTTTCCAGTTTGCTCAGGCTGGGTTTACGCCGTTGCATTTCTTCGAAGCCTGCGGCGTAAACATCACCGTAGGCCAATTTTTGAATTTCAGACTGGCTGCCGGTTGCATCCCTGACGAATTCGGCCAGGTCATTGATGGAAATTTCCTCGTCGTTGCCAATGTTGAAAACCTGCCCCACTGCTTCGGGTTTATTGATCAGCCGGACAATCGACTCGACAATGTCGTATACATGCGCGAAACAGCGTGACTGTTCACCGGTCCCATAGACGGTGATAGGTTGATCTTGCAGAGCCTGTGTTACAAAACCGGGTAAAACCATTCCATAACGGCCGGTCTGCCGCGGCCCCGTAGTATTGAAAAGGCGCCCGACAATGACCGGAACCCGGTTTTCCTGGTTGTAGGCAAGCGCAAGGCATTCGTCCAGCGCTTTGGCAATCGCGTAGGACCAACGCAAATTGGAGGTGGATCCAAGGATCAGGTCATCGGTTTCATTAAATGAAGGCTGAGCTGATTTTCCGTAAACCTCGGAGGAAGAAGCAATGAAAACCAGTTTCTTCTGGACCGCTGCAGCATGTAATACATTTTCAGTGCCGTTTACGTTGGTGTGAATGGAATGGCTGGGCCGGTCCAGAACGAGTTTGACACCGACCGCCGCCGCAAGATGGATGGTGTTGTCACACTGCTCCACCAACTCATAAACCAGTGACTGGTCACGCACCGAACCAACAACACATTCAAAACCTTTGCGTCCTTCCAGCCTGGAAATGTTGTCCTGGCAACCGGTCGAAAGGTTGTCCAGAACGATGACGTCTTCACCATCGTCCAGCAGTCTCTGGGCCAGATGCGAACCAATGAACCCGGCGCCACCGGTAATCAATATCTTCATGTAATTTCCTGTTTCAATGCTGATGCAACGCGCTGGTTTCCTTTGGCCAGAGCGGCCTGCCGCACGGTAGCATAGTAACTGCTCAGAACCGATTTTTCGCTCCAGTGCGCTTCAAAACCGGATCTTGCCGCCTGGCCGATGGAATCACGATACGATGGATTCTCCTGTAGCTTGTGCATTGCATCGATCAGCTCATCGTTATCTGAATACAAAAGTCCACCACCACACCGATTTACAATTTCATCAAACGGGCCGGTATTGCGAGTGATAACCGGCGTTCCTTCCCGAAAAGATTCGATGAGAATGATACCGAACGTCTCAAAACAGACGGAAGGAACAATCAACGCAACGGCTGCTGCATAATATTTTGAAAGTTCTTCCGGGGCCAGATGACCGAGAAACTTGACGTTCGGAATACCGGCAGCCAACCGTTTGAGTTCAGTTTCATGCTTCCCCGTACCCAGGATCAACAAATCTGCATTCGGGTAGTAGGCGAATGCGGGAATGACCTGATCCAGCCCCTTTATCTTTTCAAGTCGGCCAACAAACAGAAAATATGGCCTGTCGTTGGGAGGAATATCGTTTTTCTCTTCCACCACCGGTTTTTCCGGAAGGAAATAGGGTACCACCTGCATTTCTTTGGAAAACCCGAACTCTTTGTGTTTATCGCGGCTGAATTCACTTTTTGCAATGAATGCATCGACATGATCCAGTTGGCGCTCAAAAAACTTTTGATAGCGCCACAATTGGGGAGGACGTCGATGGGAGATCGCACAACGTGTACACTGCCGCGCCACACACAGCTCCCGATTGTGTCGCCACAAAACATGTGTTGGGCAAACCAGCCAGTGCTCATGCGCTTCGTATATTTTCAGCCCGTCACCATAGGACAGGAGGCGGGGGCCACCGATGAGCGAAATATTATGAAACCATATGATGTCGAAAGCACCAGGCTTCAAAATCTCCCGCAAGCGATGCTGATGCACCACAGGGCGCCCCAGTTGGTGCGTCAAAAGGTTGGAAACAAAGCCAATATTACTCTGCAAACCAACCACTTTGATGTTTTCAGGAGCGGTACATTCCGGGGCTGGCTCATCAGCCAGGGTGTTATAAGCGTCAATGTCATGAACGACTGTGATGTGATGACCCTGATTGGCCAGTGCAGACGCCAACCGTTCGATACCGATTGCATCACCCCCATAGCTGTAAGGCGGGTAGAAGGTGGTTAGCATAACGATGTTAAGTTGAGTCATTTTGCTCAATGAGCTTGGGCCTGATGAAATCCTTTTCGTTAAGATAATAGGTACCGTAGGCATTGAAATAAGCCCGGTCTGCTTTTGCACTCTTGTTCGTGGCCTCGAGATACGGCTTCAGGTCGAAGGATTTTTCCATCATCCACAACACCTCTCCCGTCTCAATATCGATTTCGAAACTGCGCGCCTGGTGCTTGGATGAGATCAAAAGGCGTTTGCCATCGGGGCTCACCGAAATATGTCCTCCATCGTCTGAAATGAATGGCAGTAACAGGCTATCTTCCCCGCGAGGATAGATTGTCTCGCTCGCACCGCTGACGAGATCAAGCCGGACAATCCGCGACCCGCCATTTGAGCGCTGACCACCCTGATTATCGAATATAACAACTGTTCCGTCAGGCAAAAACTGCGGACTGTGCTGGGCGGCCGTTTGTCCGGCCCTGAGCAACTCAACCCGTCCCGTCTCCCCGTCAAGAATCGCCGTTACACTGGATTCCCGGAAAGAAACGAGGATATCTCCCGTGTCGACACCCGGCAGAACCCTGGCAATCTCCGGCTTGACCACTTGTACTGAATTGATATGTACCGGGTCACAACCGTCTTTCACACCGTAGAAAAAACCGGGATATCCCGATTTCGCCAGGCTCTCAAGGATCCAGATTTCCCGCAGGGTCGTCCCGTCCGGCGCATAGACCCGCACACCCTCATAGAACATTTTACCGAGTGTACAGTCAACTTCCACCAGGCTGTTTTCAAAAAAATCGGCCGCATCTATGACCTTCATTGATGGCACATAAATGCGCCCATCCGCATCGACATCAATCCAGTGGTGACTGAAGTTGAAATGCTTCCACAGCACTTCGCCGTCTACGGAGATTTTTGCAATCCCCACCTGGTATGGGAAAGTGTTACGGGCGTGGAAAGTTACAATTAACGATCCATCCGGCTCAAGAGCCATACCGATCGGGTAGATTTTCTTGGGCGTGATACCACCCGCAAAACCGGCATTTTCTATGCCGGCAAAGAGGATATCCGGGTCGACTTCCCAATGGTGGAGTACCCGGCCTTCCCGGTCGATGACCCAGGCCAGACAACCAAGACTCGGGCACTGTTCCATGTACTGGTAAGGTCCGCCGGTAATCAGGAGCGCTTCTGTTCCTGCTGCTGCACTGAACTGCGTAATTAGGGGCCTTGGGGACGCCTCTGCATCAAGCCGCGCCAGGCCGGGAACGAGGCGATCATCCTCCAGGCTTGCCAGCGCTTCAAACGCATACACTGCGTCCCGCACCAAAGTGTAGGGAAATATCTTCCAGTGAAAAGTGATAATGCCGTAGCCAAAGGCCAGCACGCACAACCCCAGGACGAAAACACCCTTTGCGAGCATATCTGAGCGCAGCAGTTTCCACAGGAACTGTACTGTTTTTCTTATTGTACTCACTTATCTGCCAGACCTTATTTGGATTTATTCGAGTTGGCTATTATCAATGACCTGACTGCGCCACACAGTTTTCTTCTTAAACGGCTATTATGGGCGGAGGTGGGCCACGGGACAACGTTCCTGTGCCTTGTTGCTGAAATCTTTGTTACACTATTATTGGTCAAATGCCCGAACTGCCCGAAGTTGAAACCACCCTCAGGGGAGTTTCCCCCGCCCTGCTCGGCCGTACCATCAGCGAAGTACGGGTGCACAATGCGGCCCTGCGCTGGCCGGTGACCGACGAGGTGCAACAGTCCTGTGGCCAACTGATAAACCGTTTGCAGCGACGCGGCAAGTACCTGCTGATTGTTCTTGATACCGGTGGGCTTGTGATCCACCTGGGAATGTCTGGCTCACTGAGTATTTGTGATGAGGGCAAGCAACTGCGCAAACACGATCATGTGGATATCATACTGGATAATGGATGCTGCCTGCGCTTCAACGATCCTCGCCGTTTCGGCTTGTTCTGCTGGTGGAACCCCCCGCTGGACCAATACCCCCTTTTGCGCCATCTGGGACCGGAACCGCTGCTGGATGGCTTTTCCGGAGGGTATCTCTATCGGCTTTCACGCGGCCGGCGCAGGGCAGTGAAAAATTTCATCATGGATGGAAAGGTCGTCGTTGGTGTTGGCAATATTTATGCTTCCGAGTCCCTGTTCATAGCCGGAATCCACCCTGCCCGGGCAGCGGGCAGAATTTCTGCTGCACGCTATCAGGCGCTGGTTGCCGCGATCCGTGACGTGCTGGAACGCGCCATCAGTCAAGGAGGCACAACACTTCGTGATTTTACCGGTTCGGATGGCAAGCCCGGATACTTCGCGCAGGAGCTGCTGGTATATGACCGGGCGAACAAACCATGTTTTCAATGCGCAACACCTATCAGAAAGAAACTACTCGGGCAACGGTCGAGTTTCTATTGCACCAAATGCCAAGTGTAAGAGCCCGCTTGCGGGCGATAGGTGAAAGCCCCGTCGGAGTGGTTACTCCAACAACTCTTTCTGGCTTGCCATGCTGCTCTCCACAGGCCGGCTTTCCAGCGGGTCGATCAGCTGGATTTTCTTACTGCCGTAAAAAACTTCCTTGAATTCACTGCGGCTCACAGAGACGTAACGGTCATTGCCGCCGACCTCAACCTGTGAACCTTCCCGCAGCGCATAACCAGCATTATCAACACGCACCACCATGGTCGCTTTTTTACCGGTATGGCAAATGGTCTTGAGTTCTTCAAGCCGGTCAGCCCAGGCCAGCAGGTAATGACTGCCCTGAAACAACTCACCCTGCAAGTCAGTGCGCAAGCCAAAACACAGTACGGGGATGCTGAGCCGGTCAACCACTTCACTCAATTGGTAAACCTGGTCGCGGGTCAGAAACTGGGCCTCATCAACCAGAACGCAATGCACATTCTCAAGCTCAAGCTGCTGCTGAACGCGGTGAAACAGGTCGTCGCCTCCCTCGAAAGCAATCGCATCCGCCTCCAGGCCAATTCGTGACTTGATCACACCGACTTTGTGACGATTATCCAGCGCCGGCGTGAACAGCACGGGATTCATTCCGCGTTCCCGGTAGTTATGGGCCGACTGGAGTAAAACCGTGGTCTTGCCGGCATTCATGGTGGAGTAGTAAAAATACAATTTGGCCATTGTCTACTTGATCCTCTCAGCTTTTATCCACCAGATGCAGTCCCTGTACCTCCAGCCTGACCCACTCTTCACGTTCGCTTTGGCGAATCCGGCGACCATCCGCGCGGTAGGCTTCAGTTACCATTCCGGCTTGCTCTTCGAGTATTCCTGAAAGCACAATCGCGCCGCCCGGTTTCATACTGCCGAGCAAAATCGGGGCCAGTTCCACCAGCGGCTCGGCGAGAATATTGGCCAGCAGAAAATCTGCCGAAGTTTCACAATAGGCATCCGGCGCCAGACACTCAACCCGATTGGCAACGCCGTTGCGGGTGGCATTTTCCAGGGCAGCTTCCAGCGCCTGCGGGTCGTTATCCACGCAGACGACCCGTTGCGCCGCTTTCAGGGCTGCTGCGATGCCCAGGATGCCGGAGCCGCAACCATAATCAACCACACACTTGCCGCGCACATCCTGCCCATCCAGCCATTCAAGGCACAAGGCAGTCGTTGGATGTGTGCCGGTACCAAAGGCCAGGCCGGGATCCAGGTGAATCTCGATATTATCTTCTTCAAAGGGAATTTGCATCCCGGTCGGGACAATCCACAACTGACTGCCGAATTTCATAGGCTCGAAGCGGTCCATCCATGCCCGCTCCCAGACCTGATCACCTAACTCATGCCAGCGGATCAAACTGGGCCGGGTGACGCCCGATATGCATTGCAACGACCGGGTGATGCGATCCCGCGCTGCATCCGCCTCGAACAAACCCCGAACATGAACCAGGGGCCACAAAGGCATCGCCCCCGGGCCGGGTTCCAGAACCGGGTCATCTCCATCATCTTCCAGGGTAACTGCCAGGGCGCCCTGCTGCTCCAGCACGAGTTCCGCCAGCGGAGCCTGCTCACGCCGGACACGAATGCTGACTTCCAGCCAGGACAAAGCTAAGCCTGGCGTTCTGCCAGGCGTTTTTCGAGGTAGTGGATATTAAAACCACCTTTGAGGATTCCGCGGTCCCTCACCAAACGCTTGTGCAAGGGCACGTTGGTCTTGATACCGTCTAATACCATTTCATCCAGTGCCACCCGCAAGCGGGCAATCGCTATTTCGCGGGTTTCCCCATAGGCGATGATCTTGCCGATCATGGAGTCATAATTGGGCGGCACACGGTAACCATCATAGATATGGGATTCGATCCGTATACCGGGGCCACCGGGTGCGTGAAAACCTTCAATCAGTCCGGGACAGGGCATGAATGTTTCCGGGTCTTCAGCATTGATCCGGCACTCAATCGCATGGCCTCGAATCTGTATGTCCTCCTGCCGGTGAGTCAACGGATCTCCTGCTGCGATGAGTATTTGTTCGCGGACCAGGTCGATGCCGGTAATTCCCTCGGTTACCGGGTGCTCAACCTGGATGCGGGTATTCATTTCGATAAAGTAGAATCGGCCTCCATCGTACAGGAACTCGAAAGTACCAGCACCCTGGTAAGCAATTCGTTTACAGGCCTCAACACATACCTCACCCATCTCGGCGCGCTGCTCCGCTGTGATCCCCGGGGCCGGTGCCTCTTCAAGCACTTTTTGATGGCGGCGCTGAGTAGAACAGTCCCGCTCGCCCAGATGAATCGCATTGCCATGTTGATCGGACAGAACCTGGAATTCGATGTGCCTGGGGTTCTCCAGGAATTTCTCCAGATATACCGTCGCATCACCAAAATTTACTTCAGCTTCCTGGCGCGCCAACTGAATCGCATTACTCAGGTGAGCTTCGGTATGCACCACCCGCATGCCGCGACCTCCACCACCGGCAGATGCCTTGATAATAACCGGGTAGCCAACCTCACGGGCAATCTGGATACATTCCGGCGCGCTTTCCGGCAACGGCCCATCGGATCCCGGCACGCAGGGTACGCCAGCGTCCCGCATCGCCTTGATGGCTGACACCTTGTCACCCATCAAACGGATGGTTTCCGGCCTGGGGCCAATGAAGATGAAGCCACTCTGCTCCACCCGTTCCGCAAAATCTGCATTCTCGGCAAGGAAACCATATCCCGGATGAATGGCGACTGCATCAGTCACTTCTGTCGCTGCGATGATGGCAGGGATATTCAGATAGCTCTCGGCGGCTGGTGCAGGACCAATACACACGGATTCATCCGCCATTGCAACGTGCTTCAGATTGCGATCCACAGTTGAATGCAGGGCAACCGTCTTGATGCCCATCGACTGGCAGGCACGCAAAATCCGCAGCGCGATCTCACCACGATTCGCAATCACAATTTTTTCCAACACGGCCATGGTTACCGGCCCCGTTCAGCGAATGACGAACAGAGGTTCGTCAAATTCAACAGGCTGGCCGTTCTCAACCAGGATAGCCACTACCGTACCGGCAAGCTCCGCCTCAATCTGGTTGAACATCTTCATGGCCTCGATAATGCACATGGTGTCACCTTCCTTGATCTGCTGCCCCTGGGATACGAACGGCCCTGCTTCCGGGCTGGGAGAATCGTAAAATGTACCAACCATGGGTGAGCGAACCAGCTCACCATCCGGCATTTGCTCTTCCTCGCCGGCTTCCGACGGCGCCGGCACAGCAGCGGGAGCCGCCTGCAGTCCCGGGGCAGCCGCTGCAGGTGCGGACCAGTTAGCCGCCGGTACTCCGGGCGACAGGTATCCGTGCATGGGCACGAGACTGCCGCTCGTTCCGGCACGGCTCAGGCGAACAGACTCCTCACCCTCAACGATCTCAAGTTCACTCAGGCTGGATTCCTCCAGCAACTCGATCAGCTTTTTAATCTTTCTGATATCCATACAAGTGTAGTGTCCTATGTCACAGTGGTTCAGGGCTCTTCCTGGTTGACGATAACCTGCAGGGCCAGCATGTAGCCTTCACCGTGAAACCCGCTGATGACCCCAAGGGCAATATCTGAAAAATAAGACACATGCCGGAAGGGCTCCCTTGCCGCTACCGCCGACAGATGAACTTCTACAAATGGAATATCCACCGCCAGAAGCGCATCCCGCAAAGCGATGCTGGTATGCGTGTAGGCCGCAGGATTGAAGATGATGTAATCAACTCCATCGTTAGCCGCTTTTTGAATGGCCTCGACCAGGCCCCCTTCACTGTTATTCTGCACGTGGCGCAATTCGTGACCACAGGATCCCGCGAAGCGATCCAGTTCTTCCATAATTTCATTCAGGCTGCGATGTCCGTACTGGTCAGGTTCCCTGCTGCCCAGCAAGTTCAGGTTGGGGCCGTTCAGCACAAGTATGCTTGCCATGGCTCTGCCTCTACATTAAGGGTGAGGAAGTTTGCACGATTCTGTGCATTTTGTCCACCGTTAGCTACCGTATTGCCGCAGATCGCTGCAACATCAGAGCAGTGATTTAATTTGTACTTCCAACTCTTCCTGGTTCAGGGCGCCCAGATACAGCCACCTGACAATCCCGCCGGCATCTACCAGAACACTGTAGGGCAACATACCGGAACGGTTTCCATAGCGGCGACCCGTAAGTACCGTATCGGTCGTTCCAACCAGGATGGGATAATTAATTCCCAGATTTGCTGCAAACTCGCGCGCCTTGTGTGGATCATCCAGTGCAATTCCAACGACCCGGACACCGCGACCCGCATAGCTGTTTTGCAAGCGAACCAGCATGGGCATTTCCTCGGTACATGGTTTACACCAGGTTGCCCAGAAATTTACCAACATGATCTGGCCGTCAAAGTCTGCTGCGGAAACCGCGGCGCCATTCATGTCGATGAGCTCAAAATCCGGCCGGCGCTGGCCCAGCAAGTCTTCGGATTGATTAACCGCCATGGCCTCAGACAGGGGTGAATAGTCCTGCTGACCGGAATCCCCACCCAGGTACATGGCCGCGAAATATCCTCCGGAGACGGCAATAAAGGCTACCACGACCATGATGATGATCTCTTTTCTCACTGCGCCGCAACAACCTTGCGCAGATGATCCGTAAATGCTTCGGGCGTAAAATAGCCCACCAGGCGGTAGGCACGCATTTCCTCGCCTTGCCGGTCAAAAAACAGGATGGCGGGCGGGCCGATTATGCCAAATTCCTTCATCAATTCCTGATCGATATCGTCATTCGCCGTCACGTCCGCCTGCAGCAACTTCAAATGACCCAGTTGTGCCTGAACATCGACATCGGAAAAAGTGTTTTTTTCCATGCGGATGCACTCAACACACCAGTCGGCATAGAAATCCAGCATGGCACCTTTACCGACTGAACTTGCCTGCGCCAATTCCTTTTTCAACTCCTGCAGAGATTTGATTCGGTGAAATTCCTCGCTCTTCACGACCAGCGCCCCGGTAGACGCAGCGGTGAAAGGCTCCAACGGCCTCAACCAGTAATCTCCGCCGGCAGCGGACCCTATGATTTCAAGGGAACCCAGCACCAGCAACACCACTCCCAGCGATTTCCACAGCCGCTTCCAGCCCGAGGCACCGGCTTCGATCCGCTCCAATGCACCGAGGTAAACTCCGCAGGCGATAGCCAGCGCACCCCACAGCAACATGATCAAACCACCCGACAGGATCCGCTCCAGCATCCAGATCGCCACAGCCAGCATACCAACGCCAAATACCGCCTTTATGGTATCCATCCATGCACCAGCCCGCGGTAACAACTTTCCTGCTGATACGCCAAACAGAATCAGAGGTGCCCCCATACCCAGCGACAGCGCAAACAGTGCCGTGCCACCGAGTACCGCATCACCGGATTCACCAATCACAATCAGCGCTGCCATCAATGCCGGCGCCACACAGGGCCCGACAATCAGTGCCGACAGGAAGCCCATCACAGCCACACCCCAGAGTTGCCCGCCCTGCTGCCGGTTACTTGCCTCAGTCAGACGGGTTTGCAGGCGGCCCGGCAATTGCAACTCGAAAAAACCAAACATGGAGAACGCCAGGGCGATAAAAATCAGGACAAATCCACTGATGATCCAGGGGTTCTGGAAAGCCGCCTGGAGATTCTGACCAAACAGACCGGCCAATACACCCGCGATGGTGTAGGTAACGGCCATGGCCAGCACATAAACCAGCGAGAGCCAGAACGCCTTCATCGTCGTCAGCTTGTTTCCCTGGCCGGCAATGATACCGGATAGAATGGGAACCATGGGGAACACACAAGGTGTAAATGCGAGCAATAAACCGGCAATGAAAAAAGCCAAAATAGCCCGCTTCGGCTTGTCGGTCAAATAGGAAGCCAGGCGGTCCTGCTCACTGACCGGCGCCGCGCTTGGCGGAACCGTGACGTCTGCATCGACGGCGGGCGCCGCCGCAAACTTAAGCTGCTTCTTTCCAACGGCCTCAGCAGCCGCAGGCATTTCGAATGCCACCGCACGGGACATCGGTGGATAACAGATGTCACCGTCCCTGCAACCCTGGAAATCGGCTTCCAGCGTAATGTTCAGGGCCGGACCGGCCGGACGGTTGAACTTGACGGGAATCTCAACCTGTCCGTAATAAACCAGCACGGCCCCAAACTCCGGGTCATCCTTTATCACCCCAGCGGGAAGTTCGACATCACGGATAACAAATCCATCATCACCCATGATCCGGAAATTGAATTTATCCAGGTAAAGGTAATAACCAGGCTGAACAGTGAAACGGACCAGCGCGGTATCGGCATTTTCACCAATTGATTCATAGACAAATGCCTGCTCGGGCGGCAAGGCCTGCTTGTTGAGCAAACCCATAGCAGAATCCGACTGGGTTATTCCGGCCAGCGGATTGTCCACCAGGACGCCGAGCGGATCGGTAGCGGTCAGGTCCTGCGGCAGACTAACCAGCAGAACCTGTTCCGTGGGCGGGTAACACAGAACATTTTCCCAACACCCCTGGGAGCGCACCCGAAGTTCCACCGCCTCAACACCGGGAGCAACCGAAATCAAGGGTACGGTGACCGTTAGCCTGT
This sequence comes from Gammaproteobacteria bacterium, assembly GCA_024279945.1. Classification (GTDB taxonomy): domain Bacteria; phylum Pseudomonadota; class Gammaproteobacteria; order Xanthomonadales; family SZUA-36; genus JAJRRA01. The sequence goes on from JAJRRA010000070.1 coordinate 89,462, forward strand.
CGTGATATTTCTCGACTTCCTCGCCAAGTAAGTCATCAAACTCGATATCACCTTGCGGCACCTGGGGCTCGCCCAGCACCACACCATCACTGGCGGACTTAAAACGCAGGAATTTGTTGTTGTAAAGATAGTAATCATCCTCGATCTTCCAACTGACTTCCACTCGATCCCGGCTGGGCGCCTGGACGGATATGACGAACACATCCTCAAAATTCCGTACCTGATCGAACTCCAGAGCAGGCAGCGTTGCTGACAGCAACAGACTGGACACGGTGATTAACAGGGTCAGCAGTTTATTCATCATTGATCTTTGACCGGTCTGTTACACAAAATCATTCAATTTCCCCCGCTGGAGGTAGATAGACCGGAATTCCCGCCAGATGTTCACACCTTTTCCAGAGCCGGGGTCAGGTTCCCGAACCTGGCCCCATTCGAACGGGCGGAGCGGGTTCTATTTACGACACACTTTATAAGAATAAACGATAAACCAAACTGAAACCGCTTCGCGCTCCGGACTGGGGTCAGGTTCCCGAACCTGACCCCGGCTCTGAAATATAAAAAAAAGCGCCGGGACTTTCCGGCGCTTTTTCTGCAGAACTTAAGTACGCCTGATCAGAGCAGGGTGACGCTCAGCAGCGCCACAATGTTGATGATCTTGATCAGAGGGTTGATCGCGGGACCGGCGGTATCTTTGTACGGATCACCCACGGTGTCACCGGTCACGGCTGCGGCGTGGGCATCAGTGCCCTTGCCGCCAAAAGCGCCATCCTCAATGTACTTCTTGGCGTTATCCCAGGCGCCACCACCGGTGGTCATGGAAATCGCCAGGAACAAACCGGTCACGATCGTGCCAACCAGCAAACCGCCCAGGGCCTGCGGACCCAACAAAGCACCCACGAGAACCGGCACGAACAGGGGCAGCATGGAAGGAATAATCATTTCCTTGATGGCTGCCTTGGTCAGCAAGTCCACTGCACGCGAGTAATCCGGCTTGCCGGTGCCTTCCATAATGCCTTCGATTCCACGGAACTGGCGGCGCACTTCTTCAACCACCGAGGCAGCCGCGCGTCCAACCGCTTCCATCGCCAGCGCGGCAAACAGGTAAGGTACCAAACCGCCGATAAACAGGCCGATAATGACCAGGTGGTTGGACAGATCGAAGGTCATGTCGGACATACCCGCGTTTTCCAGGCTGTTAACATAATCGGCGAACAGCACCAGAGCCGCAAGACCGGCAGAACCAATGGCATAACCCTTGGTGACGGCCTTGGTAGTATTGCCAACGGCATCCAGCGCATCGGTGGTCTTGCGCACGTCGGCCGGCAATTCGGCCATTTCAGCAATGCCACCGGCGTTATCCGTAATGGGGCCAAATGCGTCCAGAGCCACGATCATACCGGTCATTGACAACATAGCGGTAGCGGCGATGGCAATGCCGTAAAGGCCGGCCAGCTCGTGAGCACCCCAGATGGAAATACAAACAGCAATCACCGGCAGAGCGGTGGATTTCATGGAGACCCCGAGGCCGGCAATGATATTGGTTGCATGGCCCGTGGTAGACGCAGATGCAATGGTCTTCACCGGACCAAACTCGGTGCCCGTGTAGTATTCGGTGATCACCACCATGGCAGCGGTCAGCGCCAAGCCAATCAGTGACGCGTAATACAGATTCATCGAATCCGCGCCCATTATGGCCTGGGTAGCCGGGTAAAAAGCAATCGCCGCCAGAACACCCGAAGCAATAACACCCTTATACAGGGCGCTCATGATCTTTCCGCCTTCTTTGGTCCCGACAACAAAGGTACCCAGGATCGAAGCAACGATGGACAGACCGCCCAGCACCATCGGGTAAATTACCGCGTTGGGCCCCAGTGCGCTGGCCGTCAGGCTGCCCAGCAACATGGTGGCAACCAGGGTTACCGCATAGGTTTCAAACAAGTCGGCGGCCATGCCGGCGCAGTCGCCTACATTATCGCCCACGTTATCGGCAATTACGGCCGGATTGCGCGGGTCATCTTCAGGAATGCCTGCTTCAACCTTGCCCACCAGGTCAGCGCCCACATCGGCGCCCTTGGTGAAGATACCACCACCCAGCCGGGCAAAGATTGAAATCAACGAACCACCAAAAGCCAGGCCAACCAGTGCATGAATGGCATCCTCTTCCGACATGCCTATGCTCTGCAGCACGGCGAAATATCCAGCGACACCCATCAGACCCAGGCCGACAACCAGCATGCCGGTAATGGCTCCGCCCCGAAAAGCAATTTTCAGCGCGGGGCTGACCCCTGATCGTGCGGCTTCAGCAGTGCGCACATTGGCGCGGACAGAAACAAACATGCCAATGTAGCCGGTCAATGATGAAAGCAATGCGCCAATCGCAAAGCCTATTGCCGTCGGCCAGTTTAGCACCCAGCCCACAACAACGAATAACGCCACACCAACCACCGCGATGGCCGTGTACTGCCGGTTCATATATGCCTTTGCACCTACCTGTATCGCAGCGGCAATCTCTTGCATTTTTTCATTGCCTGCCGGCTTTCCCAGCACCCAGGCCGTCATTACAAGCCCGTAAATTACAGCCAGTATTGACGCACCCAGCGCCAGCCACAACGCCATCTCATTAGTCATTTGATTCTCCTCACAAACCCCGAATTTACTGTGGGTTATTTTCGTTTTAGCCGCATCTGTCGAGCGGTTTTGCTGAACGGGACCACCGGGGCCCGTCAAACCGCCGTATAGTAGCAAATTTCATCATAAAGCGCTGCACCCCTGCCACAAATAGCCTCCGAAAAATCAGACTTCAAATTCCGGCAGCTTTTTCTTCAGCAGCACATTGTGCAAACGAACGTACTTTGGCAGGCCGTTGCGATCATAGGGAGGATAGTCTTCGCCCCGAATCAATGGTTCCAGGTAACGTCTTGCCGCAGGTGTTATGCCGAACCCATCAGTCGAGATATAACTTTTCGGCATCTTTTTTTCACGGTTGGCGACCCGGCCCAGTGATGCTTCACCAATCTTCCAGCGATAAGGGCTGTTGGAGACCCGTTTGATCACCGGCATGACTCCACTTTTACCCTCGAGGGCAAACTTCACAGCCGCTTCGCCAATGGCGTATGCCTGGTCCACATCAGTTTTCGAGGCCACGTGTCTCGCAGAGCGCTGCAGATAGTCGGAAACAGCCCAGTGATACTTGTAACCAAGCTTTGATTGCACGATCTGGGCTACGACTGGGGCGACCCCGCCCAATTGTGCGTGCCCAAAGGCATCCCGTAAACCCGCCTCTGCAAGGAACTGGCCACGCGAATTGCGCACGCCTTCAGACACAACGACTGAGCAGTAGCCGTAATTTTCCACTGCGTGCTTCACTTTTTTAACAAACTCACGCTGTCGGAACGGTACTTCAGGAAACAGGATCACGTGTGGAGGGTCTCCTTCTTCCCGCGCCGCCAGTCCCCCCGCCGCTGCAATCCAGCCCGCGTGCCGCCCCATAACCTCAAGGATAAACACTTTGGTTGAACTTGATGCCATGGACTGGACGTCCAGGCTGGCCTCCATGATGGAAACCGCCACGTATTTGGCTACTGAACCAAAGCCCGGGCTGTTATCGGTCACCGGCAAGTCGTTGTCTATGGTCTTGGGCACACCGATACACTGTACCGGGAAGCCCATATTCTTTCCGATTTGGGAGACCTTGTAAGCCGTGTCGGCCGAGTCACCGCCTCCGTTGTAAAAAAAGTAGCCTATATTGTGTGCTTTGAGCACTGCGATCAGGCGCTCATACTCCCTTTTACTTTCCCCGATGCTTTTAAGCTTGTAGCGGCACGAACCAAATGCACCTCCGGGGGTGTGTCGCAGGGCCGTGATATTGGCCTTGCGCTCCTTTGAAGTATCAATCAGATCTTCACGCAAAATACCGATAATTCCGTCTTTTCCAGCGTAAACTTTGCCAATCCGGTCACTATTGGCCCGTGCCGTTTCAATCACACCACAGGCGGTGGCGTTTATGACCGGTGTGACGCCTCCGGATTGTGCGTAGAGTATGTTTTTTTTCATTGAAATAAAGCTCTCAAAATTGCCCAAAAATCGCATTGACTTGCAACAGGCGAACGGTTAGCGTTAGCCCTTATTTTCAGCGTAATGGCCTACATTATAGGACCATTAATTACAGGGCGCGCCTTGACCTGGATCTTTTGTGGGGCTCTTAATAGCCATATAATATAGGACACTACATTTTTGTGGACGGGAAGCGACTTATGCGAATTGTATTGCTCGGTGCACCGGGATCGGGAAAAGGTACGCAGGCCGAGATGCTGGTTGAGAAACTGGGGGCTCCGCATATCTCTACCGGTGAACTGTTGCGCAACGCAGCCAAAGCCGGGACAGAGCTGGGTAAAAAGGCCAAATCGGTCATCGACCGGGGTGAGTTGGTTTCCGACGACATCATGCTCGGCCTGATCACGGAAAGACTGTCAAAAGACGATGCAAAAAACAGTTTTATTCTGGACGGCTATCCTCGCAACATCAACCAGGCCAAATCACTGGATGAACTGCTGGAGCGCCAGGGTCACCCCAATGTCGAGGTCTTGCATATCGACATAGACACCGAACTGGTTGTGCAGCGGATTGCAAATCGTGCCGCGCAGGAAGGCCGCAGCGATGATACAGAAGAAATTGTCCGTAATCGACTGCGTATTTATGCGGCGGAAACCGCCCCCCTGGTCGAATATTATGCCGCCAAGGGTGTGCTTTCCAGGGTGCTGGGCCAGGGAACTGCTGAGGAAGTCTTCCAGCGCATCATGGGCGTTCTGTCAATACGCTCAGAGTCCTGATCGTTTTCCAACTATTCGATATTCTCCGCCTGCGTTCAGGCCCCCAGGCTCTTCCAGCGAGCTGGGCACTTACTGCAGGGCTTGGTATAGCCTACATCGCACAGGGTTCGTTCGCTGACCAACTGCTCGGGGAAACTGATTCCATGCCGCGCAGCCTGATCGCAATTAGCGTCCAGTTCTTTGTCATTGCAACACTGCTTCATGCGAAAAAACTGTCGATCCGGCTGCCGCAGACTCTTTCTGCGCTGGCCGGTACGGGCCTGTTTTTTGGCTTTCTGACCATCTTTTTGATCTTCCAGGCCGATCAGTCGCGAAATCAACCCGGCCTGGCGCTGGTCTGGCTCGGAGTTTTCCTGTGGAGTATTGCGGTCGACGCCCATATTTACCGCAATGCCTTGTCCATCAGGATGAATCTTGGCGTCCTTGTGGCAGTATTGATATTTGCTGCTAATTTCATCCTGTTAGAAATAGTTTTGGGGTAAAACGAACATGCATATTCACATTCTCGGCATCTGCGGCACCTTCATGGGCGGCGTGGCTCTGTTGGCCAGCCGGGACGGACACCGGGTTACCGGCTCGGATCTGCACAGCTATCCGCCGATGAGCACCCAGCTCCAAGCAGAAGGCATTGAGCTGTTTGAGGGATATCAGGCGGAACACCTTGAACCCGAACCTGACCTGGTGATCATCGGTAACGCACTGAGCCGCGGCAACCCGGCCATTGAGCAGGTGTTGAATGCCGGAATAAAATATACCTCCGGTCCGAGATGGCTGGGTGAAAACTACCTGCGTGGCAAGTCTGTGATTGCCGTGGCCGGCACGCACGGAAAAACCACGACCTCCGCCATGGTCGCCTGGATTCTGGAACAGGCCGGGAAACAACCCGGCTTCCTGATCGGTGGCGTGCCCAATAATTTCGGTCACTCAGCACGGGATGGTGAGAGAATTTTCGTCGTTGAAGCAGACGAATATGACACGGCATTTTTTGACAAGCGGGCAAAATTTGTACACTACCGGCCCAGCGTTGCCATCCTCAACAATCTTGAGTTTGACCACGCGGATATCTATCCCGATCTGAAAGCCATTCAGACCCAGTTCCACCATCTCGTGCGCACCATTCCAGGTAACGGAGTGATCGTCTGCAACGGACAGGATGCAAACCTGGAAACCGTCATCGAGAAAGGTTGCTGGAGCCGGCTGCAGCACTTTTCCATGCGTGACGGGGCGGACTGGAGGGTGGAACAGCTTACCGCCGATGGCCGCCAATTAGCCTTTTTCCGGGATGGCAAGACAATCGGTGATATGAACTGGACCTCCTGCGGCCAGCACAATGCCATGAATGCCTGCGCCGCCCTGGCCGCCTGTGTCGCGGTCGGTGTCGACCCGCACGTGGCGTTGCAGGGGCTGTCAAGCTTCAGCGGCGTAAAACGCCGCATGGAATTGATTTCCGATGTCAATGACATCCGTGTCTATGATGATTTTGCCCATCACCCCACCGCGATTCGCCTTACCCTGGAAGGGCTGCGCCGTCATGTCAGTAACGCCCGTGTGCTGGTCGCGCTGGAACCGCGCAGCAACACCATGCGCGCCGGGGTTCACATCGGTGAACTCGGCCCGGCGCTGGCGGCAGCGGACCACGTCTGGCTGATGGCCGGCAATGGCATCGAATGGGATCCGCAGGAAGAATTGCGCACGCTGGAAGACCGCGCACGCGTAGTCACCCGCAGTGAGGACCTGTTACAGCAGATGCTGGACATGGTAAAACCGGGTGATCAGGTGGTGTTCATGAGCAACGGGGGATTCGATGCAGTGCCCCATCGCTTCTGTGAAGCGTTGGCTGAACGCGCAGACTGTTGACAGCAGTATCTGCGGGGCCCTCCCGCGTCAGCGTTTCTCCCGCAACAATAAAAGCCTCCCCTGCACCAGCTTCTGATCCAGTTCACCGAGGGCGTCCCGCACCCATTTTGTGTCGCGGTTACTGTCGGGTACCGAGCGCCAGTAGCTGAACAGTCCAAAACGTTGAACGAGATGTTCTTCCGATAGCTGAGCGAGGTACAGAGCCTGGCGCCCCGGAAGTAAGCGTACGCCAGAATCCCACAGGCGAACCGTCAACAAGCCGCCCTTGGCCTGTAGTCTTTTGCGCATCAGCAGTTCCTCGGAACGTCCCTGGTATGCCCGGCCCAGCAGGGGTAACGAAGCCTGATCCGGGTCGGGATTCAGAGCCTGCAGGATCCAGCGCCAGTCTGATTCAGGTACGCGCTCCCAACCGGCCTGTTTCAGCAACCGGGCAATTACATCCGGGTCAACTGCAATCTGTGCGTTGAACTGCCTGGACGCCACGGAAGCGAGGCTGGTTCGTTCTTTTGGAAGGTTCCGCCATTCATTATTCCACCAATTCTCGAGAGTGATTTCGTGTTCCGGAATGGCCGCCTGGAGAAGTTCCAGATCCGTACTCGAGTGCTCATGAACCTGCCAGGCAAACAGGATCAGAAAGGCGCCATAAAATATCAGGCTGGCGGTTCCGCCGGAAAAATGCCGCTCGGCTCGCTGCCGGTAGGCAATCCCGACCACCATGGTCCAGGCAAGACCGAACACGATACCAATCAGGGCCCCACTCAACCATTCCATGCCCAGGTAAAGCCGTGACAGGGTCAGCAAAATCAGCAGCAGGGCGGCAGCCAGATAAGGCCACTGTCGGTACCTGCGCCTGAGTTCCCCGGCCTCCATCACAGCGAAAAACGTCAGTACAACCGTGATCAGGTTCATGGCCGCACTCGGGCCCTTTATGGCCTGGTCAGTCCATTCAGTCACCTGGGGCGTATTGCGCAGGCCCCAGGACAGGAGCAGGTGAATCAGGGCGCCGCCTACAATGGCAATGAACCAGTGAATCGCCGCATTGTAGCGCCGAGCGCCATAAAGCCACAGCAGCAGGGCCACCGCAGAAAAAATTGGCACCGGCCAGCGGGACAATTGGGCAATGGCGACCATCACCGGATCCGCCAGGTGATTGCGCAACGACAGGGCAAGGTTTTGCACCGATTGATCCATTGCCTGGGGTTGCGCGGAAAACGGCGACAGCAACAACAGCATCAGCAGCCCCCAGAACAGGAAGACCAGCAAAATACCCAGCATGGAGACAGACAGAACGTCCGGGCGTGACGGGTCAAGCAAGGGTCCGGCAACCCGGCCCAATACCGGGTGCCGGCGACTCCAGCGTATGGCATGACGTAACCAGCGGGCCGAACGACTGGCCATGGGTTCATAAACCAGGCGCATCAGCCACCAGGTCAGCCACAGCACCGCAACCAGTATGATCAGTATGACGGTCAGTCGGCCGGTGTACTCCGAGGCGACTTCCAGCGAAGCACCAAACAGCACGCCCGGCAACAAAAATGAAGGTGCCCAGCTAATACAAGCCGGGATATCGATGACCAGAAACCGGGACGGTTTAATACCCATCATGCCGGCGACGGCTGGAATAATCGGTCGCAATGGACCGATAAACCGACCCGCCACCAGGCTCTTGGCGCCATGCGACTGGAAAAATGTCGCACCGCGTTCCATCAGTCCCGGATAGCGGGAAAAAGGCCAAAAATCCATTAAGTGGCCACGGAGGTGGCGGCCAAGCAGGTAGCTTGCTGAATCGCCGAGAAAAGCCCCACTCGATGCGGCGATCCAGATTGGTACCAGATCCAGCAGGCCCAGGCCAATCAGGGTGCCAACGCCAAACAGAATCATGATGCCCGGCAGCAGCAGGCCAATCAACGCCAGGGATTCCAGGAACGCTACCAGAAATACCATGGCAACACCCCAGCCCGGATGGATATTGAGCCAGCCAAGCAGATCCTGTGTCCAGCCTGATTCCACTTTGCTCTATACCTTTATGCCTGTACTTATCCGCCAGATCACTGCGTTGCAGGCCCTACAAACCAGCAAATGCTTTGCTGGCGGCAGAAATCGTTGCCGCGATGTGTTGATCTGTGTGTGCGGATGAAATAAAGCCGGCTTCAAAAGCTGACGGCGCCAGGTAGACACCCTGTTTCAGCATGGAGTGAAAAAATACTTTAAATGCTTCTGCATCGCAATTGCCAACTTCAGCAAAATTCACGATCTGTTTCTGCTCGGTAAACAGGAAGCCAAACATACCGCCGACACGGGTGGCAAGAAACGGAATACCGGCATCGTCGGCAGCTTTCTGGACGCCATCTGTCAGGCGTAAAGCGCGGGCTGTCAGTTCATCAAAAAATCCAGGGCGGGAAATCAGTTCGAGATTGGCCAAACCGGCTGCCATGGCTACCGGGTTGCCTGACAGGGTGCCGGCCTGGTAGACCGGGCCGCTGGGGGCAACCATCTCCATGTACTCCCGCTTGCCGCCGAATGCACCCACCGGCATTCCCCCGCCGATAACCTTGCCGAATGTAGACAGATCCGGCGTGATGCCGTAAAGCCCCTGGGCCCCTTCCAGGGCAACGCGGAACCCGGTCATCACCTCATCAAAAATCAGCAGGCAGCCGTACTCATCACAGACGTCCCTCAGGCCCTGCAAGTAGCCCGCTACGGGCAAAATACAGTTCATGTTTCCAGCCACCGGCTCGACGATGATCGCGGCGATTTCACCGGGGTCCGACTCGAGGTATTCACGTACTGCGGCAAGGTCATTGTATGGCAGGGTCACCGTCAAATCTGCCGTTGCTCGCGGCACACCGGGTGAGTTAGGCACACCCAGAGTCAGGGCGCCACTGCCTGCCTTGACCAGAAAACTGTCCGCGTGACCGTGATAACAACCCTCAAACTTGATGATCTTGTCGCGCCGGGTCGCCGCTCGCGCCACGCGAATTGCACTCATGGTGGCTTCAGTACCTGAATTGACCATGCGCACCATATCCATTGCCGGAACAATGGCGCACAGGCGCTCCGCCATCTCAACCTCGGCCGGGCATGGTGTGCCGAAACTGAGGCCGCGGGTTGCCGCTTCGCGCACAGCCGCAATAATCGTGGGGTTTGCATGCCCGGTGATCATCGGCCCCCAGGAGCCGACATAGTCAATATATTCCCTACCCTCTACATCATAGAGATATGCTCCCTCGGCGCGTTCAAAAAATACCGGGTCGCCGCCAACGCCGTTGAAGGCGCGAACCGGTGAATTAACGCCACCGGGAATACAAGCGCGGGCACGGGAGATTAATTGTTGATTTTTATTCATGGTCTTGACGCTCACTGGATGATCAGGGACAGATGCCCTATTTTAACCCCAATCCCCGGTGAAATATGTGCCTGCACAGTTTATTGTGCCTGGAAGACATGGCAAACTACGCATCATTTTCTGCTGGGGGTTTACTGGTACCCCATTAAGGCCACATGATGGAGTTGAAGGAGCACAAGAGTGAATGACGACGGTTTCAAGGTCTGGATGTGTATTATTTGCGCTTGGGTTTACGATGAAAAGAAGGGAGCACCCGAGGAAGGCCTTGCGCCCGGCACTCGCTGGGAAGACGTCCCGGAATCCTGGGTATGCCCGGATTGTGGCGCCGGCAAAGAAGACTTTGAAATGATTGAACTGTAGTAGCGAGGTGACGCAATGAACGACAGGCCAGGAATCAGCCGATCCCGGACAAACGCCATGATTGGTGGAGTCTGCGCCGGAATTGCACAGCATTTTGGCTGGTCCGTGACCGGTACACGGATAGCATACGTACTGATCTCAATCGTTTCTGCAGCCTTTCCCGGTATCCTGGTCTACCTGGTCCTGTGGCTGCTGCTGCCGCTGGACGACTAGCCCGCATGCAACACGCCGGTATGCACTTCTCCCCGTCGCGATAATTCCAGCCAGCGGCATGCCGGCCCCACCGGGTCGAGTGTAAAGCGCTGCATCCCGGGGATGGTATTTGCCACCGTTGAGGGTGCGCCCAACAGGGACACCCCCTTTCTCTGCGTCTGAAAATCCTGATGAACATGCCCCCAGCAAATGCAGCGGACTTGTGAAGACCGGTCTGTCACTTCGAAAAATTGCTCCGGGGTCTCCAGCATGTAACGGTCGATCCATTGCGCTCCGACTGCAAGCGGCTGATGGTGCAGAGCCAACAAGGTATGTTGCCGGTCTGTATCCTGCAGGCAGGATTGAATTTGCTGCAGGCGAAAGGATGAAAAATGACCGGAAATGCCGCCCGCTTCGGTCGAGTCAAGTAAAACCAGCCGCCAGTTTCCCATTTCCATCACATAAGGCCCGTCCCAGGGACCGAGGGGAAAATACTGCTTCATGACGTTAGGCTCATCATGATTTCCCGGTAATGCCAGAACCGGCACCCCCGTCTGCGCGAGCAGGCCTGAGGTGCGCTCATACGACTCCCTGCTGCCATCCTCGCTGACATCACCGCTAAGCAGGATCAGTACCGGATCCCAATGTGTGACCAAACGAAGACCTTCCTGGAAATTCCTGTCCGCGTTCTGGCCACGATACAGGGCATTGGAATCTGCACAGACGTGGCAATCGCTGATCTGGATGATGCGCAGGGCCGCAGATTTACCCGCCAACGGGGTGTTAGCGATCAAGGTACAATTCCAGCACGTCACCTGTCTTGACCCCAAGCTCGGCAGCCTTGCCTGCATTGAGCTCCAGCACATAAGTTGCCGGTCCGTCGCTGGGATAAGCTGGACAGGTACGGGTACGGCACGGGGGGGTGTTTTCCGACACGCTGACCAGGGCAAGATTGCTGTCAAAATAGAATATGTCCAGCGGTATCCGGGTATTTTTCATCCAGAAGCTGAGCCTCTTCTCAGCCGGGAAAATAAACAACATGCCATGATCGTCCGGCATGCTGTCCCGGAACATCAGACCCAGAGTCCGCTTGTCCTGCGTATCCGCCAATTCAACGCTGAACCGCTCACCATTGAGTTCCACGTATGGACCCTGAGCCATGCAGGAACCGCAAACAAGCATAATGCAGAGAACTAAGATATTTCGCATGGGGAAAGTTTGAGTGCAGCACGACTATTTTGCAATCATATCAATTCAATATGTGGGCCAGAGCCCCAGTGAAATCGGATGGTTGCGTTTAGCTGGTGCGCTCTGGCTTTACCTGCAAAATCCCCTTCTTCACCTATGCTTATAGAAACAATAAAGGAACTTCGTTATGGAAACCTATGTGATTCTGCGCCGCAGCGCCTGGGAAACAGGCACCGACTTGGAAAAAGCAGCTGCAAAATCAACCCAGGTTGGTGATGAGGATATGCCTGACCAGGTCAGGTGGCTCAGGTCCTACGTTCTGGATGAAGAAGACGGCACACTGGGTACAGTGTGTATTTATCAGGCAGTGGACGAAGACGCCATCCTGGAACACGCCACCCGATCTGATATACCGGCAGACGAGGTTATTCGGGTGATCGATACCGTACTGGTGAGGGATGATCCCTGATTTGATTCCAGGTCTGCACCATATAAGCCGCCCCGTGCAAACGGCCCGAGGCTAACTTATCCCTCATCTTTGACCTCATCTTCGGTGCCATCTTCAGCATCGTCTTTGGGCATATCCTGGCCCATGTCGATGTCAAAACTCTCCATCACCTTGCCCAGCTCATCCGGTTTTATGTTGCCGATAATGTTGACGAAAACAGCCTCATCCTGCTCCAGGGCCATGACGGTAATTCCTTCTACATTGCTTTTATTGAACTTCATGAAAATCCGCACCTGCTCATCATCCGAGTTGACCGTCACCACGGACTCCCAGCCTTGCTTGCTGAGACGCGAGGAGATCGTCTTGACATAATCCACTGTACCTTCGGTCATCACGGGATTCTCAAAAACGCTGACACGCACCCCATGCAATCGCTTGAGTAATGCTGCCGCCTCCGGATCCTCGCTGGCGGTGAGCGCACTGACCAGCCCGAGAAGTGAGCCACCCACCGCAATCTCTACGGAAGGCTCACCGAACGTGCTGTTGAGCTGACCAAAATCAACGTAGCCCGGAAAACCCTTCAGGGCGCCTTCCTGGGCCAGGACAGGCAATGCCAGCATGCTCATCAGGCCAAACAGTAATAATTTGAACTTCATGTGTTTTTCTCCTTACGGGATTGTTCAGTAAAAGGGATATATTTGGAAATGTTGCCAGTCACGTCCCGGCGCAGTTCCGACCCCAGTAGCTGTTGAATTCGCTCACCGGTCATCAGGCCAACCTTGTCGATATAGGTGAATGCTACAGCCAGATCCTGTCGCGCCTGCTCAACCTCGGCCCGGGACGGCTGCTGTGGCTGCAATAACAGCAAAATAACGACAAGCAGCGGAATGGATGCAGTCAGGGTCCAACGTCGCGACCATTGGTACTGCCTGGTGTTGCGGGGTATCGCACGAAGCTTGCGGCGCAAGCTGGCGGGCGCTTGCTCGATACCGACCGACTCCATGCTGTTCTGCAGTTGGTAGGCCTCGATGATCGCCCGCGCCAGTTCGTGGTCTTTCTCCGCTGCCTGTTTCAATGCAGCAGCGGAGGCTTCATCCAGCTCGTTATCAAGCAAGGCGTTGATCTGCGCTTCCCATGCAGGCAACTCATTCCGGTTTTCAGTTGTCATGGTCTTACCTCCGCCAGCTGCTCACGCAACTGTTTCCTCGCCCGGTGCAGATAGACCTTCACCTGAGACAGGCTTAATTCAAGCACGACTGCGACTTCCCCGTAGCTGTGTTGATGTATATCCCTGAGTACCACCAATGACCGATAGGGCTCTTTCAGCGCTTCAATAGCCTGTTTCAGCCACTGCCCGGTTTGGTGTTGTTGCAGGCCCTGCATCGGACCCGGTGTTTCGTCCTGATGGCGCCATTCCATCAATTCTTCCGTCGGATGCCGCCGGCGCAGGCGGTCCAGGCACCCGTTGCGCGTCACTTTCATCAACCAGGGCCGGATCTTGTCTTTATCGACTGAGTCCTGGTGGTTCCACAGCTTGACGAAGGCCTCCTGACAAACATCCTCAGCTTCCTGGGCGTCCTTCAACAGGTAGCGCGCCAGCGTCCAGGCCTGGTTCTGGTATTCCTCCACCCATTTTCGGTAGCGCCTGCTCATCTCAATAGACTATACGCAACAGCCGGGAAAAAGTTACAGGCCGGAATGTCACTACGGCAAGCAAGCCCGCACAAGGTAGAATTAAGTTACTTATGAATCAGTACAAAGAAAAACTGCTGGCTCTGAAGCAGTCCCTGCTCAAGGCTCAGGAAACCGGCGATGAGGCGGAACAGACCGTTGAACTGGATCAGGCCTGCGTCGGCCGGCTTTCACGTATGGACGCCATGCAGGCACAAGCCATGTCCATTGAAACCGGGCGGCGGCGGCGTGAAAAGCTGCGGCAAATTACCGCAGCGCTGTTACGAATTGACGCAGATGAATACGGCTATTGTCAGGAATGTGGCGAGGACATTGCGCCCGCACGGCTGAATTTTGATCCTACGGCACTGCTGTGCATCCAGTGCGCCTGCGCGAAAGAAAAATAGCGCTACCGCTGGATTATTCAGATCAGAGATGATCCAGTGCTGCTTCGAGCTGACCAAGACGTGAATCTATCGCGCGGTTGATAACCTCGTGAATCTCGACTGAAAAGTCTTCCGGCATTTCCGCAAGTGCCTTGTCATTAGCTGCACCAGCAGCTTCAAGAATTGATGTGATGGCCTCTCGGATAATCGTGGGACCGAGTCCCGCCGCTTTACCGGTCTCGACAAAGTGCCTTCCGGTCATATCGAGAATCTTGTACTTGCGGTTCTTGCCAACGGACATTGCGAGCCTGTAGCTCCTGTGAGGAATCTGGTTTGCATCGAACGCCTGCTGTGCAGAAAGAACATCGTAGAATGGCGTGAGCCTGAATCCGCCTCCTGGACTCAGAAAGATACTGAAATTCTTTGCGTGACCATCGGTCGCCCCAATTAGCCAAAATATTATCTGCGCCTTAAAAAAGTCGGCTTGATCCTGCGTCGACTCATCGCTGGCTTGCAGAAGGGAGGATATATCAACGATGCCGGGGCCGTTTTGATGTCCCTCGACAGTCGCCTGATATTTACGGGTGGAAGGGACACCCAGTGCCTGACAGAAATCCTCCTGCGGCAATCTGAGCAATCGACCATCGTCTTGCCAGAGTCGATCAAATCGCTCGACAACGAGTACCCGGCGTTCTCCGAACATTTCAATCTCTGTCTGATTGACGGGCAAGCCGAAGGCTTCAAGCAGCTTTAGGCAGAAGTGCTCATTGTCAACACTTTCCGCCATACCGATCAGGCCGAAAGCGGTTGGGATTTCGCCAATCTGAGGCTTGAGGATGTGGGTAGTTGGTGTCGTTCCAAGAGGCCTCATCCATTGTCCTTCATGGAAAAGAAGCGCTGTTTTTTCCTGCGCACCTGCCACTGAAATACGGAACTCGTGTTCCGGATCAATGCCAAGGGGCACACGCGCGAGATTTGCCAAAATGCGCTCGATCTCCTCTTCAGTAACGGGCTCGCCTCTGACTTCCATCCGCGCATCTGCTTGCACGTCATCCGGAAGGAACTGCATCGCCCCGACACAGTCGCGACCTATCTGCTGAAGCAGGCTAAAGGCATCGGTGCCGCCAGCGCCGGTGCGCTCTGCCACTATGCGTCTGATATTCGGATTATCCGGTAAGAGATTGTCAAAGACTGCCACGACAGGCTCGCCACGATATGCAGTTTTGCGTAGAGCTAACGAAAGTGAGACCGCAAAGCTATGCTCCCATTCCAGCCACTCTTTCACGTACTGGAACTTGATCGCCCCGCTCGTCTCTTTCTCCAAACGGCCTACAAGCCGGTTGTTGATCAGGACATTTAGTGGTGTGTGTGTTTTCCTGCGCGCCATATCAGAATATGTCACCTATGGATTTTTCGGAACTTTTGCTGCGCGCGGTGAGCTTCATTTCCAGATCTAGTGTCGCCAGCAAACGAAAGATCGTTTCGAGCCTGGTCCCCTCTTTCCCGTTCTCGATATGCGAGATGGTTTTTTGCCCTGTTCCGGTCAGATCAGCGAGTGCCTGCTGTGACATACCACGCCGCACGCGCTCATTATGAATGAGTGAACCGAGTTGTTTTGCTGATCTAACCATCTTAATCATGACCACCTCCGAATCACACTATACCCTATAAGGTATATTATAGCAATATACCCCATAGGGAATAATTATGTTTTATACCCCAAAAGGCATAATGCAATTATATACCCGACTGGGCGACAAGCCGGGTCACTTCGACAAGAGCTCAGCACATAGCATTCAGGCCGGTTTTTGGTACGGTAAACGACTTAGCCGCCAAACATTTCCTTCAGTTTATCCAGGTGAACTTTTGCCCGTTCACGGGTGTGCTCCTGGTCCTTCTCCGCATCCGTTCCACGCCACTCCAACAATTCGCTGGGTAATTCATCCAGAAAACGGCTGGGTTCACAACGGATCTGCTCACCATAGCGCCGGCGGCGCCCCGCATAACTGAGGGTCAGCGACTCCCGGGCGCGTGTGATTCCCACGTACAACAATCTGCGCTCTTCTTCCTCCCCACCCTCATCCAGGCTGATGCGATGCGGTAGCAGTTCCTCTTCCACGCCGGCAATAAAGATATGTGGAAATTCCAGACCCTTTGAACCGTGCAGTGTCATCAGACGAACCTCCTGGCTGGGCTCCTTCTCGTTATCCAGACTGGTCAAC